>JBBDYF010000191.1:10503-19497 GCA_040901775.1 Pirellulaceae bacterium | reverse complement strand
GTCCTTAGTCCTTAGTCCTTAGTCCTTAGTCCTTAGTCCTTAGTCCTTAGTCCTTAGTCCTTTTCCTCCATGTCCAAACTCCTCATCACCGGCGGCCGCGTCATCTGTCCCGCACAGGGGATCGATCGCGTCACAAACCTTTTGATCGAAGAGGGGCGGATCGTCGGTTTCGACGCCCAGCCGCGGGGAGACGAGCGGATTTTGGATGCCGCCGGCAAGATCGTCGCCCCCGGCCTGGTTGATTTTCACACCCAATTGCGCGAGCCAGGCTGTGAAGAAGACGAAACGATCGAAACGGGGACGGCTGCGGCTTTGGCCGGCGGATACACTTCGATCGCCTGCCTGCCCGATACCGATCCGCCGATCGACACGCCGGCCGCGGTAGAATTCGTCCGGCAAAAAGCGGCGCGGGCACATCATTGCCATGTGTTTGTGGTCGCCTGCGTCAGCAAAAACCGGGAGGGAAAGGAACTGGCCGAAATCGGCTCGTTGGTCGAGGCCGGCGCGGTCGCCTTCAGCGACGCAATGCGGCCGTTGCAAAACTCCGACCTGTTGCGGCGGGCGCTCGAGTACTGCCTGATGTTCGACGCGCCGCTGTTGAGCCACCCCGAGGCGCTCGAACTGTCGGGGGGGGGCGTGATGCACGAAGGGCGGGTCTCGACGGTGCTCGGCCTGCCGGGTATGCCCGCGGCGGCGGAAGATGTAATGACCAGTCGCGATGTCCGCCTGGCGGAGGCGACCGGCGGCAAGCTGCATCTGCTGAACCTTTCGACCGGCAGCAGCATCGACCTGGTGCGCCGGACCAAGCTACGGAATATCCCCGTCACGGCGGGAGTCTGCGCGATCAATTTCGCCCTGACCGACGAGTTGCTCCGCTCGTTCGATGCCGCCTGCAAATTGAATCCGCCGCTCCGCTCGCCCGACCACGTCGAGGCGTGCATCGCGGGCCTCCAGGACGGGACGCTCGACGTGATCAGCAGCGGCCACGCACCGCGGGCCGTCGAGAAAAAAATGCAAGAACTCGATCTGGCCCCCGCCGGCATGGTGAGCCTCGAAACGACGCTGGCCCTGGTGATTACTCGCTTGATCGAGCCGGGACATCTCGACTGGCCGACCGCCCTATCCAAGCTGACCGTGAATCCGGCCCGCATTCTGGGCCTGAACAAGGGGACGCTACGCCCCGGCGCCGATGCCGACGTGGTGATTATCGATCCCGATGTTCGCTGGGAGGTCGATCCGGCGCGGTTCCTTTCCAAAAGCTCGAACACTCCGCTGGCCGGCACGACGCTCCGCGGCCGACCCGAGCACGTGATCGTCTCGGGCGAAGTGAAGTTTTAATCGCCGCCCGCTCGTGGCGGGCCGCTCCTCCCCTGCCTGTTTTCGAGGCATTTGCTAGGCTAGGTGGAGCTTCGCGTTCTTTCGCCATCGCTTCGGATTGGTGTTCATGCCCAAGGACTTTCTGGCCGGCGCGCAGGACGAATACGACGTGGTCGTCGTCGGCAGCGGGCTGGCCGGGATGACCGCCGCCAACATCCTGGCGCGGGCCGGGCACCGCGTGCTGTTGGCCGAGCAGCATTACAAGCTGGGCGGGATGGCCACCTGGTTCAAACGGCCGGGGGGGCACATTTTTGACATTTCGCTGCATGGTTTTCCGCACGGCATGATTAAGAGCTGCCGGCGCTATTGGACCGACCAGATTGCTGACGCGATCGTCCCGCTCAAGGCGATCCGCTTCGACAACCCGATGTTCTCGCTCACCACGAGCTACAACCGCGAGGATTTCACCCGCCTGTTGACCGCGCAGTTCGGCATCGAGCCGCAGACCGTCGCTGCGTTTTTCGACACCGCCCGAAACATGAATTTTTACGACGACCAGCGGCTCACCACCGGCCAACTGTTCGAAAAATTCTTTCCGGGCCGCGAAGACGTGATCCGCCTGTTGATGGAGCCGATCACCTACGCCAACGGCTCGACACTGGAAGACCCGGCCATTACCTACGGCATCGTCTTCTCGAACTTCATGAGCAAGGGGGTCTATACGTTCGAGGGGGGGACCGACCGGTTGATCGAGTGGATGCAGGCCGATCTGGTGAAAAGTGGCGTCGATGTGCGGATCAAGTGCGACGCCCAGCGGATTCACGTCGAGCAGGGCCGCGTCACCGGCGTCACGATCAACGGCCGGCGGATCAAGTGCCGGGCGGTAGTGAGCAACGCGAATCTCAAGCACACGGTGTTCGGCCTCGTCGGCCCGGAACATTTGGACCCCCAGTTCGTCGAGGATGCCCGGGCCGTGCGGCTCAACAACAGCAGCACGCAGGTTTATATCGCGCTGAAGCCCGACGAGCGGATCGACGAGAGCATGGGGGATCTGTTTTTCACCTCGACCGCGCCGCTGTTTCGCACCGATCTGTTGCTCAGCCGGCAAGTGACCAGCCGGACGTACTCGTTTTATTATCCGCGGACCCGCCCGCACGCGCGGCCCCGCTGTTTGATCGTTTCGAGCACCAACGCCAACTACGCCGATTGGGCCGCGCTAGGGCCGGAGGAATACGAAGCGAGCAAGCGCGAGCTGGTCGAAACGACGCTCGACCATCTAGGCCGGTACGTGCCGAATATTCGCGAGCGAATCGACCATGCCGAGGCGGCCACCCCCAAAACCTTCGAGCACTATACGCAGCACGTTTCGGGGGCCAGCTTTGGCACCAAGTTCGAAGGGCTGGCCGTCAGCCGGAGCCTGCCTGAGCAGGTTCGCGGGCTGTACCACGCGGGGAGCGTCGGGATTATCATGTCGGGCTGGCTGGGGGCGATCAACTACGGCGTGATCGTCGCCAACGACGTGGATGCGCTGCTCTTCAAAGGGACCGTTTGATGTTGGCGGCAACTTGGGTTTAACCCGATATTTTAGCTACGAAGTTATAGTTGAGTTTTCGGCGCGACCGCTGGTCGCGGCTATGCACGTCCGTCCCGAACCCCGATCCCCGAACCCCTCCGCCGATGTCGCGCGAACAAATCCTGGCCGCCATTCCGCACCGCCCTCCCATGCTGCTCGTCGATGAAATCGCCCTGTGGGAAGCCGAACGCATCGTCTGCCGTAAAACGTTTGCGGCCCAGGAGTGGTTTTTTCAGGGTCACTATCCCGACTTCCCGCTTGTGCCGGGCGTCATCCTGTGCGAAGCGGCGATGCAGGCCGGGGCGGTGTTGCTCAGCAAGCATGTAACCGGCGATGGCGTTCCCGTGGCCGGCCGGCTCAGCGATGTGAAGTTCAAGCGGATGGTCCGCCCGGGCGACAGCGTGCTGCTCGACGTGACGCTCGACGAACGGATGGGGGACGCGTTTTTTCTCTCCGCCAAGGTAACGCTCGACGGCAAACCGGCCGTGACGCTCGGTTTCGCGGTCACTTTGGCCCAGCGCGAGGCGTAGATGGACTTCCTCGGCCTCACTGGCAAAACGGTGCTCGTCTTGGGCGTCGCCAACAAGAAAAGTGTCGCCTGGCACGTGGCAAAGGCGCTGGAAGAGGTTGGCGCGCAAGTCGTCTATGTAGTCCGCAGCGAAGAGCGCAAACAAAGCCTCGCCAAGCAGCTCGCCCAGCGCGAAGTGCATGTCTGCGATGTCGAGTTCGAAGACCAGATCGCCGGGCTCGCCGCCGACCTGGCTGCCCGCGGGCACCAGTTCGCCGGAATGCTCCATGCGATTGCTTTTGCCGACTATGCCGACGGGATGAAGCCCTTCCACGAGACGCCCAAGCGGGCTTTCCTGCGGGCGATGGACATTTCGTGCCACTCGCTGATCGGCTTGTCGAACGCGCTGAAAGACTTGCTGACGCCTGACGCCTCGGTGGTGACCGTGTCGATCTCGACGACCCGGATGGCGAGCGAAAACTACGGCTATATGGCCCCGATCAAGGCGGCCCTCGATTCGTCGCTGGCATTTTTGACTAAATCGTTCAGTCGATTCTCGCGGGTCCGCTTCAACGCGGTGTCGCCCAGCCTGCTGAAAACCTCAGCCTCGGCGGGGATTCCCGGCTATCTCGATTCGTACCTGTATGCCGAGCAAGTCATTCCGCGCAAAGCGGCGCTCGAAACGGCAGAAGCCGCCAACGTGGCAGTGTTTTTGCTGAGCCCGCGATCGAGCGGCATCGTGGCCCAGTCGGTCGTCGTCGATGCCGGCATGAGCATCAACTATTTCGACGCCGACGTCATCCGGCGATTCATGGCGGGCGAGGGGAGCGAATAGCTTTCCCAGCCGAATTGAAGTACGCCGCGCAGGCGGCGCGTGGTACAATGGTGACATGAGTACTCAGCAAGAGGTGGCCATCGGTCACGTCGTTCTGACGCCGGGAACCTGCGGCGGCGCGCCCCGGATCGCGGGAACGCGAATTCGCGTCAGCCAAATCGTGCTCATGACGGAGCTGGGAATGTCGCCCGACGAAATTGTCAACAGCTTCCCGCATTTGACCTTGGGCCAGGTTCACGGGGCCCTCTCGTATTATCACGACCATCATCCGCAGATCGACGATGAGATTCGAGGGGCGGACGAAGAGTTTCGGCGGCTGAGTGGGCGTGCATGACGGCGCGCCAAGCGATGCAACTCAGGTTTCATTTGGACGAGAGCGTCAATCACGCCGTGGCCCGCGGCCTCCGCCAGCGTGGAATCGAAGCGACGACAACGACCGATGCGGGATTGACGGGCGAAACCGACAAGGCGCAGCTTGAATATGCCGTTTGTAACGGCGCGACATTGGTGACACACGATCGGGACTTTTTGCGGATCGTCGCGGCGACCGGCGATCACCCAGGAGTCGCCTATTGTCCGCCGGGACGCCGCACCATCGGCCAAATCGTGCTACGCCTCGTACACCTGTGGCGCACGACCTCGGCGGACGAAATGCGGGGCCGAACCGAATTCTTGTGACGCACTGCGATCAATCGAGGCAAGTGGCGCGCCCGCCCCGCTAGTCGCCAGCATGATGCTATTAATCCCGCTGCCGATCCCCAGCAGGGCGACCTGCTCGCCCGGCTGGACGAAACCTTGTTCCATCGCCAGGGCGAGCGTCACCGGCAGGGCGACCGAGCCGGTGTTGCCCAGCCAGGGATAGGTCACAAAGTCGCGCTCGGCCACCAGGCCCAGCGATTCGAGCATCAGTTTGCGATGCGTGCCGCCCACCTGGTGGCAGACGGTCTTGTGCAGATCGTCGCGCCCCAGGCCGCTCGTCGATAGAAAATCGCCGAACGTCGCCGCTCCGGTCGCCAGCCCTTCGGCCAAAAGCTGCTCCGAGTCGGTCTGCATCAGAATCGTCGAGCCGCCGGCCGCGGACGATTCGTGTCCCCCCTGGCACAGGGCATGGTGCGAGGTGTGAGCCCGTGCCGCGGCGGCCAGCAGGCGGTTGCCGGTGCGGCTGATCTCTTTGTGGACCAGCAGCACCGCCGCGCTGGCCGAGCCGATCGTCAGCGACGCGAACGCCGGCTTCACGCTCTCACGCGTCAGCGTGGTGTTCCGATTCAGTTCGTCGATCGTGCTTTCGAGCAGATTGCGGCTGTCCTCCGTGCCCACGACCAGGCCCGCCCGGATTTGCCCAAGTTCAATCAGGTTGGCCACTTGCAACACGCCGCTGAGTAGCCCCAGGCAAGCGTTGGAAACGTCATACACCTGGCACTCCTGCGGCAGGCCGAGGGCATGATGCACGCCGCAGGCGGTGGCCGGCTCCAAAAAATCGCGGCAGACCGAGCCGTGGATGAGGCAGCCAATTTCCGTCGGGTCGATTCCCGCGGCCTCAATCGCTCGCCGCCCGCTCTGGGTGCTTGGCCCACTCGGCCGGGTGCCGCAGGGCCAGAGCCGACGCTCGCGAATGCCGCTCATCAGTTCCAGCCGACCCTCGGGCAGGCGGAGGCGGCTGTAGAGGGGCTCCAGCCGCTGCTCAATGTCGTCGCTGGTGACAACTTCATCGGGCAGAGTATAGCCGAGCGATTCGAGGCAGACGTTTTCGTAGCGCATGAAATTGAGAATAAGGGACGATTCGCGAGGCGTAAACGGGCAGGACTAGGTTGGTGGAATCGTCCAATCCGCGAACTGCAAACCGGGCACTTGCTGAAAGTGAATCGTGTTGCGCGTCAGGAGTGTGGCCTTCTGGGCAAGAGCGATCGCGGCGATACGAACGTCACACGTTCCAATCCGAGTGCGCAAGTGCTGCAGGTTTTGATATTCAATCGCAGCAGCCTCGTCAAAATCCAGGACTACCATCTCGCGATACACATTGAGATGTCGATGCAGTCGTCGAAAGGCTTCCACCTGCTGCGTTAACTTGCGAGCGCGAGCCAGATAGGCTAACCAACCGCGAGTCTGTTCCTCGTAACTGACAATGGTTGTCGTGATTTCCGTCGCCAGTGTCCTCTGTAATCGAATCTGGAGACGGTCGTAATCTGAACCGCTTCCCCACTCCAACAAACTCACGTGGTCCGTGTCAAGAATCAGCATTTTTCTTGCGCTTCTTCTTTGCTCTCGGTTTCGGCCGTAAGGACTCTCGATATTCCCGTCCGAGCTTCATCGCCTCAAGGAACGCGGGATCGCCCTGAAATGCCCCGGAGATTTTCTGCCACCAGGGCCGCGCGTCGTCAGGTGCGTCCCCCACGCGCTTCTTCAGCGCCGCCACTTCCGACTCCAGAGCCCGGAGCCGCTCTTCCACCGTTTGTGCTGCCATCGCTGTCTCTCCTCTCGCCCAAACTTCGCCTTCCACCATCATATCGGAAATTTGACAGCCGACGACGGCAGTTGGTTCAGGCACTCCGCCGGCCGGCGGGGAACTGTCCGCCCGCCAGTCGCGCTGCTAAAATGAACATCGGTGCGCTGGCCCGGCTCGACCCGCCATCGCGCTCGACCCGGCTCCTCCTCTAACCGGCCCTGCGCCGCTGGCACAACATGGGTTTCAAGCTGCATCAGCCGTTTCCCCCGGCGGGCGATCAGCCCCAGGCGATTGCCCGGCTGGTCGAGGGCCTGCAATCCGGCAAAAAGTCGCAGGTGCTCATGGGCGTGACCGGCTCGGGCAAGACCTACACGATGGCGCACGTCGTGGCCCAGATTCAAAAGCCGACGCTCGTCATTTCGCACAACAAAACGCTGGCCGCCCAACTGTACGGCGAATTTCGCGAGTTCTTTCCAACCAATGCCGTTCACTACTTCGTCAGCTATTACGACTATTATCAGCCCGAGGCGTACATTCCGCAGCGCGACATCTACATCGAAAAAGATAGCTCGATCAACGAAGAGATCGACCGCCTGCGGCTCGCCGCCACCAGTTCGCTTGTCAGCCGTCAAGACGTGCTGATCGTCGCCAGCGTGTCGTGCATCTACGGCTTGGGCAATCCGGAAGATTACAAATCGATGATGGTGCCGCTGCGGGTCGGCGAATCGATCGACCGCGACGCGATGCTGATGCAACTGGTCGATATTCAGTACGACCGGAACGACGTGTCGTTCGAGCGGAGCAAGTTTCGCGTCCGCGGCGACTGCGTCGAGATCTGGCCGTCGTACGAGGAATATGCCTTCCGCATCGAGCTGTGGGGCGACGAGATCGAAAAACTGTCGATCATCAACCCGTTCAGCGGCGAAACGCTGGCCGTCGAGCAGCAGCTTTTCATCTATCCGGCCAAGCACTTCGTCATGCCCGAAGACCGGATCGCCAAAGCGGTCGATAACATCCGCGTCGAGCTCGAAGAGCGGCTGCAACAACTGCGCGGGGCGGGCAAGCTGCTCGAGGCCCAGCGGCTGAACGCCCGCACCCGGTTCGACATCGAAATGCTGATGGAAGTGGGCCACTGCCCAGGCATCGAGAACTACAGCCGGCCGCTTTCTGGCCGGCCGCCGGGCTCGACGCCCAACTCGTTGCACGACTTTTTCCCTAAAGATTTTTTGATGATCGTGGACGAGTCGCACGTCAGCGTGCCGCAAATCCGGGCGATGTTCAACGGCGACCAGGCCCGCAAAACGACGCTCGTCGAGCACGGCTTCCGCCTGCCCAGCGCCCTGGACAACCGGCCGCTGAGATTCGGCGAGTGGGAGCAAAAGATCAACCAGGTGGTCTTCGTTTCGGCCACTCCCAGCGACTACGAAATCGAGCAAGCGGGGGGCGAAGTCGTCGAACAAGTCATTCGCCCGACCGGCCTGTTGGACCCTGTGATCGAGGTTTGCCCGGCCCGCGGCCAGGTGCCGCACCTGCTCGAACAAATCCGCGAACGGGCCGCCGTGAGCGAACGGGTTTTGGTCACCGCCCTGACCAAGCGGCTGGCCGAGGATCTGTCGGCCTACCTGGTCGAGCAGGGGGTGCTGTGCAAGTGGCTGCATAGCGAGCTCGACGCTTTTGAACGGGTCGATCTGTTGCGCGACTTGCGGGCGGGAAAATTCGAGGCGCTGGTCGGGGTGAACCTGCTGCGCGAAGGACTCGACCTGCCCGAGGTTTCGCTGGTCGCCATTCTAGACGCCGACAAGGAAGGTTTTCTGCGCAGCGAAACGTCGCTGATTCAGACGATCGGCCGGGCCGCCCGCAACGTGAACGCCAAGGTGATCCTCTATGCCGACCGGGTAACCGAGTCGATGCGCCGCGCCATCGACGAGACTCGCCGCCGCCGGGCTGCCCAGGAAAAATACAACACCGAGCACGGCATCACGCCCGAAACGGTCAAAAAGCACATCCGGGCGGGAATCGAGCAGGCGATCTCGGCCCATCGCCAGGCGAACGCGGCTGTCGGCCGCGAAAGCGACGAGGTCTATATCACCGAGGAGTACGTTTCGGAACTCGAAGCCGAGATGTACAAGGCGGCGGAAGACTTGGACTTCGAGCGGGCGGCGGCCCTGCGCGACCGGATCGGCCAATTGCGCGACGCCATCGGCCAGAAGCTGGGCGACATCGAGGTCGCGTCGTACAAGGCAGGGCCGAAAAAGGGCAAACGGGGCAAGGGAAGCAAAGCCCGAGTGCCCCGGCCAAAAAGGCAGACGTAGCTGCCT
>JBBDYF010000191.1:0-10403 GCA_040901775.1 Pirellulaceae bacterium | reverse complement strand
GCATAGCCGCGACCAGTGGTCGCGCGAGTGTGCATAGCCGCGACCAGTGGTCGCGCGAGTGTGCATAGCCGCGACCAGTGGTCGCGAGAATGACTGCACGAAAAAAGGGAGGCCGATCGCGGGCGATCGCCTCCCCGTGTATTCGTTCGCTGCCAAGCCGCAGGCTTACGGATCGACGGTCGCTTCGGTCGGGGGCACTACGTCGGCGGGGGGTACCGGGTCGATCACCGGGTCGGTCGTCGAGAGGGGATCGGTCGATTCGGGGGCGGGATCAACCGTGGTCGTGTCTCCGTCGGTCGTAATGGCCGCATCACCGTCGGTGGTGACCGCGCCTTCGGGGGTTGTGACCGTGGTTTCGCCACCGCAGCCAACCGCAAACAAACCGAGGGCGGCGAAGGCCACCAGGGCAAACAGCTTCTTCATGGCTTGAATTTCCTTTAAGTGTAAGCCAGACAACGTTTTACGCAAAACAGGACATCCTGCATTGTCGATCGCGTTACCAGTTTGATCCCCGCCCGGGCCGGTTTATTCCCGCCTCTGCAGAAATAATTTGCTTAGCCGCCGCGTCCACGCCACGTCCCACCCCGCCTGGAGGCGAGGGCTAAGCGAACGGTTTCACCCAAGACCAGTGCTGCGGGGGCAAACCGGCTTCGACCGGGTTGTTGTTCACATACTCGTTGGCGAGGGCAATTTCCTCGGGTGTGTGCAGAAACACTTTCCAGCCATGCTCTTCCCACGGACTGGGTAATCGCCCCTTCTCGTCGCGCTGATCGGCCTGTGGGTGCCGCTGTTCGGAATGCAGCCGGCGCGATGCCGCACGCTTCAGAAACCCGGCGAGCGCGTCTCGGCGTGCATTTCCTGACGCGCCGCTACCAGGTGAACGTGATCGGGCATGAAAGTAAGCCGGCCCATCCGGGGCACGATTTTGCAACTCGCGGCCGGCGGCGGGTTAACGGCGAAAAATTTGAACAGAAGGCAACCAAGAAAACGAAGGCAAGATTTGCCGATCCAACTCCTCTCCTCTTATTATCCTCTTTGTTCCCTTCGTTAACTTCTGTTCAAAATCCTCTGGGGTTCACACACGGCGAATTGCATTTCCTCCTCTTGCGGAGCAACGGGCTTTCATAGAAGCCACCCGGACGCGCAAATTCCAGAGAGGGAAACAGCGGATCTCGCGAAGGGCGAGGAGGGGGAAAACAAGCCGCGAACTGGCGCTCCATTCGCCGTTCTCTCGCCCTCAGGGGGCATTTTCGGCGACCGCCGACAGGATGCTCCGCACCTTGGCGAAATCGACCGGCTTGACCAGGTGATGGTCGAAACCCGCCTCGTGCGAGCGCTGCCGGTCGCTCTCTTGACCGTAACCCGTCAGGGCCACCAGCACCACGTTTTTGAGCGCCGGTTCCTGGCGAATCCACTGGGCCACTTGAAAGCCGTTGGCCACCGGCAAGCCAATGTCGAGCAACACGGCCGCGGGAACGTATTCCAGGGCCGCCTGCATCGCGCTGGCGCCGTCGTGAGCCACGCGCGCCTCGTGACCGAAAGCCCGCAGCAAGAGCGCCACGCCGTTCGCGGCATCGACGTTGTCGTCCACCACCAAAACGCGCAAGCCGCGTCCCGCGTGGGTTTCGTCGTCGTCGCGCGGCGCTAGGTCGAGCTGCGGCGACAGGAGCAGCGGCAGTCGGACGAGAAACTCGCTCCCTTCGCCCACCGTGCTGCGCGCCTCGACCGTTCCGCCGTGCAGGGCGACGAGCGACTTGACCAGCGCCAGGCCGATCCCCAGTCCGCCTTGCGAGCGGTCGAGCGACTTGTCGGCCTGAGTGAACAGATCGAAAATGTGGGGGAGCAATTTCGGGTCGATTCCGACGCCGTTGTCGCGGACGAGGAGCGCGGCAACAGGGGGCAGAGCAGAACCGGGGTCTCGACTGGCCCCTGGCCCCTGACCACTGGCTCCTGGCTCCTGACCCCCTTCAACTTCCAGCCCCACCCACAGGTGCTCGCCCCGGTCGGTGTACTTGCTGGCATTGTTGAGCAGGTTCACGACGACCTGCTCCAAGCGCAGCGAGTCTCCGTACACCCAAACCGGTTCGTAGGGCAAAGATTTGGCCAGGGACTGTCCCTTCCGGCCCACCTGCGACTGCGTGGTCTCGATCGCCCGCTCGACGATGCCCCGCAAGTCCAGTCGCTCCGCTTGCAGATGGATCCGCCCCGTGGAAATCCGCGAGACTTCCAGCAGGTCGTCCACCAGGCGAGCCAATTGGGCCACCTGCCGGTCGATGATGGCGTGCGCTTCCGCTTGCAGCGGAGTCCGGTCGCGCTGCATTCGCAGCAACTGCACGGAGTTCAGAATCGGGGCCAAGGGGTTGCGCAGCTCGTGCGAGAGCATCGCCAAAAACTCGTCCTTGCGGCGGTGCAGGTCGGCCAGCGCAACGGCTTGTTCCCTGGTTTTCTGTTCCAGCAGAATGCGCTGGGTGATGTCGCGGATGTTGCACTGGATGGCCGGCCGGTCGTCCTCTCGATAGGCAGTAGCGATCACTTCGACCTCGACCCGCCTTCCGGCGGCCGTCTCCAAAGGCAAGTGCTCGTAGCGGACGTAGCCCTCCTGTTGCAGTTCTTGAACCATCCGTCGGCTGATATCCGCGTCTTGCAGCAGCCCGATCTCCCACAGTTCCTTCCCCAGCAATGCTGCCTGCGAATAGCCCAGAATTGTCGCCATGAAGGGGTTGGCGTCGGTGACCGCGCCGCTGCGGCCATCGAGAATCAAAATGCCGTCCTCGGCCGACTCAAACAGGCGGCGGTAGCGGACTTCCGAATGGTGGAGAACTTCCGCGGCGCTGCGCTGCTGCGTGATGTCGGTAAACAGGACCGCGACTTTTCGGCTCTCCCACCCGCCCACCTTGAAGGCATAGACGTCGAACCAGCGGTTCAGCGCTTTAAATTCGTGGGCAAAACGAATGGGTTCGCCCGTCCGGACGACCTGGCCGTAATTCGCCAGCCAAGGTTCTTCAATCTCCGAGACGAATTCCCGCATCCGTTTTCCCGGCGCGCCGTGCATTCCCGACTGTTTCTCGAACGCGGGGTTCACTTCCAAGAAGCGATAATCGACCGGCTGTTCGCACTGGTCGAAAATCACCTCGATGATGCAATAGCCCTCGTCCATCGAATTGAACAAACCGCGGTAGCGCTCCTCGCTGGCGCGGAGCGACGTTTCCGCCTGCTTGCGGTCGGCGATGTCGATGAACGAGGTGATCGCGCCGCTCACTTCGCCGGTGGCGTCCTGGAGCGCGGCGAAGTTCACCAGCACCGGCAGGCGCGAACCGTCGGGCCGCTCGATGAACACCTCCACGTTGTAAACCCCCACGCCGGTGCGCAGCACCTGAACCAGCGGGCTTTGATCGTGCGGCAAGAACGTGCCATCGGGCAGCCACAACTTCACCGAGCCGCAGTGCTTCTCGACGCCGCACTCCGGCTCGCGGCCCCAGAGCTCGACGGCCTGGGCGTTGTAATGCTGAATCACCCCCTGCGCGTCGCAGGCGAACACGGCCATCGGCGCCGATTCGAACAAGGCGCGATACCGCAGTTCGCTGGTGCGCATCTCCGCTTCGGCCTCTTGCGCCTGCTCGGCCAACTCCTGCTGGCGGATCGACGAGACGAGCAGCGCCTCGTTCATCTCGCGGAGTTGTTGCTCGACTGAGAGTATGGGGGCGTTGCTGGTCATGGGGTCACGGATTCTTGCAGAAATGCGTCCAGCTTTGGCCTGGGTGCCGGCGAAGCAATGATCTGCTCCCACCGCTCGTCGTCCTCCTGGGTAAGCAGAAACCGAGCGAAGTCCGCCACTTCGGCACGTTTGGCCTCGGGCAGCGCTTCGCAAATGCGGATGAGATCCTGCGTTTGGGTGTTCATATCACGCATATCAGGATTGTAGCCGTGGCTTGAAAATAATTCCAAACAACGTGTCCGCGTGGCGCGTGGCTGCGGTAACGGAGAGAACGCCGGCGGACACTCCAGCAGACCCGCAGCAGGCAGGTTGAGGTCGGTCATGGCTTTTTCCTCCCGCGCTGCGGAGGCTGCTGGGGTGGCTCTGCCGCGAGATCCGGGGAGAGGCCCTGTGGCAACCCGGGATGGTTCTGGCCTGAATCGACGCTCCACGGCATCCCCGATCTTGGTGGAACGTCACGAGAGAGGCTATACTGCCTGGTATGAAAGCAGCGCCGGTCGAACCCGAGATCGTCACCCGCAACGGGAAACCCGTCTCCGTGATTATTCCCATTGAGGCGTACCAGGAATTGCTGGAACGGGTGGAGGATGCCGCCGACATCGAGTGGCTCCGCAAGGCACGGCAGAGGCCGCTTCAGTATCGTTCCCTCGACGAATATTTGGCCGCTCGCAAGACGAAGTGACGAGCGTGTATCAAGTCTTTCTGGAACGCTCGGCCGAGAAAGATTTACGCCGGCTCTCAGCCGAAGTCCACGACCGGGCGATCGAGGCGATTCGGGCACTAGCAACCGATCCGCGCCCGCTCGGCTGCCGCAAGCTTGCCGGGACAAAAAGCGACTGGCGGATTCGCGTCGGCGATTACCGAGTCCTGTACGAAATCGCAGACGCTGTGCGGATTGTGCGCGTGCATCGTGTCCGGCACCGGCGGGAAGTTTATCGGTGAACCACCCGGGAGCCAGAATTTCCGCGGCGGATTTTGAAGAATCCGTCATGGCTTTTTCCTCCCACCCTTCCGCGGCGGCTCGGGTGGGTCTTCCGCCAGATCCGGAGAGGGGTGTGGCAGTTGAGGAAAGTTCTGGCCCGAATCGACGCTCCACGGCCCGGGAATGCCGGTGGTCAGGCCGCGGTAGCCCCGCAGCCGCTCGCCCATGACGACCCCTCTTTCGGTGATCTTATATTCCCACATGTCGATGCTGTGGCCGCTGCCGCGCATCTTGACCACTAGCAGCATCTTGCGGAGTTGGCCGTTGATCGAGATGTATCGCAGGCGCACGATGTCTTCGGCTAGAAACGAGATCGCGAAGTTCGAGAGGCCCATCGAGGTGAAGTTCTCCTCGACCTCGACGGTGCTGACGATGGTCACGCCCAGCCGGGTGAGCGCGCCGATCATCCGGTACAGCGACTCGCGGAACTCGTGGCGAAAGTCGGGGGCCAGGGCCATTTCGAAGCCGACCAGCGAATCGAGCACGACCCGCTTGGCATCGATCTCCTTGACCGCGTGGATGACCGCATGCACCGTCTCGTCCACCGACAGATCGAGCGGCCGCAGGTAGATGATTTTGAGTTGGCCCTGCTTCTGGGGCGTGTCGAAATCCATCCCCATCTTGGCCGCCCGCTGGATGTAGGCGGCCGGCAGCTCCTCGAAAATGGCGATCACGCCCGGCTCGCCCTGCTGCAATCCGTTGTGGACGAACTGCGAGGCGAGCAGCGATTTGCCCGAGCCGGAAGGCCCGGCCAACAGCAGGCTGTCTCCTTCGGGAATGCCCCCGCCCAACTGCGCGTCGAGTTCTTCAACGCCGGTGGAAAGACGGCGATCCCCCTTGCGGCGCTGCGACACTTCGGAGAGCCCGAAGGTGCGCGGAAAGGCGTGCAGGCCGTCCTCGGTGATGCGAAAGGTGTGCAAACCGGGCACCGATTCCTGCCCGCGGAGCTTCATGACCTGCATTTTGCGGACGATCGAGTTCCGCTCGATGCTCTGATACAGCCAGAGCAATCCGTCGGCCACGGTGAATACCGGGTTGTCGCGCAGCTCTCCCTCGACGTACTCGCCGATCAGAAACGTTGTGGCCTGCCAACTGGTCAGGTGCAGCGCCAGCCGTTGGACGAACCCTTGCAGTTCCATTTCGCTGGCCAGGCCCGCGGCCGCCACCGACTGGGCATGCCGCACCACGGTGCGAAACGAATCGACCACCACGATCTTGGCATTCGAGGCCTCGACCTCTTTGATGATGGCGTCGAGCACGGCCCCCAGGTCTTGATCGAGCACGAGTTGGCTGAGGTTGACGAAGCGGATCGCTTTGTCGAGCTTGGCTTGGTCGAAAAACGAGAACTGCTGCTGATAGCGGAGCATCTTGATGGCCGGCTCGCCCAGCACCGTGAAGTAAAGGGCGGGTGCCTCGGGGCTGGCGTTGGCGAAAATAATCTGATGCGCCAGCGTCGTTTTGCCGCAGCCGGGAGCGCCGGCGATGATGTTGAACGAGTACTCGGGGAGTCCGCCGCCGAGGATCTCGTCGAGACCGAGGACGCCGGTGGCGAGTTGCCGGATGGCGACGCGCTCCTGGTCGCGATCTTTTTCCCGATTATTTTCTGTGGCACTCATCAACCAGCCCCGATTCGTAAATGCTAGGTGTTTAGTGATGCGTCCGGCCTGACTTCGCGCACCAAGCGCAGCATCAGCGGTTCGCCAATAAACGTGACCAAGAGCCCGAGCAGATGGGCCGCGAGCGTGATCGCCGCCTCCGGGGCAACTTCTTCCAGACCTTCCAGGCGGCCATCCGCCCCGAGCTTGATGCCCTGCAACTCTGGTGCCTCGGCCCTGGCGAGCGCTATCGCCCGCCGCAGCAGCGAGCTAAAGCCGTCGGCGCCGGTCAGTCTCGTCAGATAGCCGCGGATCGCCTCAAACGCCTGGGCCACTTCGCGCGCGTGCAGATCGGGCGCGGACTGGCTGGCGGCCAGCAGCCTGCGGGCCAGTTTGCGCATCGAAGGTGAAGGCGCATCCATAGCGATTGCAAGTTACCCCATCGAACCGCTTCTACTCTGAACCCTGCTGCCCGCAGCGTGCCCGCATTGTAGGACATGGGAGGGGAGTAAACAGGGCGGGCGGAGAAATAAGCGGCGGGGTGGCTGTGATTTTGCGCAGCGAACCACGACTGTTGTGCGTTAAGCACGTCGCAGGGTTTGTGCTACCGCTCGCTCGTCAGTCCAGCCGACAAGTAGCCGCAATTGAAACCCAGCCCGGCGTAGCCTAGCCGGAACCAAGTTTGGTCGGAGGAAGTAAACCTCGGATGTCTCGGATTATCGCGGATGGGAAGGAAATAGCCACAAAAAGCGCGAAGAGCCACAAGACGCTAGTGACCGTAGCTAACTGCATTCCACTGAAGAGCGGGCACTGGCGATGTTGTGCGGCCGTTACTTCCGCCGCGTCAAGTAAGCCGCCACCCTGGGTTGCGCGCGATTCGCTTGGTATCTTGGGCTGCATGATCGTCACCATCGATGGCCCGGCCGGGGCTGGAAAGAGCAGCATTGCCCGCCGCCTGGCCGAGCGGCTGGGGTTTCAGTTTCTCGACACCGGCGCCATGTATCGGGCGGTGGCCCTGGCAGCCTTGCGGCGCGGGTTGGGCGACGGCGACGCGGAAGCGATTGCCCGCCTGGCGAGCGAGCTGGCCATCGATCTGGCCCACGAACGGACGATTCTCGACGGCGAAGACATTTCGGCAGCGATTCGGACGAGCGAAGTCTCGGCCGCCGTCTATCTGGCGGCCGACAACCTGGCCGTCCGCCGCCAGTTGGTCGTTCGGCAGCAGCAGCTTGCCGGCGAGCGGAACACGGTGACCGAAGGGCGCGACCAGGGAACGGTTGCCTTTCCCCAAGCCGAGTGCAAGATATTTCTGACCGCGTCGCCGATCGAGCGGGCCAACCGTCGCCATGCCGAGCTCGTGCAGCGAGGGGAAGCGATTGCTCTCGAAACGGTCCTCGCCCAGCAGGCAGAGCGCGACCGCCGCGACGCCGCCCGGCCCGAAGGCGCACTCGCCAAAGCGGCAGACGCCGTCGAGGTCTGGACCGACGGCCTGACCCAGGATCAGGTGGTCGATCGGCTGGAGGAGATCGTGCGGGAGCAGGAGTCAGAGGTCAGAGGTCAGAGGTCAGGAGTCGGAGAACAGGGATCAGCAGTCAGGGAAAAAGAGCCGAATATCATCCAGCCCTAGCCCCCAGCCCTAGCTCCTTCCTCCACCATGTCTTCCCGCAACCTTGTCCAGCGCCTGGGTTACGACGCCTTCCGAATAGTCGCCCGGCTGTTCGGTGTCGGGCTATTTCGTTTGCGGGTAGTCGGCCGCGAGAACTGGCCGGCGACGGGGGGAGTGCTCGTCTGTTCGAACCACCAGAGCTCTTTGGATCCGCCGCTGGTGGGGCTGACCTGTTCGCGGCGGATGTACTTCCTGGCTCGCGAATCCTTGCTGCGGACGCCGCTGTTCGGCCCGGCGATCCGATTTTTTGGCACCATCCCGATCGACCGCGAAGGGAGTGGGCTGGCCGGGCTCAAAGAGACGCTGCGGCGGCTGAAGGCTGGCGACATGGTACTGATCTTTCCGGAGGGAACGCGCACGCACGATGGCGAAGTGGCCCCGCTTAAACCGGGCTTCATCGCCGTCGCCCGCCGCGGCCAGGCGCCGCTGGTGCCGGTGGCGATCGACGGGGCGTACCAGTCGTGGCCGCGCACCTCGCGGTATCCGCGGCCGGCCCGGCTGGCAATCGTCATCGGCAAGCCGATTCAGCCGGAAGAAGTGGCCGAGCTGACCGACGACGACCTGCTGGCCGAGTTGGAGCAGCGCATTCTCACCTGCCATGCGACGGCGCGGGAGCTGCGCGAGACGAACATTTCGCCGAACCGTTGATCTTGACGGATCCGCGGGCAATGATGCGAGTATGAAGCCAACGGTCTATGTTGAAACAACGATTGTCAGTTACCTGACTGCCCGCAAGAGCCGCAATCCGATCACACTTGGTCAACAAGAAGCTACCCGCTTGTGGTGGGCGACTGCGGCAGAGCAGTTTGATTTGTGTGTCTCGCAGTTAGTCATCGATGAAGCAGCCAAAGGAGATCGAGCCGCTGCGGAGAAACGACTTCTACTTCTTTGTTGGAGTTCCGATTGTCGAAACGAACGATCATGTTTCCCAGCTCGCCGAGCAATTGCTGGCAGCAAGAGTACTGCCAAAAAAGGCCGCCGAAGATGCTTTGCATCTTTCAGTCGCAGCAGTACATGGCGTCGAATACTTGCTGACTTGGAACTGCCGGCATCTTGCGAATGCATCAGGCACTCCTTGTCTGCACACCATACGAGTTAGTCCAACCCGAGTGATTTATGTTTCGCGATCGCATCGTGGAAGAAATTCGGCGGATTCGAGAGGCCCACGCGGCACGGTTCGACTTCGACATTCGCCGCATCGTGGCAGACCTTAAGACGCGCGAAGGAGCCGACGGAAGGCAGGTTCTGCCTGCGCCGCTCCGCCCGCCGCAAAGCCGGCCGGCGGCAAAGTAAAACAGCAGCCGCGATCGTAGTCCAGACGTCCTACATAACAACTCCTGAAAGGGCCCGCCGTAGCCTACCCGAACCGCCCCGTCACATACGACTCAGTTTCCTTCAATTTCGGCCGAGTGAAGATTTCGCTGGTCGGGCCGTACTCGATCAGCCGGCCCAGGTACATGAAGGCGGTGTAGTCGCTCACCCGCGAGGCCTGCTGCATGTTGTGCGTGACGATCAGGATCGAAAAATCCCCCCGCAGTTCCTGAATCAGATCCTCGACCTTGCCGGTGGCGATGGGGTCGAGAGCCGAGCACGGTTCGTCGAGCAGCAACACCTCGGGTTCGCCGGCGATGGCCCGCGCGATGCACAGCCGCTGCTGCTGTCCGCCGGAAAGGCTGAGGGCGCTGTCGCGGAGGCGACTCTGCACTTCGTCCCACAGGGCCGCGCCGCGAAGGCTTTGCTCGGCCACCTGCTGGATGATCTGGCGGTTGCGCTCGCCGTCGATCCGCAAGGGATAGACGACGTTTTCGTAGATGCTCATGGGAAACGGGTTGGGCTTTTGAAAGACCATCCCCATCCGCTTGCGGAGCTCGATGACATCGACCCCCTGGGCATAGATCGAATCGCCGCTGACCCGCATGTCGCCTTCAATCCGCACCCCTTCGATCAGATCGTTCATCCGGTTGACGCACCGCAGCAGGGTCGATTTGCCGCAGCCCGAGGGGCCGATGATCGCCGTCACCTTCCCCTTGGGAACCGGCATTGTCACGTTGAACAGCGCCTGCTTCAGGCCATACCACAGGCAGAGATTATCAATTTCCAGCACCGGCTGTTCCGAAAAGACCTGCTTGTGGACGACCGCCTCGATCGGATCGCCCCGGCCGATCGCCTCGAGCCGATTGATCCCCTTATCGAGTGCCGCCAGCGCGGCGGCCTTGGGATTGTCGAGCCGGGCGGGCTGCGGAACAGGTTCGGCTGGCATGAGGGGCGTTGGCGATTGGCAGGCGTGGCAGAGGGGGTGCGCGACGAGCATCTATCCTAAACGCTTGGCCGCCGCCCTGGGAGGCGGATGTCGGTTAAGATTTCGCGCGGCTTGGCAGTCGCCCCGCCCGCGGGAGCGGACTATATTGTGGCCTACGCGGACCCGCGTTGACACTTACACTAACC
>JBBDYF010000190.1:18646-19551 GCA_040901775.1 Pirellulaceae bacterium | reverse complement strand
GAGAGTCAACCCGTAGTCTTCGATTCGCGGTCGCAGCATCTCTGCCAAGGCCGGTTTGTCGCCGGCGGCGCTCGCTGTCGAGCCGGACTGCCGGGCCACGAAGATGGCGTTCGCCTTCCCATCCACTTCGAGGCCCGTTTGCAACGTGCCCAACGAAACGTACGCATTGTGCGGCGTCGTCTGCGTCGGCTGCAAGCTAAAACGGCCCAGGCTCTCGGCCGGGATGATCTCGCTGACCTGCAATTCCGCGATGCTGGCAATCCGGTCGGTCTTGCGGCCGAGGGGGCTGTCGGCCGGCACCTGATTCGCCTTGCCCAAGCGCAACACGATGGTGTCGCCCAGTTTGGCCCCCAGTTCTTCGGCCAAGGGGGCATTGAGCACGATTTGGCCTTCGCCGGGCTGCTTGGTGGCGCTGAAACGCCTATCGCCAAGCTGCCAAAAGGCTGCGGTGCTGCCGATGACCGTGACGCCACTCGCTCGACGGCGACCACTCTCGTGGGCAAGCTCGATCGTCCCGCTGGGAAACAGAATGGCGGGCACGGCTGCTGCATAGTGCTGATCGAACTGCGGCTGACTGGCGAGTTCGGCCGCCAGTTCCTGCCGGAAGAAATGATCGGCGATGAGCAGTTCGTCGATCTGGCCGAGGCGGTCGAGCGTCAAGTGCCGCAGGCTCCCTCGAACCGAATCGCCGACCAAGAGCGCCCCGGTCAGCACAGCCGCCGCCGCCGCCACGCCGAGCGCCACGGCGGCGTGAATGCGCCAGTGAAACAACAGGCTTTGCGATAAGACGCGCGCGGTGTTCATGCCCTTACGATAGCGTAAATCGCGCGGAATGCCGGGGCCGCGGAGCGGGCGACGCATACAAACCCGACGCGTCAGCGAGGGACCGCGCTGTCCCTCGCTGA
>JBBDYF010000190.1:0-18636 GCA_040901775.1 Pirellulaceae bacterium | reverse complement strand
GTCGGGTTAGTGTAGGTGATATTCAGCTCGCTTACCGACTCGTTCTTCCTGCCTTGGCCCGCGAACCAGCCATGACTTCACCAGCCGACTTGCCCGTTTCGGGAACGCCGCGCCCCGAGCTAGAAAAGTTCGACGCCTGGATGAAAGGCTTCTTGGCCGAGCACAATATTCCCGGCGCCTCGCTAGCGATCGCTCGCGAAGGCAAGACGGTTTACGCGCGCGGCTTTGGCTATGCCGACCGCGAGGCGCAGGCACCCGTGCAGCCCGATTCGCTGTTTCGCATTGCCAGCGTCAGCAAGCCGATTACCGCGGTGGCGATTCTGAAGCTGGTCGAGCAGGAGAAGCTCAAGCTGGAAGACAAGGTGCTCGACTACATTGCGCTCGAGCCGCATCTCGAAGAAGGGGGCCAGTTCGACGAGCGGTGGCGGCAGGTCACGCTGGTCGAATGCCTCTGCCACCGCGGCGGCTGGGACCGCGACAAGTCGTACGATCCGATGTTTCAGGCCGCGCGGATGGCCAAATCACTGAAGATCGACCTGCCCGTGCTGACCGAGCATGTGATCCGCTTTCAACTGGGGCAGCCGCTCGATTTTGAACCGCTGGCTTGCTATGCCTACTCAAACTTCGGCTATTGCCTGCTGGGGCGCGCGATCGAAAAGGCGAGCGGCCAGCCGTACGAGCAGTACGTGCGAGAAGCAGTATTCAAACCGCTGGGGATCGAGCGGGCCCGGATCGGCGGCTCGCTCGAAAGCGAGCGGGCCGACGGCGAAGTGAAATACTACGACATCCACAGCGGCACCAGCCTGGCCGTGACGGGCCCCGGCGCCGGCCAAGAGCAAGTGCCGATCAGCTACGGCGTTTGGCGGCAGGAAACGCTCGACGCCCACGGCGGCTGGATCGCCTCGGCCATCGACCTGGTGAAGTTTGCTTCCGCCTTCGACCTGGTGGAGGGGGGACGGCAAACGCGCGGCGGCCTGCTCAAAGCGGCGAGCGTGCGGCTCATGTTTTCGCCCCAGGCCACCATCGCCAAGCCCGAAGAAGGCCAAAGCGGCGCTTACTACGGCCTCGGCTGGACTTTGAAAGCGGACGAAGACGAGCGGCTCGTCGCGCGCCACGGTGGCGCGCTAGCCTGCACGGCTGCCTCGCTGATGCACTTTCCCGACGGCACGAACCTGGCCCTGCTGACCAACCTGGGCCAGTCGGCCGACGGAAAATTCCTGGGCCGCTCGATCGAAGGCCCGCTGACCAAGCTCGTCGGCGAGGTCAAAACCTGGCCGGCGGACGCGGTAAGTCCGTAGGCGGCGAGAATTCCGCGCGCGACTTTCTTGACGCGCGCCTGTCGAGGCACGATAATCCGCGGCGACACAACCATGATGACAACCTTGTTGTTCCTGTTGCTGGCTCCGGGGCAGGTCGATTTGCCCGCTGCCAAGCCGGTGCCTCGGATGCAGGTGATTCCGCTGCCCGGCGGCGCGGCGATCGTCGAGCGCGACGGCCAGGAGATTTCGCGATACCATTTCGGCAAAGAGCTGTACCGGCCGTTCCTGTTTCCCTTGATCGGGCCGAGCGGCAAATCGCTCACCCGGATGGGACACCCGCGCGATCCCAACGGCCACAGCCATCACAACAGCGTCTGGATCTCGCATCATGCCGTCGAAGGCGTCGGCTTTTGGAACGATGCCTCGTCGAGCAAGGGGCGGATCGTCCACCGCCGGACGACGCGCTACGAAGACGCCGACGACGAAGCGCTGATCGAAGCGGTGAACGCCTGGCAGGACGATACGGGCCGCATCCTGCTTGAGGAGCAGCGGACGATGCGGTTTGTTCCGCAAGCTGCGGGCCAGTGGCTGCTGGTGCTCGACGTGCAGTTTTCGACAAAGATGCCGGCCACCCTCGGCAAGACCAACTTTGGCGTCATCGGCGTCCGGATGGCAAAGACGATCGGCGTTCACGATGGCGGCGGCACGATCCGCAATAGCGCCGGGGGCGTGAACGAGACGGGCGTCCACGAAAGAGCCGCCCGCTGGGTCGATTACTCGGGCCCCATCACTAAAAGCGCCCGCGAGGGGATTACGCTGCTCGATCATCCGAGCAACCCCAACCATCCGACCGTGTTTCACGTTCGCGACGACGGCTGGATGGGGGCCGCGCTCAACTTTGCCGGGCCGACGACCATCGAGCCGGGATCGCCGCTGGCGCTGCGTTACGGCCTGTGGGTTCATGCCGGCGTGCCGACGGCCGGGCAAATCGACGAGCAGTTCGCCGAGTTCGCAAAAATTGGCCCGCCCCCGCCGCTGCCGGCGAAAAAGTGAACTCGCCGTTTCCCGTTCGGTTCTGTTTTGAAGCTTCCTCCGCCAACGGATTTCTCCATGTCGAATCCCTTCCCCAGTCCCCAACAACCCTCGTTCTATCAGGAGCCGCCGCGCTCGTCGGGGAGCGGCTGTGGCTGGGGGCTGTTGATCGGCTGCCTGGGCATGGTGGTGGTGAGCCTGCTGGTGTGCGCCGGCGTGGCGATCTACGTGCAGCAGAACTTCGACAAGTGGGCGGCCGGTTTTGCGCGGCAAGTGATTGTCGCCATGATCGAGGAGAGCGAGATTCCGGCAGGTGAAAAGGCCGAAGTCATCGCCCAGGTCGATCGCGTGGTGGATGCCTACAAGGCGCGCCAGATCGATTCCGATGACCTGGAGCAGATCATGACCGAGATCGGCGAGTCCCCCGTATTCAGCCTGATCGGCCTGTGGGGAATGGAGAAGCAGTATCTCGATCCATCGGGCCTATCGCCGGAGGAGAAAGCGCAGGGTCGCCGGGCTTTTGAACGGGCCTTGCGCGGCGTGTACGAAAAGAAGATCAGCCAGGAGGAGTTGCAATCGGCGCTGAACGGGCCTTTTACGGATGTTAGCGCCATCCTTGCCGAGTCGGGAGACGAACCGGCAAACGAGCCGCCCGCCGAACCGCCAGCGCCGGAAGCAACTGACGTGGCCCCAGCCGAAGTCGAGCCGGCTAAAGATCTGGCTGAACCGCCGGCCGAGATGACTGACGAGGATGAGTTCGCAGGCGAGCAGATGACTGACGAGCAGGTCCGCGCGATGATCGCCCGGCTGAAAAAGCTGGCAGACGAGGCTTCGATTCCCGACGAGCCGTTCACCATCGACATTGGCGACGAGGTGAAGCAGGCGGTGGACGCCGCCTTGGCCAAAAAAGCTAAGCAGTAGAAGGTAACGACCGGTCGGGTCCCCTCCGCGTCGGCACGAGCCCCCTTCCGCTACCCTCGAGCAATCCCTTAATCGCCACAAACACGGCGTCGAACATCGGCTCGGTCAGCTTGCCCGTGAACGTGTTCTGCTGGCTCGGATGATACGAGCCGACGAGCCAGCGACCAGCGGCCAAGGGCGCGACCGCCCCATGCCCGAATTTCGGCAGCCGGCCGGTCTGCCAACCTTGGTCGCGAAGCTGGTCCAAAGCTCCCTTCCAGCCGATCTGCCCCAAGGCGAGGATCACTCGCGGCTGGACGAGGTCGAAGGTCGCCCGCAAATGCTGGCGACAGTTGACGATCTCCTCGATCGTCGGCAGGTTGCCGGGCGGGGCGCAATGGCAAGTGGCGGTAATGACGCAGTCGATCAGCCGCAGGCCGTCGTCCACCCGTTCCGAATGCGGCTGGTTGGCGAATCCCGCCTTGTGCAGCGCCCGAAAGAGCCATTCGCCGCTCCGGTCGCCGGTGAACATGCGGCCCGTTCGGTTCGCCCCGTGGGCCGCAGGCGCGAGGCCCAAAATCAACAGCCGGGCGGGTAATTCGCCCAGATTGGGAACGGGCCGCGCCCAGTAATCCCAGCCGGCATAGGAGCGCCGCTTGTCGCGGCCGGTTTGCGTGCAGTGGGCCCGCAGCCGCGGACAGGCCTCGCAGGCGACAATCTGCCGCTGGAGCGCGTTCCAATTCCTTTGAAGAGCCGTCATTGCCGGCTTCATCCTACCGCATTACGAAGCGTCGTGCATGACCCGCAGGATGTCGTCTTCGGTCACCAGGCCCATCAAGCGATTCGCCTGGTTGATAACGACGGCCGCCGGCAGATCGTCCTGCAGCATGGCCAGGGCCGCCTCGAACAGACGCTGGCCGGGGCGAATGGTCTGGGCCCGGCGGACAATCCGCAGCACCGAGGGGAGTTGCGTCGGCAGCAGGTCTTCGCCCGCTTCTTCGATGGCCCGGCAGCGGGCCCGCACGATGTCGCGCTGCGAAACCACACCCAGCGGGCAACCGCCGGCGGCGATCGCCAGGCAGCTCGCACCCGTTTCCTGCATCGCCAGAAAGGCCTCGTCCAGGCGCGTATCGGGTTCGATCGGCTCCACAACTCCCTTGAGAATTCTGGAAACCGGATCGCGCGAGCAAGGGAGCTCGCCGTACGAAAACTCGCGGAGCAGATCGCGGCAGGTGATCATTCCCACCAACCGATTCGCCTGCACCACCGGCAGGGCGTGGATGCGATAGGCCAGCAGCGTCTGCAACACCTGCCGAGGAGAATCGTCCGGGCCCGCCATAACCAGCTTCCGGCTCATCACTTCGGCCACCGTTTCCGGCAACGAGGCATCGTCCGCCGGCCCGTCGGCCACCACCGCCACGGCCCGCCGCTGCTGACGAGCCCGCAGCAGGTCGGTTTCGGAAATGACGCCGATCAGTTGCCGCTCGTCGTCCACCACGGCGACGTGATGAACCCCCAGCGACTCGAATTGGGCGGCCACTTCGTCGAGCGGAGTTTGGCCCCGCACCGTCCAGGGGTTATAGGTAATCAGCGTTCCCAGCGTAATCTTGCTCATCCCGCATTCTCCGCACAAACCACATAACCGGCGCGAATATGCCTGGCCCGCACCTACAGCCGGGCAGGGGTTTTCCCCGGCAAGTCTAGTTCACGGTTCGTGAAGCAATTGGGTGATCGGCAGCGAGCAGCCCTGGGGGACGGCGCGGATCGCGGATGGCCCGCGGGGGGGCCGATTGGTCTGGTTGTCCCCAGCCGGGGGTCGTAGAATCGAGGGAACGACCGATTTTCCTTCTCAGACCCCCCGCCCCCGATGAGTGGTTACCGTTCGCTCAAGCGCGTTCTGGGCGAAACCAACCTGGAACGCAAGTGCCGTTGGCTGTTCGGCATTTGCGTCGGCGGGCTCATTCTGTTGGCGTTCTGGTGGGTCGATTGGATCGCCGAAGACTTGATCGCCAGTGCGGCGCAGTTTCGCGGCCAGGCGGCGGTCAGCGAAACCATGATCAACGTCCACTGGCAAAAGTGGACGACGAAGAAAGAAGACCAGAAAACGCAGGAGCAAATGGTGAAGGCGCTGTCGCGCCAGCCGTATCAAGCGACTTTGCTGAAAATCGACAACAGCCCGCAGCCGTTGATTACGACCACCGTTCCCCAGGTGCCGCAGAACGATTTTGAGAAGCAGTTGCTGAGGCGGCTGAAGGACCGGGCCGAAACGGAGTTTGCGGCATCTCGCGCGGCGACGGCCACCTCCGAAAAGTGGGGAGGAACGGCCACTCCGCCAGCCGCCGCCGCTCCGCCGCGGGTGTTTGAAGCTTTTCCCGTCACCGACCGGCAGCAGTACTACTATTACGAGGTCGTGTACTGGTCTGAGAATTGCATCAACTGCCATCTCGGCCTGCACGGTCAGCACGCCGAATCGGCCGCGTTTTACGACGGCAGCGTTTTCGATGCGAGTAGTTCTCCGTTTCGCGTCGTCCGCGTGACGATGCCCTACCAGCAAACGCGGGCCGCCATCGACTACACGCGAGCCATCCTGCTGACCGTGGGCATCGTCACCGTGTCGCTGTCGATGCTGGCGCTGTGGATGGTGGTGCGGTACGTCGTGGTCAAGCCGCTCACGCATCTGCGCGACGTGAGCGAATCGGTCGCCGAAGGGGATCTGGCCCAGCGGGCCGACATTCACACGGGCGACGAGTTCGAGGACCTGGCCAGCTCGTTCAACAAGATGTTGCGGCATTTGATCGAAACGCAGGGAGAACTGCTCAATGCCAACCAGCAACTCGACGGCAAGGTGGACGAACTGGCCCGCCTGAACATGCAACTGCACGAGATGAACCGCCTGAAGGGCGAGTATCTCGCCACGATGAGCCACGAGCTGCGGACCCCGCTCAACAGCATCATCGGCTTCTCGGAAGTGCTGCAGAACATCGACTCGCTGAGCGACAAGCAGAAGCGTTACGTGCGGAACATTCAGAAGGGGGGCCGCGACCTGCTCGAGATGATTAACGACATTCTCGATCTGGAAAAGATGGAAGCCGGCAAGATGGAGGTCCGCCCCTCGGAATTTCGCATCGACAACGTGATCCACACCCAATGCGACCTGGTGCGCACACTGGCGGACGACAAAAATATCGACCTCTCGGTCGAGATCGACAAAGACCTGCCGCTCTTGTTTCAGGATCAGCCGAAGGTGCAGCAGATTCTGATGAACCTGTTGTCGAACGCGATCAAGTTCACGCCCGAAGGGGGGCGGATCACGGTCGGCGCGCGGGGCGATTCGCGCGGACGGATCGAGTTTTGGGTGGCCGACACGGGGGTCGGGATTCCCGCTTCCGAAAAGGAAATCATCTTTGAAAAGTTCCGCCAGGGAAAAGCGGTGCTTGGGCGCGACAACTTGGCCCGCGAATACAGCGGCACCGGCCTGGGGCTGTCAATCGTCAAGGAGCTGTGCAAGCTGCTGGGGGGCGAGGTGACGGTCGAAAGCGAACTGGGCAAGGGGAGCACGTTCCGCGTCGTCATTCCCTGGATGCGAGCCGACTTGCCTGCCGCCCAGGCCAGGCTCAGCGCCAAGCTCGACGAACTGTCCAAACCGCGACGGGCCGATGTTTCCTTAGCATCGGGATTACAACCGGCGGTTGCCGCTGAGGCCGTCGATGGATAGGTCGTGCTCGATCATTTGCGAGATCATTCATGCATCAGGTCGATGGTTCGAACGCGAAAGCTGACCTGCCGGCAATAATTCGCCGCGTCGCGCAGTCGATCGGAAAATCATTCGAGGTTTACTGGCCGGCAGACGAAAACGGCGCAAATGACCCGAAGGAAAAGAATCTGTCATTTCACTTTGCGCACGTTCTGCTAACGGACAGTTTTTTTGTATTCGCGGAAGCCAATCACCCCAATCATCAAGGGTTGGATTTGCTTGCAATCTCTCCACACCGAGATTTCTTCATCGCCTGCGAATTCAAACGTCATATCTCAAACAGCATTGCTGATTCAATTCCCGATCTAAACAGAGTCGCTTCATTCTCACTCAATCAAAAGCTTAGGATTGGCCGCGTCGGAGAAAACACGATGCAAACTCTTTCCTGTTGCAGAACTGGCATTGGATTAGTAGCTGGCCTCAAGTGGACGTCGCAGTCGGTAATGAAAGAATTGGATCGCACTACCCAATTTGCGCGATTAATCGTCGAACTCAAAGGAGAAATTGGCAAACCTGAGCATGTGACACGGTGGAATTGCGACGATGTAACGGGGAGTTATTACATTCAGTATGCAACGTTCCCGCTGCCATGTTCATGAGAACATCTGTTGTGGGTTATCCGTTGAACACGAAGGCAAAGATGAATTCGCCCTTGTGGAACACCCGGTCGCCCGCCGGGAAGTGTGCCAGGCAATTGGCCTCGCTCAGCGTTCGCAGGTCGCCCGAGCCCTGCCAGGCAAGCGGCGTCACGCTTTCGCCCGCCAGCAGTGCCGGCCAATACGTTGGCCGCTCGCCACGCTGGTGGTGTTCGCAAGTGAGGACCGCCGCGACGCGCGGCAGACCAATCGGCTCGCGCCCGCTCAGCGCTTGAATCGCTGACCGGACAAAAAGTTCAAAGCAGACCAGCCCGCTGACCGGGTTGCCGGGGAGTCCGAAAACGAGGGTTTGGCGACCGTCGTCGTGGCGCTTCACTCCGAACCAGAGTGGCTTGCCGGGCTTTAGATTCACTTTGTGAAAGACCTGCTCGACCCCCAACTCGGCCAGCGCCTGCGGCACCAGGTCGAGCACGCCAGCCGAGACGCCGCCCGACAGCACCAGCACATCCTCGGCCAGTCCCCGCTCGATCTTGACACGCAGATCGGCCGGATCGTCGCGGGCAATGCCCAGATCGACGGGCACCGCGCCCGCTTCGGCAGCGAGGGCTTGCAGCAGCGGCCCATTGCTGTTGCGAATCTGGCTGGGGCCTGGGCGCTGGCCGGGTTCGACCAGTTCGTTCCCCGTGGCGAGAACGGCCAATCGGGGCCTGGGAACGACCGCGATGCTGGTTCGCCCTACCTCGGCCAGCAGGCCCATTTCGATTCCCCGCAGGCGCTTGCCCGCGGCCAGCACGGTTTGTCCCTTCACCAGTGAAGCGGCTCGCCGAATGATGTTTTGCCCCGGCCGGATCGGCGCTTGCAGAATGCGGACCCGATCGCTCGCCAGCTCGGTCTGCTCGACCATGACCACCGCGTCGGCTCCCGCCGGAATCGGCGCCCCGGTCATGATTCGCGTCGCCGAGCCGAGCTCGACGGTTCGCGTGGGAACCGCGCCAGCCGTCACCTCTTCGAGAATGGCAAGCTCCACCCCCGGCTGCTCGGCGCTGGCGGCGAACAGGGCATAGCCATCGACGATCGATTTATCGTGCGGCGGCGAGTCGATGTCGCTGACGATCGCCTGCGCGAGCACGCAGCCGAGCGATTCGGCGGCGAGCACTTCACGCGGCAATAGCGGGCGGGCCTGGGCGAGAACCAGTTGCAGGGCTCGTTCGACAGATAGCATGATCCACTCGCCCCCTGCGCAAGCGCCACGCCAGGCGTTCCCTACGGAGCGCCCGGCCCTTGGCCACCGAGCGCCTGCTTCAAGGGCTCGCCGATCAAGCGAATCAACCCTTCTTGAATCTCAATCCGCACGGTGCTCGACCGCTGACCACCTTGGCTGCTGACCACCACCTTGTCGTTGCCCGATTTTTCGAGCGATGCGATCAAACCGGGCAACATCGGATTCTCATCGACCGAGGCAAAGAACTTGAGGATCGGCAGCACCGACACGTTCAGTTGCATGGTCGGCACGGCCTTATCCGCGGCCTGGGCCGACTGGTCGATCACCTTTTTGAGCAGCGCCTCGGCGTTCTTGCCGGCCGAGACGTACACCGCTTTGGGGCCGGTGCCGATCACAATTTCGAGCTTGTCACCCAAGATGTCGCGGGCCTCCTCTTCCTTGGCGGGAATGGGAATCGCCACCTTGTGCAGCTTGACGTTGCCGTGCGTGCCGGCGTTCAGCTTGACTTCGGGAAAGTTCGGCTCGTTCTTGGCCAGATCGACCAGTTCTTTAAGCGACTGCTCGAAAGCGGCCCCATCGGCTACGTAGCCGCCGCCCACCATGCTCAGACTCTTGGGCGCGAGGATCAAGGCCGCGCCCCCATCGAGCTTGCCGGTTTTGGCGGTATCCTCGAACACGGTCAGCAATTTGCCGACCAGTTCGCTAGCGACCTTTTGCTGCTCGGGGGTGAGGTTGGGATCCTCAGCGATTTTCTTAGCCGACTGATCGCGGAGCGTCTTAAAGGCCGACTGCATCTGGGCGATGTCGCTTTCGCTCAGCTTGGCGCTAAAGTTCATGGTGACGGAGGCTTCCGGCAAGAGCATGCCGGTAAAGCTGCTTTTGGCCTCGGCGTTCAGAGCCATCTGGCGGGCCAGGTCGGTCCCCTCTTTGGCCGTGATGAGAATATCGAGATGGGTCTTCTTGCCGGCCGCATCGACGGCCCAGCCCACCACGAACTCGTCTCCGTCGTTCAGGATCTGCTCGATCCCGGCGAGCGAGCTTTTGGCGGCCTGCTCGACCGACTCCTTATCGACCTCCGCGCCACCCTCGGCCTGGGCGTCCAAAGCCCGCTCGAGACCGAACTTGATCTCGTCCAAAGCGGTTTGCTTCAATTCTTGCGGAATGTTCTGGACCAGCACCTTGGCGGCGATGTTGTACTGCTTGGGCAGGTCGGCCAGCAGGGCGGCCGGGTCTTGCGGCAAGCCGGTCAGATGTTCGGCACTTTCGGCGACAAAGGCCCACCCCTTTTGCTCTTTGATGAAGGCGCTTTTGCCCATGCCGATTTCCAGCACGCCGTTGCCGGCGTCGCGCGGTTCGCCGATGTACTCTTTGTGAATCTCGAGCAACTGCTTCAAATCGCTGACCGGCAGGAAGGCCACGGCGTGGAAGTCGCCATCCTTGGGCACGACGTACATGCCCAAAGGCCGCTTCTTGTCCAGTCCGGCGGTCAAGGCGCTGCCGAACAGGCGGGCCGTTTTGCCGGCGTCTTCCATGCCGGCGGTGACCGTCAGATAGCCGATATCGGCCAGGATCTCTTCGATGCTGGCGATCGAAACGACAGCGACCGGCTTGATGTCCTGAGCCCAGGACGCCGCGGGGGCCAGGCAGGTGGCCACGGCGGCCAGCGCTAGTAGCAAGGGAGTGCGGAATAGCTTCACGGATTTCTCCTTACGAATGACGGGTAACGGATCGGCTGCGCGTTCGCGCCGGTACACCCAGCACCGCGCGCCGCACCATGCCGCCGCGGATGGCGCGCGATACAACCCTCTTGGGGCGCAGTAAGTTTCAGGCCGCAGGGGGTGTACCGAAACTTAGCACGCCGCCCAGTTTCGGTAAATTAGAGGGGCGGAGCCCCGCAGTTGCGATTGGGGCAACCGTAAAAGAGGTGCGAACCGGGGCAGCCCGGCCCGGAGCCACAGGGCGATTGCACCATCGGCGGCGACAATGCCCTAGGATGGTCACCGACTTTTCCGCTAGCGCTAGAGGCGGCTAACTACGCCTGGCCGAACGACTTAGAATGATTTTCTGAAATGCTACTCCAAGGCGCTGCCTACAGTGCCGAACCGCGCGTCCCGAACCCCAAGCCCCGAACCCCGAACCCCCTCCTCACCCCATGCAAAACTTCTTCGCCGGAGCGTGGCACGATCGCGACGCCAAGATCGAGGTCCGACATCCCTACGATGGCTCGCTGGTGGATACCGTGCCGCAAGCCGGCCCCGACGACGTGGAGGCGGCGCTGGCGGCAGCGGTGGAAGGGGCGGCCATCATGCGCAAGCTGCCGGGATACGAGCGATGCCAGATCCTGCGTCGCGCCGCCGACGCGCTCATGGCCGGGCAGCGCGAACTGGGCCGCCTGATCAGCCTGGAAGAAGGGAAAACGCTGGCCGAAGGGGAGTTCGAGGTGAGCCGGGCGGCCGAGACGATGCACCTCTCGGCCGAAGAAGCCAAACGGCTGTCGGGCGAAGTGTTGCCGCTCGACGGCGCGCCGGGGGGCGCGGGAAAACTCGGCTTTACGCTGCGCATTCCGTGCGGCGTGGTGGTCGCGGTGACGCCGTTCAATTTCCCGCTCAACCTGGTTTGCCACAAGGTTGGTCCGGCGCTGGCCGCCGGCAATGCGGTCGTGGTCAAGCCGGCCAGCGACACGCCGCTGTCGGCCCTCAAGCTGGTCGAAATTCTGTTGACAGCCGGCCTGCCGCCGCTAGCCATCGCCTGCCTGACCGGCAGCGGCAGCGAGCTTGGCCGGCTGCTCTGTGCGGATCCGCGGGTGCGGAAGATCACGTTCACCGGCAGCGTCGAGGTCGGCAAAAAGATATGTGCGGTGGCGGGGCTCAAGCGAGTGACGATGGAGTTGGGGAGCAATAGCCCGCTGGTCGTACTGGCCGACGCCGACTTGGAAAAAGTCGCCAGTGCGGTGATTGCCAGCGGGTACGGCAACGCGGGCCAGGTCTGCATTTCGACGCAGCGGGTGATCGCCGTCGAGCAGGTGTATCGCGACTTGATCGACCTGCTCGGGCCGCGCGTCGCGTCGCTCACCGCGGGCGATCCGCTGCGGGAAGGGACGAAAATGGGGCCGATGATCCGCGAGCGCGACGCGGCCCGCGCGGTGCAATGGATCGACCAGGCGGTCGCGCAAGGGGCCAGGCTCGTGTGCGGCGGGTCGCGCGCCGGGACGCTCGTCCAGCCGACGCTGCTGACCGATGTGTCGCCGGCGATGCGCGTTTCGTGCGACGAACTGTTCGGTCCCGCGGTGGGGCTCACCTCGGCGGCAAGTGTCGAACAGGCGATTGCCCTGGCCGGCGACTCGCGCTACGGCCTATCGGCCGGCATCTTCACGCAAGATATCGACGCCGCCCTGGCCTTCGCCCGCGGGGTCGATGCCGGCAACCTGCACATCAACTGGAGCCCCGCCTGGCGGGCCGACCTGATGCCTTATGGCGGTCTGAAAGAGAGCGGCTTCGGCAAGGAAGGCCCGCGCTACGCCATTCTCGAAATGACCGAACTGAAGACGGTCGTCATCCATTCCCCGGCCTGACAAGTTGTGCGTGGGTCTCCCGACCCCGCACACGGCCCGACGCAACGAAACGAGGGGCACGTGGCCCCCCGTCTCGCCTCATCTACTTGTGCTCAGTTGTGCGTGGGTCTCCCGACACCGCACACGTAGCGATCGCCCGCGGCACCGAGCGATCAAAAATTCGCCCCGGCGCCCGTGTTGACCGGGCCGACCATGTGGAAGTGGTTGTGGTCGATGTAGAGCACTTCCTGCGAATCCTCGTCCACCAGCGTGTGCGGCACCGGCCAGCCGACGCGGGTAATCTCGGTGTAATAGATCGTGCATTTGTAGTGGGCATGGTGCAGTTGCACGGGGCCGATCAGCGGCACCACGCGCGGCGGATCGACGTAGTCGGCGATCTTTTCCTTCACAATGCGAACGTTGTTCCGCTGCTTTTCATACAGGAAGGGAGTTCCGCCCTGAATCGGATTCGCCTTCTCCCAGGCCCGCACGACTTCGTCGTCGCTGGGCGGATCCAGGGCGATCGTCGGCCCGCCCGGCAGGATGGGCCCCAGAATCGGCGCCCGTTCGTAGCGCTCGTGATTCCAGAACTGGTCTTCCTTCTTCTTTTGAATGTACGGGCTGATCGGCACCGGGATCGCGAGCGGCCCCAGAGCCGGGCCGGCCGTCAGGCCGATGCATCCGGTGCCCGTCAGCGAGACGGCCGCCATCAACGTGCTCAAGGCTGCTAGTACCGTCCTGTACGACATGACTGAACCTCGGTGGTCGATTGCCGGCTTTCCGGCTGCTCTCGGCGGGGGTGATACTCAACGGAAGCTGCACCCTGGGCAGTTGCCCGACGTTTCCTGACGTATTTATCGTGAGAAGCTGTAGCGAACTTGCGGATTTTTCCGGTCGTGCCGAAAAATCGGGAAAACTTTGCAGTCCGGCAATGCTAGCGGAGACTTGAACCTTGAGCTTTGAGCCTGAAATCTCGATCGCCAAACGAAAAAACCCCGCGCAGCTCTGGGGCTGCGCGGGGTTCTGGGTCGATCGTTTTGTCCGCGGACCTAGTGGTTGTACATGGTGCGGCGATCTTTGAAGTCGAGCATCCACCACCCGTCGTCCCATTCCAGGGTCACTTTCCGCCAGCCCAGCGGAACTTGCGGATAGGGATAGAACGGACCGATGTAGGGCCAGGCGGTGGGCGAATACTGCTTGGGATAGGTCACCGCCGCGTAGTTCGGGTGCGCGGCATACGACGGCCAGGCATAGCCCGGCATCTGCGGGTGATCGTAGCGGGCCGGGGCGATGCCGACGCCGCTGCCGGGCATGTGCATCGGCATCGGCGAGCCAGGCATCCCGGCGACGGCCCCCTGATAGGCCGCCTGACGAGCCGGGGCAAAGGCCAGCGGAACCTGACTGCGCGAGCCGGCATAGACCGGCGTCGCCTGGGTGCCGTAGCTCTGAGCATTGTAATACTGCTGTCCGCCGTCGGCATAGGCGGGCGTCTGTACGACCGGCTGCACCACAGGCTGGGCGACCTGGACAATCGGGCGAGCGCCGGTGGCATGGGCAACTCCCGAACCGATGGCGCCGGCGTCTTCGGTGGCCGCGGCCGCTTGCAGTTCCGATTGGTCCTGGCTGGCAGTCTGGCGATTCATCACGCCGCGCACCGCGTTGGTCATGTTGGCGAACACGTTGCGGGGCTTGGCCGGGCTGGCCGGCGTGGCGTTTGTGGCGGTGACCGCCAGGTCGTTCACAACCTGTTTCACGCCCGGAATTCGCCGGGCAATGTCCAGGGCCTTGGCTTGCTGTTCGGCATTCGGAACGCGGCCCGAAAGCCAGACGGTTCCTTCTTCGACCGACAGGTCGATGCTGAATCCCTTCAGCGTGCCTGCCTGCTTTTCGGCCTGCAGCTTTTGCACGATCTGCTGGGCGATTTCCTGGTCGTCGGCGCGGCCCACCGTGGGCCCCAGCACGGCCAGGGACAAGATCGCCAGCCTAAAAACGTAACGTCGCATGGGTCCCCCTCCTGAGGTTGATTCGTATTCTGCCTGGATCCTCATTCCGCCGCGGCGCTCTTCCCGGCTTCCCGGGCGTGCGGTAAAACGAAGTTCGGCGGCAGCCGGCTTGCGGGTCGGCCAACGGCGAGGCCGTCGGTGGAACGATTAGCGGCATGGCCCGAGAGGCGGGCGGAAAGCCGGCGAACGCCGCACTTGCGCGGACGAACGCCGAGTTGCTTGGCCCCCCACGCAAGCTCGGTCAGGGCATCGGTTGCCCGATAATACTTGTCGTCAACCGCTTATGCCGGACGGAAGGTTTTTTTCGATTTTGCCGTGGTTGGCGAACCTGCCGAATGGGCCGAAAACACGCATTAGAGCGCCGGCGCGTTAAACTGTTCCGCCAGGGCAAACCTTGCATGCGGTGGCCGGTCGGCGGCCCACTGCTAGCAGCGGAATTCGGAGTTCAAGGTTTCGGAGTTCAAGGTTCAAGGTTAGAAGAAGCGTGTCGCAACGCAACTTTGAACCTTGAACCTGGAACTTTGAACCTAAAATCCTTGCGCCCCGGCTGCTCCGCCCAAGTCGGCGGTCGCCCCGACGGCCATCATCGAGAAGATCGTGGCGCACCAGGCCCAGCAACTGGTATGGCTGCCCATGCTGGTGCCGATCGTCGCCAGGCCCACCGCGATCAAGCAGGCCAGAAAGCAGGTCCGGCAGAACGAATGCAGGGCCGACGACTGGGGCATTCGCCCCAAAACCATCGTCACCAGGCCGACGAACTGAATGGCGAGCAGCGTCCAAAAGAAGAGCGGGTCGGTTGCCAGGGGCATTGTGGGGTCTCCGAGCGTTCCATGCAGGGGGTGACTCATCCTTGAGCCGAGCGGGGCGGCACCTAACCCGCAGCGTTAGCGAGGGACTGCGAATGCCCCTTGAGCCAAGCGGGGGACGGCACCTAACCCGCAGCGTCAGCGAGGGACTGCGAATGCCCCTCGCTAACGCTTCGGGTTTGTATGCAACCGCGGGGCCGCTAAGTTTGCACATCAGGCAATTTGCGGCAACAGCAGAATGCAGCGCCTTCGAACCCGCCTCTACCGCAGCGCCTTCTTCAATTCCACGTCGAGCTCGCCCGCGTGGATGTTGCGGTTGAGCACTTTTCCCTCGGGGCCGATCAGCAGCATCGTTGGCAGCGTCAAAATGCCCATCTCGGCCGCCAGCCGGCCTTCCAGGCCCCCCGCCTCGTAAAGCTGGGTCCAGGGCAGCGACTTGTTGCTCCGCAAAAAAGCGGTCACTTCGGCGGGCGTGCTATCGAGGTTGACGCCGACCGGCACAAAGCCATCCTTGCCGTACTTGGCTTGCAAACCGCGGATCGTCTCCAGGTCTTGCTTGCACGGCTCGCACCAGGTGGCCCAGTAGTGGACCAACACCACCTTGCCGGACAACTGGCCAATATCGAACGGCCGGCCATCCACCCCTTTCCCTTTCAGGTCGATCGGCTGGCCGACCGATTCCAGCCGCCGCTTGGCCCCGGTCGCTTTGGCCGCCAGGTCGGACTGGGGAAAATCCTTGGCGATGCGGCCGAACCAGGCGATCGCGTCGTCTTCCTTGCCCGAGAACTCGTTGCCGATCGCCACTTGCAGCATCGCTTCGGCGGCGTCCGGGCTGGTCTCGTGGTCTTGGATGAACGCTTCCAGGTCTTGCAGCCACTTAGCGTTGATCTTTTCGAAGTCGGCGTCCTTGTCTTGCAGGCTCAGGTTATAGGCGGCCGACATCTGGCGGAACCGGATCGAGGCGACGAGATCCTGCGAGTCAGGCAGCTTCGAAACTTGCGCGAGTAGCGCGTCGAGACGCCGCGCCCCTTCCGGGAACATGCCCGACTGCATCGCGGCGCTTATCGTTTCCGCATATTGGCGAACCCACAGGTTGCGATCTTCCACCGTCGAGGCGGCCTTGATGATCTGCTCGAGCAGGTCGGCCCGCTCGCCGTTCAAGCGCCCCTGTTCGCGACGGTTGGTCGCGGTGGCAATCGACTTGTCGAGCGTCGCGAGGGTGGTAATCAGCTTTTGCATTTCCGCGCTGATGCCGCCCGATACCGCGGACTCGGCCGTATCGGGACGGGCGTTGATCGCCGCCTGAAAGAAATAGCCGACCGCAGCGGCAGCCGTTTGATCGGCCGCCAGGTTCTTGGGCAGGTCGAAGACTCGCCAGGTGTCGCCGATTTTGATCATCGTGCCGATGACCAACTGGCTGTGTTTGCCGTCGGTTTCGACGACCGTCGTCACGTTGTCGTAAACGACCAGGTCTTTCTCCGAGCCGTTGGTGCCGGCAGGGACCACGCCCGGCCGGCTGGCACCAAAGTGCAGCCATTCGGACTTCGCGGTCACCAGTTTTTGCCGGCCAGCCACCTCGGTAAATGCCGCGCCCGCCGCCTTGATCTTGGCCGCCAGGTCGGTGGTTTGCTTCTCGCTCAGGCCGAGATCCGCCAGCTCGTCGGCGGAGACCAGCACGGCGCGAAAGCGGGCCGCGTCTTTATCGCGCAGCGCGGCCACGATCTCGGCGGTCGCCTCTTCCGCCGAAAGCGTTTTCCATGCCTCGATCCGCTGGTTTTCGTCTTCGTCCAAGCCCCAGCGAGTGCCGGCGGTGCCCAGCCAGCGATACTGATCGGCCTTGTTGTTGAAGTTGGCGTCGATATCGCGATAGGCCTCAATCCCATCTTTGAAATAGCACCATTGATCTACTTTGTTGTCGCCGTTGGTATCGAGAAAACGCCGTAGAATCTGGCCGCCGCTCGTTTTGACGACCCAGCCGGTGATTCCGCCGACCGTCTCGACCTCGACCAGGCAGCGCTCGATCTCGGCCCCTGCCGGCTCGTCGAAGGCAACGTCTTTTTGCACCGGCCCGAGCTTCAGCGCATCGGCCGCGGTCGGCTTGGCGGCCGTGGCCAGACCACCCGAAGCGAACGCGACTGCGGCGACGTAAACGATGGTGGCGAAAGGCTTTCGGATCATGGATTCCCTTCCTGAATGGCGGTGTGTGAAGCGGCTGTCGGTCTGCCGGGGTGAACCTTGCCGGCCAATCGCGGGTCCGTATTGGACGACCAGGTCTCTATTGGCGACAAGCAAAATGGGCCCGCGACGGGCGGCTCAGCCGGCGATTCTATCGACTGGCGGCCGAAGATGCAGCCCGAATTTGCCTGCGTCGGAGGCCCTCGACTGCCGATAAGAGGCGAATTCGCGGTGGCCTGGTCGCGGCCTAAAAAATGGGCGAATGGCGAGTCGCCACCGTTTGACAGGCCGGCGAGCCTGCCTAAAATCGAAACTTGGCCGCGACAGGGGGCCAACAAGCCTAAGGGGCGGCTAGCTCAGTTGGTTAGAGCGCGTCGCTGATAACGACGAGGTCACAAGTTCGACTCTTGTGCCGCCCACTGGAGGAAGGGGCCAGAGGTCAGGAATCAGGGGTCAGATTAGTATCACTGACTCCTGATTCCTGCCCTCTGGCTCCTGTCCCGCGGGGACGTAGCTCAATTGGGAGAGCACTGCCTTTGCAAGGCAGGGGTTGAGGGTTCGATCCCCTTCGTCTCCACTGTCGGAATGTCTGCCGCGGAATTTGCTTCGCCGCGGGGAATGGGGGTCTGCCGGTTGGACGCAACTCGCTTGACTGCAAGACGTTGCGACAATCGATAAAAAAACTTGTGAACCCCTTGTCGGTCGGTGAAGAATCCATATAGTTAAAGCCGAAGAACGAAAGTCGCGAAAGCACGGAACTGAACGACGGAAACGAGGTCACGGGCCATTCTGAATCAACTCTGAGAAATCTTTACCCCGAGTTGACAGCCCTATCGCCTTGCTCTAGATTCAGCCCTTCCCGCTTATGGGAATCTCCTCACCTGGGTGCGAAGCAGTGTCTGCCAATTGATTGGACGACTTTGCTTCCTGCCTAGCTGCAGGAATGGCTGGCCAGTCATGCAAATGATCGGTCGGTTGTTTTGATCTTTGACAATTTGGTTGTTTGGGTAGATGGCATCTTCGTGAGCACGAAGCTGCGTCGAAGGGTGGGGCTGGCAACAGTCGCTCCCCGAAGCAAGGCAGCGTGTGTCACGGTTTCTTAGAATAGCGCAATTTGGTGCGATATGCAGTATCGCACCATAAGACGAAATGAAGAGCTATCGTTACTTGAGTGATGCTGCAGCATTTGGCTGCAGCGGATCAACAAGTAGTAAGCCTCAGATTTGAGATTTCAATGCCAGGCCGCAGCGGCGCAAGCTGGGGCGATCTGGCGGAGAGTTTTGAATATTTGTGGTCAAGCTACTAAGGGCGCATGGGGGATGTCTTGGCGTCAGAAGGC
>JBBDYF010000189.1:0-19562 GCA_040901775.1 Pirellulaceae bacterium | reverse complement strand
TCCGCGCGAAGACCAATTTCCTCCGCTCAACCCCTCGGGGTGTGAACGGTTACGAATCGCCGACGCGACTTGCCCCTCGATAATTACCGGGCTGATTCGGGACGAGTACCAGACCAGTTCGCCGTTGCGACCGACCCCGGCCGTCTCGTAATGCGAGCGCTCGCCGTGTACGAAAACGCGCTCGATCGCGTCGCGCACTTGCGCACGGCAATCGGGCGGAACCCAGTCCTCGCACTTGGAGCCGATCGTCTGCTCCAGCGTGTACGGCGGATAGACGCGATTGCAGTACGTGATCGTGCCGTCGCGCGCGGCCTGCAAGATGATGTCGGGGGCATTTTCGGTAATGTTGCGGAGCCGTTGTTCCGACTCGTGCAGCGCCGCCTCGGCCCGACGCAGATCGCTGCTCTCGATTTCCACGGCGATCGCGCCACGGCTGTTCGGTTCGACGTTTCCGGCGACCGGCGCTTCGCGAGACTCCACCGACGGCAGGTGCTCGATCGGCTGATTCATCGCGTGAAGACTCCCGGTGCCATGGCCCGCTGGACCTATGGTAACAGCGTTTTCGTCCCGTGGCACCATTTCCGACGCCATTGCGGCCGATCGTGCCGGGTTGCCAGTTGTCGCCGGGGGGCCAACAATGTTGGGCGTGGTGCCTTTTGCTCGTCAGGATGGCCGGCGTGATCGTAGAAACCCGCGAATTAACGAAGATATACGGGTCGGTCGCCGCCCTCCGCGAGTGTTCGCTCTCGATCCAGGTGGGGGAAGTGTTTGGACTGCTAGGCCCAAACGGAGCGGGAAAAACGACGCTGATTCGCCTCCTGTTGGGTTATTTGAAGCCAACTTCAGGGCGGGCAACTGTCGGTGGCCTCGACTGCATGCGGCGTAGCGTGGAAGTTCGTCGGCAGGTCGCTTATCTGCCAGCAGAAGCCTCGATGTTTCCGCACATGCGGGGCCGCGAGGCGCTCGCCTTTTTCGCCGAGATTCGTCCGGATGGCAACCTTCGACGGTCGCTCGAATTGGCCGGGCGGCTGGAGCTCGATCTGTCGCGGAAGGTCAGTTTCATGTCCACCGGCATGAAACAAAAGCTGGCCCTGGCGGCGACGCTGGCCGCCCAGACGCCCATCTACATTCTCGACGAGCCGACGGCCAATCTCGATCCCACCGTCCGTTCGACCGTGCTGGCCCTCGTGGCCGAGGCGCGGGCGGCCGGCAAAACGGTCTTGTTTTCGTCGCACGTCTTGTCCGAGGTCGAAGAAGTTTGCGACCGCGTCGTCATCCTGCGGGCAGGCCAACTGGTGCATACGCAGGCCATGAACCAATTGCGGCTTCAGCACCGGATCGTGGCCAGCTTGACTGGCCCGCTGCCCGCAATTCCCGACTTGCTGCGAGGCCAATTGACCATTGTTCGCAGCAGCCAGCGCGAAGCCGTGCTGGAAACACCTGGCGAACTTGCGCCGCTGCTGGGTTGGCTGGCAACGCTGCCGCTGGCCGACATTCGCATCGAGCCGATCGGCTTGCGAGCCGTTTACGACCGGTTCCACGCGGAGATGGAACCGGCGAGCGGCCGGTGTGAGCCGGCCGGTAAGATCACCTCTGTTCAAGCGGCAGCGTTATCGGGAGGCTGACGCCTCCCGCTCGCCCGACCCCTGACCCCTGACCCCTGGCCTCCCACGTTGAACGCCGCCGTACTAAAAAAGTGTCTGCTTGAAGCGCGCCTCCTGTTCGGGGCGAGTTTGCTGCTCGTATTCGCGTTTTGCTGGGTGCGAGTGTTTATCGTGGCGTCGATCGAGATGGTCGATTTCGCCGGAATTATCGGGCACCTGTGGGATCAATGGGGAAAATTCCTTCCCGTTCCACTTTCGCATCTGCTGACCTACACGGGACGCATTGCGGTCGGTTACGACGAGCCCATCGTGCTGTTCGGCATCTCGATCTTCGCCATCGCGCGGGGATCGGACGCCGTCAGCGGAGAACTGAACCGCGGCACGCTCGAGATGCTGCTCGCCCAGCCGATCAGCCGATTGCAGGTGCTCTATACGCAGGCTTTGGTAACCATCACCTGCCTGGCGCTATTGGCCGCGGGCACGTGGGCCGGCACCTGGCTGGGAATCCACAGCGCCACCGTCGAGGAGAGCATTCCCCCGCCGCAACTGAAACTGCCGCTGTTGCCGGCGATTACGCTGCCCATCCAGTCGCCGGGAACGATCGAAACGCCGATGCGCGACAAGGTCGATCCGCTCGTCTTCTTGCCCGGTGCCTTCAACCTGTTTTGCTTCGGCGTGGCGGTGGCGGGCGTCAGCACGCTGGTCAGCGCTTGTGACCGGTATCGCTGGCGGACGATCGGCATTGTCGCCGGGCTGTTCGTCGCGAGCATGATCTTGAAGATCTTGGGGATCGCCTTTGAACACCTCGGCTGGATGCGCAAATTGTCGCTGCTGTCGGCTTACGAGCCGCAGGTCTTCATCGCCATCGCGGTGCGCTCGCCCGGCGAAACGTGGAGCCTGGCCCGCTATGCCGACGGGGCGCTGGTCGAACTGGGACCGCTGGGCTACAACCTGATCCTGCTGGGAGTCGCCCTGACTGGCTATGTGGCCGCGGGCATTGTCTTTCACCGGCGCGACCTGCCGGCCCCGCTGTGATGCATAACCGCGACCAGTGGTCGCGCTGCATAGCCGCGACCAGTGGTCGCGCTTCGGGGGAGCTTTTAGAAGATTCCAAGTTGATCCCGTGCGTCCTGAGTCATCTTGTCGGGCGTCCACGGGGGATCGAGGACGATTTTGACTTCGACCTCGCCCATCCCCTCGACCAGGCCCAGCACCTGCTTGCTGTTGGCAATCATTTGCGGGCCGGCGGGGCACATCGGGCTGGTCATCGTCATGTCGATTTTGCATTTCACCTTGCCGTCGTCGACGGGTACCAGATCGACGTTGTAGATCAGCCCCAGATCGACAATGTTGATAAACAGTTCCGGGTCGATCACCTTTTTCAGTTCCTCGCGGACCAGATCTTCGGAGATCGATCCTTGAACTGCTTTCGTGGCCAATTTGGCGGCCGGCGCAACCGCGGGCGTACTGGGCGTCGCTGCAACGCCGGTGTTGGCGGACGTTTCTGTTTTGCCTTTCACCGGAGCGGCGGGCGCGGCCTGCGCCGGGATCGTGGCGGTGGTCCGGCCAGCCGGCGACGTTTCGCCGTCGTTGATGCGGATCCAGACCTCGTCGCCGCGCAGTTCCACCTCGTGGGCCACGGTGTCCTCGGTGGCCGGCATCGACAGAACCCGGCCGGTGCGAATGTCGAACTTCGCGCCGTGCCGCGGGCAGGCGATGGTGTGATCGTCGAGCCGGCCGTCCGACAGCGGGCCGCCGTCGTGGGTGCAAACGTCGTCCAGGCAGAAAAACTCGCCCCCGACCTTCATCAGCACGACGAGCCGATCCTCGACCTCCATCAGCAGTTGGCCGGGGTCGGAAAGATCCGTCACGGAGACGACGCGAACAAATTCGGACATGTTGGGTAATGGCTAATGACTAAATCCTAATGACTAATGAGGAAGCTTATCCATTAGTCATTAGGGCTTAGGATTTAGGGCTTGCTAAACGTATTCTCGCACGCGGCGCATGATTGCCTGGCCGAGTGCCTCGCGGACGCTTTCGATCGTGATTCGGTCGAAAATCTGCTGGAAAAAGCCGCTGACGATCAGCCGCGTCGCTTCTTTCCGCGTCAGGCCGCGGGCCATGGCGTAAAAAATCAGCTCTTCATCGACCTTGCCGGTGGTCGAGCCGTGCGTGCAGCGGACGTCGTCGCACAGGATTTCCAGGCCGGGAATCGAATCGGCCCGGGCGGTGGCGGCGAGCAGCAAGTTGTCGTTCCGCTGATAGCCGTTCGTCCGTACCGCCAGCGGATCGACCCTGATCATTCCCCGCCAGACCGTTCGCGACTTGTCTTGCAGGGCCGACTTGTACAGAAAATCGCTGCGGCAATCGGGGGCCGCGTGATGCTGCAGCGTGTGATACGAAATGTGCTGCTTCCCTTCGGTGAATAGCACCCCATTGACCTGGCTTTCCGCCCCGCGGCCGACCAGCTCGACATGCTGGTTCACTTTCGCCAGCCGGCTGCCGATGGCGGCCAGCGTCCATTGCAACGAGGCATCGCGGCCGACAATCGCCTTTTGATGGGCAAAGTGCCAGACGCCGTGTCCCCAGTTTTGCAGGCCCACCATCCGCAGTCGCGACGACGGGGCCAGAATGATTTCGGTCGCTCCGCAGTGCAAGCCGCCATCTTCCTGGCGGGCGCTGGCGGTCTCGTTCATGACGGTCGCTTCGGCCCCTTCTTCGAGCACGATTAGCATGTGCCCCAGATCGACGCCCCCATTGGTCATGTGCGACAGGCAATGCACTGGCTCGTCGATCGTCACGTTCCGCGGCACGTACAGAAAGTGCCCGCCCGACCAGCAGGCGGCGCCCAGCGCGGCAAACTTGTCGTATCCGGGATCGACGGCCCGCGTAAAGAGATGCTTGCGAATGAGGTCGCCGTGCGTTTGCACTAATTCATCCAGGCTGCCGAAGAGAACCCCTTTGTCGGCCCACTTCGCCTTGAGGTTGCCCGGCGCCGGCCGGCTGTCGATGGAAACCGCGCGGCCCGCCAACTCGACCCCCTGGGTGAGCACCGTCGTGCCAAGCTCGGCATGGGGCGCTAACGGTTCGCCGAGCGGCAAGCTGAATTGGTTCAACTTGAACAGCCGGATATCGGTGCGGATCCACTCTTCTTCGTTGCGATTGGGCCAGTCCTTGGCCAGGAACGTCTGCCAAGCATCGCGGCGCTGCTCGGCGAGCCAGTCCGGCTCGCTACGGCTTTGCGAGAATGCCTCGAACGTTTGCTGGTCGAAGCCGGGCTTTGTGAGCGTCGTGGTCATTGTTCCGAAAAAAGGGGCCTCTACCCCACGCTCCCTTCCATCTGCAATTGAATCAGCCGGTTCATTTCAACGGCGTATTCCATCGGCAGTTCTTTCACCAGCGGCTCGATAAAGCCGTTGACGATCATGGCGCTCGCCTCGTCGCCGGTCAGGCCGCGGCTCATCAGATAAAAGAGCTGCTCTTCGCCGATCCGCGAGACGCTCGCCTCGTGGCCGACCGAAACATCCTGCTCGGCGATTTCGATGTAAGGATACGTGTCGCTGCGGCTCTTGGAGTCGAGAATCAAAGCGTCGCACACCACGCTGCACTTGGCGTTGGTGGCCCCCTTTTCGACCTTCACCAGGCCGCGGTAGCTGGAGCGTCCCCCGTTTTTGCTGATCGACTTGCTGATGATCTGGCCGCTGGTGTTCGGCGCACAATGCACCAGCTTGGCCCCCGCGTCCTGATGCTGCCCCTGGCCGGCAAAGGCGATCGACAGGATCTCGCCGTGGGCGCCGGGCTCCATTAGATAGACGGCGGGATACTTCATCGTCAGCCGGCTGCCGAGGTTGCCATCGACCCATTCCATGGTGGCGTCGGCATAGGCCATCGCTCGCTTAGTCACCAGGTTGTAGATATTGTTGGCCCAGTTCTGGATCGTCGTGTAGCGGCAGCGAGCGCCCCGCTTGACGACGATTTCGACGACCGCCGAGTGCAGACTCTCGCTCGAATACATCGGCGCGGTGCAGCCCTCGACGTAATGCACGCTGGCCCCTTCGTCCACGATGATCAGAGTCCGCTCGAACTGCCCCATCCGCTCGGCATTGATGCGGAAATAGGCTTGCAACGGAAAGTCGATCTTCACTCCCTTGGGAATGTAGATGAACGAACCGCCGGACCAGACGGCCGAGTTCAAAGCGGCGAACTTGTTGTCGTCTGACGGGATGATCGTCGCCAGGTACTCGCGCACCAGGTCGGGATAGTCGCGAACGGCCGAGTCGGTATCGGTGAACAGCACTCCCTTCTCGGCCAGATCTTCCTTCAGCGAGCCATAGACCACTTCGCTTTCGAACTGTGCCTTCACGCCCGAAAGGAATTTTCGCTCGGCCTCGGGAATGCCCAGGCGATCGAACGTCTTTTTGATCTCTTCCGGCACATCCTCCCAGGTTTTGCCCTGGTGGTCGGCCGGCTTGAGGTAGTAGTAGATGTCCTGAAAGTCGAGGGCGATGTCGCCTCCCCACTTGGGCATCGGCTTGGCGAAGAACGTTTCCAGCGCTTGCAGACGGAATTGCAGCATCCAGTCGGGCTCGTTCTTCATTTCCGAGATCTGGCTGACGATCTCGGCATTGAGTCCCTTCTGGGCGCGAAAGACCGGCTTCGACTCGGTGCGGAAGTCGTATTTGTTAATCTCGCCGACAGGATCGGCGATGGTCGGAGAGAGGATGTCAGTAGCCATGGTCCATTATCTTTCGGAAATCCAAATGACAAAGTCTGAATGACCAAACTGTCATTCATTAGTTCATTCGTCATTGGTCATTGGTCATTGGTCATTGGTCATTGGTCATTCGTGCTTCGTCATCTTCCTTGTGTTATGCCACCGCCGCTGCCGGTTCTTCCTTCTCCGCCATCTGTCGGTTCTCTTCCGCGGCCTGCGGATACGTCTGGCGGATGCGGTCGTACCCCTGGGTATGCAATTCGTTGGCCAATTCCATGCCCCGGCTGCTTTCGACGATGCGTCCGCCGAGGATGACGTGAGTAAAGTCGGGCGGGTTGTGTTCGAGCAGCTTGTCGTGATGCGTGATGATTAACAGGCCCATCTTCTCGCGGCCGATCTCGGCGATCGACTGGCTGGCCAGCCGCACCGCATCGGCGTCGAGTCCGCTATCGGTTTCGTCCAGAATGGCGATCTTCGGTTGCAGCATGGCGAGTTGCAGGATTTCGGCCCGCTTCATTTCGCCGCCGGAAAAACCGTCGTTTACGTATCGCCGGGCAAATTCCGGGTCCATCCGCAACTGCTCCATCTTCCCCTTCAGTTCCTTGCGGAACTCGCGCATCGGCATCAGTTCTTCGCCCTCTTTTCGATCCGGCTGGCGAACGTTCGTCGCGGCGTGCCGCAGGAAATCGGCCAGCTTCACTCCCGGAATGGCCACCGGCCGCTGAAAGGCATAAAACAAACCAAGGCGGGCCCGCTCGTCGGCCGCTTTTTCCAGTATGTCCACGCCGTTGAAGGTCATCGAGCCGGCGGTCACCGCGTACTTCGGGTGCCCCATGATGACCAGGCCGAGCGTGCTTTTGCCCGAACCGTTGGGCCCCATCAGCGCGTGCGTTTCGCCCCGGTTGATCACCAGGTTGACGCCGCGCAGGATCGGCTTGCCTTCGACCGAGACGTGCAGGTTTTCGATTTTGAGAGTATCAGTCATCGCAAATGCGGAGTTCAGAGTGCGGAACGGGGAGTGAACTATCCCGTAATCTTCTGATGATCGGTTAACGGATCGACCCCTTCGACAGCCGGCAGAGCGTAGCCGCTGTGGTGAGGAATCGGCAGTTCGTCTTCCATCTTTTCGCCCAGGGATAGGAATCCCTCGTGGGCGGCGTTCTTTTTCTTGGCGATCTTGTGGCCCCGAATCTTGTCTTGAATCCGCATCAGCCCTTCAAGCAAGGCCTCGGGACGGGGCGGACAACCGGGGACGTACACATCGACCGGGACGACCAGATCGACCCCCTTCACGACGTGATAACCCCACTTGAAATAAGGCCCGCCGCCGACCGTGCAGGCACCCATCGCAATCACGAACTTGGGGTCTGGCATCATGTTGTACAAACGGCGTACCCGGCTCGCCATTTTGTAGGTCACCGTGCCAGCCACGATCATCAAGTCCGCCTGCCGCGGCGTCGCCCGAAACGCACCCGCGCCGAAGCGATCCATGTCGTACCGGCTGGCGCCGGCGGCCATCATTTCGATGGCACAGCAAGCCAGGCCAAACGTCATCGGCCAAATGCTCGACTGCCGGCCCCAGTTGATGGCCTGCTCGACCGTCGTCGTAATCACGTTCTCTTCCAGCCGCCCTTCAATCCAGGGCTGTAGCCGCATGTTCTGGTTCGTCATTGGCAGTGCCGCCTGCGTCTGGTCATTTAAGGTTTAGGAAATGGGCAAACCGGATAGCATACTTGTTTTTGTCTCGTTCGGTAGGTCCGGGCCGGCAAGGTCTGGGCCGATGGCGCTCGCGGCAGTCGGCTCGAAGGTGCAACACGCATCGCCGTCGAGCCGGCAATGGCTCAGCCGGACGTTCTGGCCCAACAATTCGGAAAATAGGTTTTTCTCCATCGCGCAGACCGAGCGATCCCGCTCGGCCAAGCCCGGATAGGGACACGCAGCCGCGTGCAGCATTGGCAAATCGCCCGAGCGATCCACCTCGAACGGAATTTGCCGCTCGCGGAAAATCTCGGCCAGCGAATCCATCCGCTCGTCCAATGTTGAACCGTTGACTTGGCTGGCATACAGCGCCGCCATCCGGCCGCTGATTCGGCCGAGCAGCCCGCGGCGCACGCCCGGATCTTCAATGCCTCGAATTTCTTCCCACAGGGCTACTGCCAAGTCGGCGTAGTTCGCGCCCGCTCGGCGGCGGCCTTTTTCGGTCAGCTCGTAGCGATGTACGGGGCGGCCGCGACCGGCTCGCAAGGTGGTTCGCTGGACGTCTGCCTGGGCCAACAAGCGGGTTAGTCGCTGACGCACCGCTGTCGCCGTAACCTCCATCGCCGCAGCAAGTTGCGCAACGCTAAGCGATTCGTGCTTGCGGAGCAAGTCGAGCAAGGCGGTGTCGGAGGATTCGATGGTGGTGGTCATACGGCAGGTGGGAGCTTAGGCCCTTGTTCCCACTGCTATCGTATGCGACCGGCGATTTTTGACAAGGGATTATGTCAAAAATGCGATGCACGACCTCGGACTTAACATAAACAGCTTCTCAGAAACGGTTTACAAGGTCTGTATCACCCCAAATGACATGTCGGGACGAGCTTCAGTCCGCATCCTTGGTATCGCCGGTGTCGATCTCGAGCGGCGACGTCAGATTGTCCACCTCAACCGGCGGCAATGTCAGCACCCGGTACAGGCAAAAGGCGTTCAACGCCAGTACCGAGCCGACAGACAGAATCATCACGATCCAGCCGAGCGTTGTCATGGCAAATTCCTCGAAGGCTGGAGTGCGTTAGGGCTCAAGATTTTTGAATCGCCCTTCCGCCTCCCAGCGGCGGCCGGCGATGTGGATCAGAATCAACAAGAAAATCCACACCAGACTGGCGAAAGCGACCGCCATCAGGGCCACCGGTTGCGATAGGGCGGTGAGATAGGCTGGACCCTGCGTCCAGCAGACTCCGACGAAAATGCCGATCAGAAACAAGGGAGTAATGTACTTGAGCGTGAGTTGAATGAACCAGGGAATGCGGAGGTGAGCGCCGTGGTGGGCTTCCCGGTGGCCGCGCTGGATGCCGAATATCCAGGCGTAAAGGACCGATTGAACCAGGGCCAGCACCACGATCGCCATCGTTCCGATCCAAAAATCGAGAGTATCGAGGGCGAGCATTCCTTTCGAGAAATAGACGACAAAGCCGCTCCCAATGGCTGTAATGAGCATTAGGAAGGCTACCGAGGCGTGCCGCTTGAGGCCCAGTCCTTCTTCAAAGAAAGCGATTACCGGCTGCAGCATCGAAAGGCTGCTGGTAATCGCCGCTAGAAAGAGCATGAAGAACCAGAGGAAACCAAACAGGCGGCCGGCAGGCATGGCGTCGAAGACATTGGGCAGCGTTTTAAAGCCCAAGTCGAACGTGCCGAAATTGCCGACCAAGGCGGTGGCGCCCAGAAAGACGAAGGCTGCCGGAATGGTGATCAGCCCTCCCAGGCAGACTTCGAAGAACTCGTTCATGGAGTTGGCGGTCAAACCGCTCAGTACTACGTCGTCTTTCTTTTTGAGGTAGCTGGCGTAGTTAATGATGACGCCAAAGCCGACCGATAGGCTGAAGAAGATTTGCCCCGCCGCCGCCAGCCAGGTTTTGGGATTGAATATCTGCGAGAAATCGGGATTCCACATGAACCCCAAGCCGTTGAGAACATTCTGATCGGGCCTGGCTGGGTCAGGCGTGCCGAGCGTCAGCACTCGCACCAGCACGCACAACGCGCACACCGCCATCACCGGCATCGCATAAGAGCAGAAGGTTTCAATCCCCTTCGAGATGCCTTGATAAATTAAAATGAAGTTGAGAATGAACGTCATTAAAATGAAATAAAATACCTGCCCGTGCCCCCCTTCGTACAAAAAGCCGTCTTTGTGCGTTCCCACAAAGCTGTTGAAAAACGTGTCGTACTTTTCGGTTCCCGCGCCGAGCATCAAATCGCCCGTCAGGTAATACCAGGCGTATCCCAGGCACCAGGCCTCGATGACGACGTAATACATGTAAATGACGAGCGGTATCAGCAGGGCGATGGAGCCAAAGTATTTGGCGAAGCGATGCGGCCAGATCACCGAAAAAATGCCCGGCGCCGAATTGAAGCCGCGCGTGCCGGCGTAGCGCCCCATCGTCCACTCGGCCCAACCCAGCGGAATGCCCAGCAGCAAGAGCGCCACGAAATACGGAATCATGAACGCACCGCCGCCGTTCTGGGCCGCCTGCCCGGGAAAGCGAAGGAAGTTGCCCAGCCCGACGGCTGAACCGGCGACGGCGAGAATGACGCCGATCCGCGTAGCGAACTGTTCAACCTGGGGCTTTCCGCTCACTGCGTGCTCCTGGCGTGTGGATCAAGAAGGCGCTCAAGTCGCGCGGTGCTCGGCGCGATGAGGCCGCCAATATAGCAAGCTCACCGGCCACAACCAATGTTTCTTGCGCGTTTTGCCGATCCCGCGCTGGCGGCTGCGGGTGATGCGCCCAGCCTGCGCCTCCGGCTGCGGGTTAAACGTGTGGGCGTTACTCCGGCGGAAAGTGTTCCTCTACCACGGCGAAAAACTCTGCCCGCGTCTTGACCTGGCCGACGTGCGTGCGGAAAACGCGGGCCCCGTGCTTCCCCTGAGCATAGTTGCTGGCGAACTTCCGCATCAACACGGTTCCCTTCTCTTCGCCGAACCGCTCGCAGCACAATTCGTAGTGCCACAGCAGCACGCGGCGCTGCTCCGCGGCGTCGGGATCGGGCGGGATCGGTTCGCCGCTCAAGAATCGCGTGCAGAATGCGCGTGACTTGGCGAAATAGGGCGCGAAGCAAATCTATCTGTCAAAGACGCTGGATTCGCACTGGCCAGCTTTCGGTTGAATATCCAAGCGTCGAAAGGTATCGTTGAAGAGTGGAGTTCTGTCGATTTCGGGGCAAGGGCGATCCTACCCATCGTATGGGGCAGGAAACTATGGCAACCAAAGAGCATCTCGAAAATGAGCGCCTGACGCGCGAGATCTGCCTAGGCCGCGAGATCGATGGTCAGCGTTACGAGCCAGGCGCTTTTCTAGCGATCGCCGAGGGCCGCGTCGTGGGCGTTGGCAGGTCGTTTGAGGATGCCGACGCACAACTCGCCAGCTTCGGCACGAGGGTTGGGCGAGGGAATGGTTTGCGAAGTAACCGAATTCACCGTTGACGTTGGCAGGACTGTCGTTTCTAAACCAGTTTCATCGCTGGGGCGCGGAACGCTTGCCAGGCAACGATTGGGAGTTCTTCCTTGCCCCTGCTGCGCCGAATTGAAGTTGCGGAATCGCCGACATCTGCTGTAAGTCCACCGGCCTTCAGCTACTCCCGCGGAAAGTGTTCCTCCACCACCGCAAGAAACTCCTGCCGAGTCTTCACCTGCCCGACGTGCGTGCGGAAAAAGCGGGCCCCATGCTTGCCCTGGGCATAGTTGCAGGCGAATTTGCGCATCAGCACCGTCCCCTTCTCTTCGCCGAACCGCTCGCAGCACAATTCGTAGTGCCACAGCAGCACGCGGCGCTGCTCGGCGGCGTCGGGATCGGGCGGAATCGGTTCGCCGCGCAAGGCCGCGGCGGCCTGGGCAAAGAGCCACGGCCGGCCGAGCGAGGCCCGGGCGATCATCACCCCATCGACCTGGTAGCGGCGAAACGCTTCGACCACCTTCTCGGCCGAATCGAGGTCGCCGTTGCCGATCAGCGGAATCCGCTGCAAATGCTGCTTGATTTCGGAAATCCGCTCCCAGTCGGCGCTCCCCTTGAAAAAGTCGGCGGCCACCCGTCCATGCACTGTCAGGGCCGCCGCCCCGGCCGATTCGACCGCCTGGGCCACCTCCAGCGCCGTGATGCGATCGCGCGTGCATCCCAGGCGAATCTTGGCGGTGACCGGCGTCGGCCGGCAAGCCTCGACCACCCGGCTGACGATCGCGTGGATTCGCTCGGGAAACTTCAGCAGGTACGAGCCGCTGTGGGCCTTTTCGGTTACGTCGCGCACCGGGCAGCCAAAGTTGATATCGACCACGCTGACGCCGTATTCGCCCGCCAAGCGGCTGCCGACCTTGGCCATGGTCTCGGGATCGTTATCCCACATTTGCACCGCCAGCGGTCGGGGCTCGTCTTTCACCCCCCACAGCCGGTCGGGGTGCTCGGCCTCGTGCTCGTCCATCCAGACGAAGCCGCGGGCCGACACCATTTCGGTGGCGAGCAGCCCCGCCCCGCCGTACTGGCGCACGATCTGCCGGTAGGCATAATTCGTGTAGCCCGCCATCGGGGCCTGCAAAATCGGCGGATCGATCGACACGCCGCCGATCATCAGCGGCTTGATTTGCGGGAGTGGTTCGTCGAGCAGCATGAAGTTAGTGTGGGGGTCGGCGGAACCCGCGCCAAGGGCGAGGGGACGGGGCTGGGGTTTCGGGGCGAAAGGTTCGGGACTCGGGGTTGGGTTGAATAAATGCTTGTGCAATCGAAACCATCGCTCCGCCGGCTCGCCTTGGATCGCCGTGCCGTGCAGGAGAATAAAGACGAACTGAGCCGCCAGATTGTCGAGAGACTCGTCGCCCTGCCTGAGTTCGCCGCCGCACGCGCGGTGCTGATCTATTTGGACGTGCGGAGCGAGGTTCGCACCCGGCACGCACTGCCGGACCTGCTTCTGCAAGACAAGCGGATCGTCGTCCCCTGGTGCGAAAACGACCGGCTGCGGTTGTTTCACCTGCAAGCAGCCTGCGAACTCGACCGCGGCGCCTTTGCCATTTTAGAGCCGCGGGGGGACTTGCGCGAGCGGCCCGAGCGGATTGTCGAACCGGCCGAACTCGATCTGATCGTCGTTCCAGGGGTGGCTTTCGACCGCCGCGGAGGCCGGTTGGGGCACGGGATGGGCTATTTCGACCGCCTGCTGGCCGAAGCCCGCCCGGACGCGACGCTGGTGGGCCTGGCGTTTGAATGCCAACTGTTCGACCAGGTTCCCCTGGAAGCGCACGACGTGCGGCTCGATTTTATCATCACCGAAAGCGGCATTTACCGGGGCCAGGGCCGTCAGCCACGAATCTAACGGATCGAACGATCGGCAGTGGCATGGCGGGCAATGCCTTGCTCGAGCGCGGCGAGCTTAGCGCGGTTCGCCGCTGGGAACCCTTGCCGTGCTGGCAGTGGCTGGCTGAAAGACCCAGTACGGCAAGCCGTCGAGTTCGGCCCGAGCCAGCCACGCGCGCTGCGTCGGGGCCATCGACTGCATGAGCAACAACCCCAGGTCGCGGAGCACCGGATCCGAACTGCCATAATAACTGTGCCCCCAGGGGCTGGTGTCGATGGCGGTGACGTCGATCGTGTCGATGCCGGCAATCACCACCAGTCCGCGACCGGCGTCGCCCGCGCGCGGGCCGCGATGCACCAGTTGCGAAGCCGCCAGCGCCTCGTCGCGAGACGAGGCATACAGCGTGATACGCTCGGCCGTCTGGGTCAGGGCGGGCGCGATGCTGTGGCGAAATTCGTCGGCGTCGATATCGGGCGCGGCCAGGATCACCTGGTTGAACAGCTTCGCCTGGTCGCGCAGTTCGAGATGCAACTGCTTGAGCGCCGCGGTGAGCGCCCGGTTTCCCATGCTGTGCGCGATCAGGTTGATCGACTCGGCCCGGCTGTTTTTGGTGACGCCGAGCAGGAATTGCTTCAGATGGGAGACGCTCCAGGCCACGTTTTGGGCGTCGGCGTTGTAGGTCAGGATGAACTTGTCGTGCGCCGGCCAACTGAAGAAGATCGGAGCCCCTGCGAACTTCACGTCGGTATGAATCTGCGCGGTTCGGCGGGCGGCGTCCTCGAACGACACGTTGAAGCCATGCACGAAAATGAATAGCTCCTTCCGCGGGGAGGCCGCCACGCGCTCGCGCAGCAGCTCGTAGAACCGTTCGTCTTCCAGCCGTTGGGTCTTGCTCAGGACAACGTGCCGGGCGGCATCGGCTTTGACTTCCAGCCTCAAAATCGAGGGGGACTCGAGCTCTCCCACCTGGTGCGTGCGGGGAATGGTCACGTCGCAAACGCCCAGTTGCACTTCGCCACCGATCGCGCGGCCGCTCGTATATTGCGGCCCGGACCGGTCGGCACTTCGAACCGCTGTCAGCGTTCCGCTGGCCGCCTGGTAACCGAGAGCCAGGCTGACCAAAACGCCGCAGCAAGCGAGCACCCACATTGCCGGCTTGCGCCGCGCAGCCGCGACGAGGCACAGGCTGAGTGTGATTAGCGCGCCGATGGCGGCCGGCAGGAAGCGCGAAATCCGTTCGGGCAGATTATCCAGGGGCGGCTCGATCGCCTGGCGATCGGTCCCATAAAAGACCTGAATCGTGTCGTAGCTGGCCGCGGGATCGACGGGCGCAGGTTCTGGCGCGAAGACCGCCCTGGGAACCGTATCGGCGGGCGCTGCTCCTCCGGCAGGAGGTGCTGGCGAAGCAGGACTCGCGGTCTGGGGAAACGACGCGGCGGGCGAATCGGGCTCGGATGGCGCTTCGCCGGCTAGGAATGTGGGTGGCGCAACGGCTTCGGCGGTGGGAAACGGGGTCTCGCCCGTCGAACGCTCGGCCATCCGCGGCGCGGCGCTAAAGCTCTGGGTCGCGCGCATCGCGCGCAATGGATTGCTTCTGGAAAGAACAGGCGGAGGCGCGACTTCCAGACGAAGTGGGTTGAAGGCTGCGTCCACCGGCGACGGAACGGGGGTCATGTCGGACCCCGGCTCCGCGAGCTCGAATTCTGGACTCCATGGTTCCTCGGCCAGCGGTGGCGCCGGCGATGGCTGCCACTCTGGCGGATCGAGGGGGAGCGGCTCGCTAGCGGGATGCGAATCGACCGCCGTTGGCCCAACCGCGGAAAATCCAGCGGCGGGTGTCGCCGAAGTATTCACCGGATCGAGCGGGCGAACGACAAAGTGGGAATCGCCGTGTGGCGTTGCTTCAGCTTCTTGGCCCGGCCGACGAGCGATCTGCTCCGGCGGCTCTTGGGCGCAGCCCAATGCCAGACTGGCCAACAGGCTCCAGGAAATCCACAGACTCCTTTCCATGGCCCTCTCTCCACAACGAGTCGTCCCGGATGCAAGCCGGGCGCGCAGCCGACCGGATCGCCCGGGTGTGTCTGTGTTGCATCGGCAGGGTGTGGCCGGCAGGTGGAGGGAAATTCCGGCTGGGCAAAGATTGCGGGATGCCAGGCGCCTTCGGACCAGAACTTTTGACCAGCATCTCTGGTCGTCCGATGCGCTCTTTGAAATCGGGACCGGCCTCTTCGTCGGCCTTCTCTTCGTCCGCCTTATTCGAGACCTGGGACTCACTCGTAAAACCCTTGATTTCCCTGGCAATCTCGCGCATTTTTCCGGGATCACAGAATGTTGCGGGAAGCTCGGGGCAAGAATCCGTCGCCGACACTTCACTGGTCATGCTCAGCATTTGGGGCAGCGGCACTTCGCTTCGCTGAGGGGAACTTCGCCCCGGCGAGTGATTAACTCGCGCTCTCTTTTCCCGAGGTGCTCCCCCACATGTCCACATTCAGGACAGCAGGGATCCTCAGACAGCGGACGGGTATGAGCGGCCAGCGCCTGCACGCCGAACTCGCGAGCCACCAGGTCACCAACCCGAACCATCGCGTCTTCGATGTCGTTGATGTTGTCCAGCGGGCCTTCCCCTTCTTCCTCTGCCAGCATCTCCGCAACCAACGTCTTCACCCGTTCCTCAAGCGCCTTGTTTCTTGCCATCCTTGGCTCCTTTGCCTGTCTTTAACCTCCGCCTCAATTCACAGCACACAACTTACCCCCCTTCTAGCAATCCCACTCCAGGCCAATCTGCAAACCGCGACTTGCACCCCCTCCCGCTCGCCAGATTTCCCGCCGTTGACAGCCCCGCGTTCAGGACATAGGGTTTATTCCAACGAATGCCGACGTTGAATCCGACTTCAGCCATGACCCAAACTTCCTATAATACGATTCTTCCGCAGCCGACTCGCGTCGGCGTGGCCCAGGTCGCGATGATTATTGGAAGCCTCCGGGTTTAAGGGCCGAGCGGTTAGATCACCGAAATCAAGCAAGCCCTGAAACCCCTGGCGGTTTCAGGGCTTTTTTATTTAACGAGGCAGAGTTTCAAGTTCCATGTTTCAGGTTTCAAGTTGAATCCTGGAACCTGAAACTTGGAACTTGGAGCTTGCAACCTGAAACTGTTCTTGCCATGCGAAGCATCCAAATCTACGACACCACGCTCCGCGACGGCACCCAAGGCGAAGGAGTCAGCCTGTCGCTCGAGGACAAGCTGCAGATCACCCGCCGGCTGGACGAACTGGGGATCGATTACGTCGAGGGGGGCTACCCCGCCAGCAACCCCAAGGACACCGAGTATTTTCAGCGGGTCCGCCAGTTGCCGCTGAGCCACAGCAAGGTGTGCGCCTTTGGCATGACCCGCCGCCGCGGGCTAAAGGCGGCGGACGATCCGGGGATTCAAGCGTTGATCGCGGCCGAGACTCCGGTGGTGACTATCGTCGGCAAAACGTCGGACTTCCATGTGACGGAAGTCCTGCGGGTGAGCTTGCAGGAAAATCTCGACATGATCGCCGAGACGGTCGGCTACCTGGCGAGCCAGGGACGCGAGGTGTTCTACGACGCCGAGCACTTTTTCGACGGTCTGACGGCAAACCCCGAGTACGCCGCGCAGACGATTCTGGCCGCGGCCCAGGCGGGGGCCAAGCTCGTCATCCTGTGCGACACCAACGGGGGAACCCTGCCCGAGTCGATTGCCCAGCATACTCAGGCCGCGATCCGGGCCTTGCAGCCGTTGGGCGTTCCTGTCGGCATTCATACACACAACGATTGCGAGCTGGCGGTGGCCAATTCGCTGGCCGGGGTCGATGCCGGCGCGGTGCAGGTTCAGGGAACGATCAACGGCATCGGCGAGCGGTGCGGCAATGCCGACCTGATCAGCGTGATGGCCATCCTGGGGCTGAAAAAAAGGTATCAGGTTTTGGGCGGACGGTCGCTGACGCATCTGACCGAGCTGTCGCGGTTCGTCTATGAGACCGCCAATATGAACCACCGGAACGGACAGCCGTTCGTCGGCCAAAGCGCTTTCGCCCACAAAGGGGGAATGCACGTTCACGCGATCGCGCGGGCGACCAGCAGCTACGAGCATCTCGACCCGGCGCTGGTCGGCAACGAGCGGCGGATCCTGGTGAGCGAGCTTTCGGGCCGTTCGAACATCGCCGCCTTGACCGCCCGGCACAAGCTGACCGACGACAAGCTGTTGATGGACAAGATATTGAAGCAGGTGGTCGATCTCGAGGCGCAGGGCTATCAGTTCGAGGCGGCTGAGGCGTCGTTCGACATGCTCGTCCGCCGGGCGGCCGGCCTGTTCCAGCCGCACTTCCAGCGGAACAAATATTCCGTGGCGGTGAGCACCCTGGGGGACGGCCAGCCGGTGACCGAAGCGACGATCAAGCTGCGGGTGAAGGGGCAGGAGCGGCACGAAGTGGCCGAAGGGGACGGCCCGGTGAACGCCCTCGACGCCGCCATGCGGAAGGCCCTGACCGGCGACTTTCCCGGCCTCTCCGAGATGCGGCTGATCGACTACAAGGTACGGGTCGTCAACAGCGAGGCGGGCACGGCGGCCCGGATTCGGGTAATTATCGAATCGGCCGACCACCACAACGTCTGGGGAACGATCGGCGTCAGCGAGAACATCATTGAAGCGAGTTGGCTGGCGCTGGTCGATGCGATCGAGTACAAGCTGGCCAAGGACGAAGCGGCGGCGGGCGGTTAGAATGGGTGGGACCAGCGTCGCCACGGAGAACTCCCATACGGAGAACTCAGCTAGGAGTACATTGCCATGCCATCGCCGTTTCCGGGAATGGACCCGTTTTTAGAAATGGAAGAGTGGGGTGATTTTCACCATACGTTGATGTCGGAAATCAAAGTTCAATTGGTCCCGCAGATCATCCCCAAGTATGTTGCCATCGTCGAACGACGGGTGTATCTGGAGCACTTGGACGACGAGATCGACCAATTTCTTCCAGATGTCAATGTGGTCAAGGTCGGTTCCGACGATCGGCAAAGGTCTGCGGTGGCCGTCATGACTGCGCCTGCCACCGGTCACAAAGTCGAAACTTATTTTGCTCCGATGCCGTTCGAGCATCGCGAGCCTTATTTGCTCATTCGCGACCGCGAAAGCAACGAGATCGTGACCGTGATAGAACTACTTTCGCCGGCAAATAAGACCAAGAACGCCGATGGAAACCGAGAGTACAACGAAAAGCGCGAGTCGCTCCTGCGCAGCTCGGCTAATCTCGTGGAAATCGATTTGCTCCGCGCGGGGCTTCGCCCCGCTACGACCAAGCCGCTGCGCGACACGACCGACTATTGCGCGATGGTGCATCGCGTTAAACGTCGTCCGGCAATCGATGTCATTCAGTGGACGTTGCGGCAACCACTGCCCAAGCTCGCCATTCCACTTAGCAACGGCGATCCCGACGCGAACTTAGATCTCCAGGTTGGATTCGGGCGTGTCTATGACACCTCGGCTTATCAACTCCTCTTGAAATACAATCGGACCCTCAAACCTCCGATTCGACCAGGCGACGAAGCCTGGCTTGCTTCGACACTCTCGCAATTCAACCAGAAACTCTGATGGATACGCCGCAGTTCTCCCCCGAATCCCTTCCCAACCGCTTTGAGTTCACCGAGGCGCAAGCCCGACTATACGGCGAGTGGCAGTCGCGCGGCTTCTTTCATGCCGAGCCCCCCGCGGCCGGACAGCCCGATACCACCAAGGGGCCGTACAGCATCGTCATCCCGCCGCCGAATGTGACCGGGGCGCTCCACCTGGGGCACGCCCTGAACAACACCCTGCAAGACATCCAAATTCGGATGCGCCGGATGCAGGGCTACAACACGCTCTGGATGCCGGGGACCGATCACGCGGGGATCGCCACCCAGGCAGTGGTCGAACGCCGCCTGCGCGAGGAAGAAGGAAAAACGCGGCACGATTTGGGTCGCGAGAAACTCGTCGAGCGAATCTGGGAGTGGAAAGTACAATACGAAGCCCGCATCTTGACGCAGCTCAAACAGATGGGCTGCTCGTGCGACTGGGAGCGCCTCCGCTTCACCTTCGACGAAGGGTGTTCGCGGGCCGTCCGGCAAACGTTCTTCGACCTGTTCAGCAAAGGGCTGATCTATCGCGGCAAGCGGCTGGTGAACTGGGACACCTTCCTGCAAACGGCGGTGAGCGACGACGA
>JBBDYF010000188.1:0-2848 GCA_040901775.1 Pirellulaceae bacterium | reverse complement strand
GTTCGCATGTGCGCTTCGCTGGTTGCAATGAGCCTGCTGCAATGGGCGGGTCAAATGGCTAATTCGAGGGAGCGGGCAAGGTCGGGGCGGGCAGGTTCGCTGCGGGTGCGACGGCCGCGGCGACCGCGCCGGGGGCCCGAATCTCGACGACTTGCGGGGCGATTACCCGGGCCAGAATCCGTTCGCGACTGTCGGCCAGTTCGACCGGAATGCTCTCGCCGTGGATTCCCTCGGCCAGGGCCTTGCCCGACGTCGTTATCCGCACTCCGGCGGCCCGCGCATGCACGGTGACGCTGCTGTTGCGCTTCACCAGCGGCGGCAGCTCTTCCTCGTCCTCCGCGGCGGCGGGTTTGGCCAGCGGCTGCTTCGGCACCAGCCGCACGTGCGAACTGGCGGGAATCAAGTGCAGCGCCGGGCGGATGAGGATCCGGTCGTGGGTCGCGGCCGCCTGAATGACGACACTTTCCGCACCCGAAAACTGGCAGCCCTTCAGATCGACGTCGCACAGTGCAAGCAGTTGCCGCAGTTCCTGCCGCCGCAGAATCCGGGACGCTCCCTTGGCGGGAACGGGGAACAAGGCGATATCGGCCAGCACGCTACCCTGCGCGGCCAGTTCGCCCTCGATCTCGGCCACGTCTCCCAGGCGGACGATCGGGCCGGCGCTTTCGGCGTCCGCCCGCAGGCGAATCTCGGCCCCCTCGGCCCCCTCGGCTCCCTCGGCCGCTGCGCCGCTGGCGACGAACAGCACAAAGCAGAACAGCGTTTTACGCATTTGCTTGGATGTCATGGGAAAAGGAGTTAGGCGGCTTAAACGCGGCCCAGGTTCGAAATGAGTTGCAGGATTTGATCGCCCGCCTGAATGGCTCGCGAGTTGAGTTCGAACGAGCGCTGCGTTGTGATCAGGTCGATCAACTGCTTGACCGGCTCGACGTTCGAGGCTTCTAAAAAGCCTTGCCGCAGCACGCCCGCCCCTTGCGCACCCGGGTTGACGGTCGTCTCGGCGCCCGAGGCGTCGGTCGCCGCGTACAAGTTTTCGCCCAGCTTGAGCAGTCCCTCGGAATCGGGAAACATGGCGAGCTGCAACTGTCCCACGTTCGACATCTGGGCTTGGCCGGGCAACTGAGCGAGCACCTGGCCATCGGGTGTAATCGAGATCGCCAGCGTATCGGGCGAAAACGACAGGGCTGGATCGGTCAGCCGGCCCGTCTGAGCCGAGCCGATCACCAGTTGGCTGTTGGCATTGAGCGAGAAGTTGCCGGCCCGGGTGTAGAGCGGCTGACCGGTCACCGGATCGCTGACTTTGAAAAAGCCTTGTCCCTCGACGGCGACATCCAGCGCCTCGCCCGTTTCCTGAAACGCCCCCTGGCGAAAGTCGGTCTGCACGCTCGACACGCGGGCACCCAAGCCGATTTGGGTGCCGGTGGCGGTCAAATTGCCGGCCGCGTCGAGCTTGCCGGGAAATTCATCGGTGCGATAGAACAGGTCTTCAAAGTTCGCCCGGCCCGCCTTGAACCCGGTCGTGTTAACGTTCGCCAGATTATTGGCGATCACGTCGAGCTTCGTCTGCAGCGACTCCATGCCGGTCGCGGCGGTGTAGAGGGTCTGTACGCTCATGGGCGGCTCCGCGGGTCAGGGGATCAGGGGTCAGAGGTCGGAGGTCGGAGGTCGGAGGTCGGAGGTCGGAGGTCGGAGGGCCGTTACGTCGCGCGCAACATGCGGCCGATCAACGAGTTGGTCATCCCGTCGTGCTGTTGGATCAGGCGAATGTTCGTTTCGTAGGTCCGCGAGGCCGAGATCAGCTCGACCATCTCTTGGACCGGGTTGACCGACGACAGCTCTTGCCAGCCATTGCGGACTTGCCGCTGATCGGCCGGCACGGCAGCGACCTTCGCCTCGTCGCTGGCAAAGTAGTTCGTGCCGACCTTGCGGAGATCGTTCCGGTTGGCGGGGCGGGCCAGGCCCAACTCGAACTGGTCGCCGAACTGGTCGATCACGCCCCCCGGCAGGACGCGCCAAGGGAGCGTCGGGTCGAGTTGGATCGGCGCTTCTTCGTTGTTGAGCACCGGATCGCCTGCTTGGGTTAACAACCGCCCTTCCTGATTGACGGTGAAATTGCCGGCCCGCGTGAGCAGTTTCTCGCCGCCGCGACCGACCAGAAAGAAATCGTCGGGCGATTCCAGGGCAAAGTCGGTCGGAATGCCGGTCTGTTGGAAGGCCCCCACTTGAAAGTCGGTGGCGGTGGCCGGCATGCGAATGCCCCCGCCGATATCGTTGAGCGAACGCGAGCCGCGCCAATCGAGTCCGCGCTCGATCGCCTCGCTATCGCGGGCTTCCAAGAGCGCCAGCTCTTTCTTGAAGCCGACGGTATCGACATTCGCCAGGTTGTTGCTGAGGACTTCCACCTTCTGGCTCTGCGCGTGAGCGCCAGCGGCGGACATGTAAAGACCGTAGTACATTGCAATGGCTATCCGTGGTTGCCCCCCACGGCTGCGATCCCCAAATAGCAAGGGGCGTGCCGGCGATCATCGCGGCAGGTAGAATGCCCGCTGCTAGCGGCGTCAAGTCGCGCGGCCCTGCGAACTTACGGCCGCTGAAAGATGCCTGGCGGCGGATTCGCCGCGGGCCGGAATGGCGCAGCCAAGCCGCAGATTCTGCCGATGCCGCGCGAAGCGACCCGCAAGATCAGCCGCTGCGCGCGCCGGCAATCAGTTTGGCCGCCCCCTGGTCGAGCAGCGTCTGGGCGACCCGCTGGCCGAGCGCGACGGCAGCGCTGGCCGGCGCCGTTTGTGCAGCCGCAATGCGTCGAGCGCCGTCGCCGCTCAGCACGACCCCTTCGAGCACCAGGCCA
>JBBDYF010000187.1:0-2891 GCA_040901775.1 Pirellulaceae bacterium | reverse complement strand
GCTTCGCAGAAGCGTTCGGGGCTCGGGGCTCGGGGCTCGGAACGCGGGAACTTTGGACCCGCGACTCGTTTTCCGCTATCCTGCCACGCATGACCCAACCGACTACACCCGATCCCGTGCCCATCGAAACCCTTCCCCGCGTGCTCGGTCCCTTCGACGCGATTGCGATCGTCGTCGGCTCGATCATCGGCTCCGGGATTTTTTTGAAGGCATCGCGGATTGCCGACGACCTGGGCCAGCCGTATGGCTTTGGGCCCATCATTCTGGTGTGGGGAGTCGTCGGGTTCGTCACGCTGTGCGGGTCGCTATCGTTGGCCGAGTTGGCGGCGATGCTTCCGCAGGCGGGCGGACCCTACGTTTATCTGCGCGAAGCCTATGGCCGGTTGTGGGCGTTCCTGTGGGGTTGGACGGAGTTTTGGATTGTCCGCACCGGTTCGCTCGGCGCTCTGGCCTGCGCCACAGTGATCTACGGCAACAGTTTTTTGGAAACGCTCGAATCGCAACGATTGTTGCCGGGCTGGTTCGCGCAGTTTGTGCCGCTCTCGCATTGGACGCAGTGCCTGGTGAGCATTGCCCTGGTACTGGCCTGCACCTGGGTCAACGTGATCGGCACTCGATCCGCCGCGCGACTGCAAAACATTACGACCGTCATCAAACTCGGTTTCCTGCTGTTTTTGATCTTGGGGCCGTTTATCACTCAAAAAGCCAACGTGCAGAATCTTTCGCCCATGTGGCCGACGGATTTATCGCCCGTTTTCTGGCGGGCGATCGGCTTGGCCACGATTGCGGTGCTCTGGCCTTATGACGGTTGGATCAATATCGCCCCTGTCGCGGAAGAGATTCGCAACCCGCAGCGCAATGTCCCACTGGCGCTAACCGTCGGAATGCTGATCATCATTGCGGTCTATCTCGGCGCAAATCTCAGCTATCACTTGATGCTGCCGATGGATCAAGTGGCGCAGTCTCCCGCGGTCGCCACCGACGTCAGCAAGCTGCTGCTGGGCAGCGCCGGCGCCTGGGTCGCCGCGCTGTGCGTGATGGTTTCGACGTTTGGCGCGCTCAACTCCAATCTGCTCTGCGGCCCACGGATTTATTTTGCAATGGCGCGCGATCGCCTCTTTCCCGCCGCCATCCGCCAGGTACACAGCCGTTACCAAACGCCCGCCAACGCCATCATGGCGCAAAGCGCGTGGTCGCTGGTCCTGGTGCTGGTGGCCTATGCCTGGACCGCCGCGCCGCCGCCGCCAACCGCAGCGAGCGAAGTCGCCTCCGTCGTTGCCGCCCCCGCCACGCCCGGCGACGCATTCGACGTGCTGACCGACTTCGTGATTTTCGGCGGCTCCATTTTCTATGCGATGGCGGTGGCCGCGGTGTTTGTCCTCCGCTGGAAACGCCCCGATCTGGACCGGCCCTACAAGACCTGGGGCTATCCGATCACGCCCGCCCTGTATCTGCTCGCCTTTACCGGCGCACTCGCCAGCATGCTCTATGACAAGTGGCTCCAGACCGCAGCCGGGTCGGTGCTCATTCTGGCCGGGGTGGTTGCATACTATGCGATGGGTGGCGGGCGAAAAATCGTCACGCCAACCCAGGATTAGGTGCTGGCAGAAAGCTCCCCTTGACACAGCTCGCTTTATGGCCAATAATTTTGAGCGATCAAAAACTGTGTTTTGATACTCAGAAATCTTGGCCGTTCGAGCGGGTTGCTCGCCGAGCAAAAAGAGGAAAACCGACTCATGCACCCGCTGCCTGCTGCCAGCGCAACTCGTTTGCGTCGTCAAGTTATGCTGCTCGTATTGGTACTGATAGGTTTGTCGCTAAGTGGCTGCGGACCCGCCGCCGTCAGCACACGAGGCGAGGGCGAGGCTGGTCACGACCACGAGCCGCACGCCATTACCACGAAATACGCCGGCAGCTATCCGATCCAGGTCGTCGCAACGACCGGCATGGTCGCCGACTTGGCCCGGAACATTGGCGGCTCGCACGTCCGGGTCGCGCCGCTAATGGGGGCGGGGGTCGATCCGCACCTGTACAAGGCTTCGCCGGCCGATGTCGGCCAGTTGAGCCAGGCCGACATCATTTTCTATTCGGGACTACATTTGGAAGGGAAGCTGGCCGAGCTGCTCGAGCGGATGGGCCGGCGGCGGCCGACGCTCGCCGTGGCCGAGCGGATTGCGACCGACCGCCTGCTGACCGACGAGCACGGCGCGCACGATCCGCACGTCTGGTTCGACGTCTCGCTGTGGAGCGAAGCGGCCGGCGCGGTGCGCGACGCGCTGTGCCAGTTCGATCCGCCGCACGCCGAAGAGTACCGCGCCAATGCCGAAGCGTACCAGGCCCGGCTGGCCGAACTGCACACCTATGCCCAGGAGCAACTCGCAACCATTCCGGAAGATCGCCGCGTGCTGATCACCGCGCACGACGCCTTTCGTTACTTCGGCCGGGCCTACGGAATCGACGTGCGCGGCATTCAGGGAATCAGCACCGACAGCGAAGCGGGCGTGCGGCACGTCAATGAGCTGGTCGATTTTCTCGTCGAGCGGAAGATCAAGGCGGTATTTGTTGAAACGAGCGTCGCCGATCAAAACATCCGCTCGCTGCTGGAAGGTTGCGCCGCCCAGAATCACCCGGTCGAGATTGGCGGCGAGCTCTTTTCCGACGCGATGGGCCCCGCCGGCACGCCCGAAGGAACCTACGAAGGAATGGTCAAGCACAACGTCCAGACGATCGTCCAGGCTCTCCAATAAGCAATGACTAATGACTAAATCCTAATGTCTAATGCCGTTCGTCATTAGAATTTAGGATTTAGTGCTTTACATGTCTTCCATCCTCGACATCCACGACGTCACCGTCGCCTACCACCGCAAGCCGGTGCTGTGGGACGTCGATCT
>JBBDYF010000186.1:0-20146 GCA_040901775.1 Pirellulaceae bacterium | reverse complement strand
GCGCCGTCGGCGTCGAAATCGCCGACGGCCACCGTGGCATACGCGGGCAGGCCGCGCTCGAGCGTGTGCCGCGCAAATTCGCCCGGCGCCGTTTGCTCTAACAACACGATTGCCGCCAGCGGGGCCTCGCGCAAAGTCGCCGGCTGCACCTTGGGCGGCAGCCAGGCCACCGCGACGATGTCTTGATCTTTGTCTCCGTCGAAATCGGCCGGCAGCGCCCGATAGACGCCGGGCAACTCGGTGAGCGGGTGGTGGACGAACTCGAAACCGCCCCGATTTTCCAGCCACCGCACGCCGTGCCCTGGGCTGGCATAAGCATTGTCGAACGCGTCGCCGTTGGTCAGCAGGATGTCGCTGTCCAAGTCGCCATCCAGATCGACCAGTTCCAGACCGCTGGCGCCGAACGTCAGGTCGGGCCCCGCCCAGACGTTGTGCCGGGCAAAACGCCCCCCGCCGGCATTCATAAACAGATCGACCGTCTCGTATTCCTGGCTCACCAGGGCGGCGAAATCGGGCCGCCCGTCGGCGTTGAAATCGTGAACCGGCACATGGATCGTTCCCGGGCGATCATCGATTGTCTCGCTCTCGAAGCGCGGCCTCTCCCCCTCCGTCGCCCCGTTGCGCAAGAGCAGAATGCTGCCCGTCTGCTGCCAGCCGAACTCGGCGACGATCAGTTCCAGCCGGCCGTCGCCATCGACGTCGATCGCCCGCACGTCGGCCACGCGGCCCAACCCCGTCGCCAGTTCGCGGACTTCGTAAGTCGGCTCGCCCACGGGGCGATCGAGCCACACCACCCGGCCCCGGTCGTGCTCGGCCGGCAGGAAGCTGCCCAGATCGGCCACGACCAGGTCGGTCGTGCCGTTGCCGTCCAAATCGCAGGCTTCGACGTGGCACGGGTTGCGCAACTGAGCCAGCAGTCGGGGGCCTGCGCGATTTTCAGGCCGCAGGTCGATCGCCACCACATGCCCGTAACGCATGTCGCAGGCGACTAGCACGGGGGCCTCGTCGGGCGCCAGCCGGGTCCATTGCAAGTGAGCAATCTCAGGCAACACGCCGGCTGCGGAATCGAGAAACAGGTTCTCCGTAACGAACTTGACGGGCGACTCCCCCGCGGCGTGTTGCGCGGGCGGATAAACGAGCGCCTGGGGCGCGCGGGCGCGATAGTAGGCCAGCGCCAGATGCATGGGAGGCGGGTCGAGGTCGCTGCGGCCCGACTTGGCGTAGAACTCGTACCCCTTTTTCACCTCGAAGTGCCAGCGGTCGCGGGGAAAGCTTTCCGCCCGCGGCATGGCGTGGCAGTCGCCGCAAAAGGCCGCCACCCGCCGCTGGTCGGCGGCGGTCAGCGGCGCTGTCGGCTGGTCTTTGTCGAGCTGCGCCAGATCCACGGTCGCGCTGCCGCCCGGCGCGCACCCGAGAAAACAGGCCACTGACAAGCAGGCGAATAACGCGCGCACTAACAACTCCTTCGATCGAAACCTCGTCCACCGCCAGGATGTTAGTGTACCGCCTTCGTGCGCGCCACGTTCGACCTTGGCCGCATCGTCGGTTACACTCGTGGCATGGAGAGCCCGCCCGACCCAAACCCGCCACTAGCACCCTCCGCTGCCCGAACTTGGCGGTGGCGCGCGGCGCTGGCGGGGCTGTTGGTGGCGGTGCTGGCGGTCGCGCTGTTCGGGCGATCCGCGGCTGCCTGGTATGCGCGGCAAACTGCTGCCCGCCGCCTGGATGCCGCCGCTATCGGCCCAGCAGTGCGATCGCTCGACTGGGCCGAGCGGGTGAATCCCGGCGACTACTGCACCGACCTCTTGCGCGCGGACTGCTTCCGCCGCCTGGGAGAGCGCGACGCCTGGCAGCGGGCGATCGAGTCGGCCGAGGAGCACGGCGCCCCGGACGAGCCGCTTCGCCTGGCGCGCCGCTTGGGCGATGTGCGTTGGGGCGAGGACGGGAGCGTCTCGCGCGGCGACTACGACGAACTGTTGACCGACGGCGCCACCCCGCGCGAAGCGGCCGAGGCTGTCGTGCAAGGTTTGCTGACCCAGCGGGCGGAAAACAGCCAGGCGATCGACCAAGCCGAGAGCTTGAGCGACGCCTGGGCAACCGATCCGGCCGACGAGGCGGAAGCGGCGCACTTGCGCGGCGTTTGTGCGGCGGCGGCAGGCAACCGGGAAGCGGCCCGCGCCGAGTTCGAGAAAACCTTGCAAGCGCAACCGGGCCACGAGCCGGCTCACAACGCCTTGGCCAGGCTTCTCGAAGAACAATATCTGCTGAACGAAGCCCTGCCGCACGCCGCCGCGGTGTATCGAGCCGCTGGTCAGCGTGAATCGGCCCGGCTCGGCCTGGCGCGCGTCTTGCGAAAGTTGGGCCGCCTGGACGACGCCCGCCGCGTGCTCCGGCCACCCGCCGATCCGGCCGAGGCTTCCGCGAGCGCCGCACTGGAACTGGGAGAGACCGCTTACGAAGCGGGCGACTACGCAGCGGCAGCACGCTGGTTCAAACAAGCCGATCTCGAAGGGCCGCACATCGCCGAATCCCTGCGGGCCGCGGCGAGTAACTTTGCTTATGCGGGAGATTTCGCCCGCTCGGCGAAGCTGTTCGCCCGCATCGACGACGCGCAGGGCTACTCGCGCCAGGCAGGCGAGTTGCAGCGGCGAATCGGCATCGACCCCAGCGACGCGATTGCCTCCGCCGAGCTACAGCGCCTGTTGGCTGAGCCGCGTCCGGAACCGACTGTAGCGTCGGTTTCTCCACTCTATGCCGAGCACTGCGCCGCCTGCCACGGCGCGAATGGCAATGGCGCGGGGCGGGCTGCCCGGCACCTGTATCCCCGGCCGCGAAACCTGCGTGCGGACAAGTACCGCCTGGTTAGCACGCTCGATCTGACGCCGAGCCTGGACGATATCGACGCGGTGCTGCGGCTGGGGATTCCCGGAACTTCGATGCCAGACTTTGCCGGACTGCCCGCCGCCGAGCGCCAGCAACTGGCCCGCGACGTGCAGCAGCTCTATCGCACGCGGCTTTCCGAGGAGGCAGCACCGGCAGCCGAGCAGGTTCTGCCCGTCCCCGCGATCGGCCCCACTAGCGCCGAATCGCTGGCCCGCGGCAAAGTGCTGTATTTCAAAAGCGGTTGCCAGCATTGCCACGGCGACGACGGAACCGGTGCGTCGGCCGCGGCGATGTTGGACGACGAAGGCCGCCCGACGGTGCCCCGCAACTTGGTCCGCGAGCCGATGAAAGGGGGGCCAAGCGGCGAATCGCTCTACCGGCGGATTCGTCTGGGCATGCTCGGCACGCCGCATCCTGCCAGTCCCAGCCTGGCGGAAGCGGACCTGATCGCCCTGGTTCATTATTGCCAGTCGCTGGCCGCAGCGCTCCAGCAACCACTGACCAACCACGAGCGTGCCATCCGCGCCGCCCGTCGGCTCCCTCCTAGCGGCTTTCCCCAGAAGTGAGTGCATATTTGCCCCGCTTGGCCAAAATGCCCGCGCCGCGTGTCAGCCAGGCGGCCTTGTGGATTTTTGAAGGCATGACTCCGACTCCTCAGGTGGCCCAGCGCAAGCTTGCCAAAAGCGCTTCCCTCCCCTGGCCCGCCCAGTTAGAATCCGAAACACTTCGCCCGCCGGTTTTGCCCTTCGCATCCGTTTCGCACCGTTGTTTGCCCGAGGCACTCGATGTCGATGATCCGCACCCGATTGTCCGTGATGATGTTTCTGGAGTTCTTCATCTGGGGCGCGTGGCTGCCGCTGAGCTTCAGCTTTTTTGCCAAAGACGGCCTAAACTTCCTCGGCTGGCAGCAAGACCTGCTCAATATCTGCTTTCCGGTCTCGGCCATTCTGGCGATGTTTCTGAGCAATCAGTTCGTCGATCGGAACTTCGCAGCCGAGCGGTTCCTCGCCTTCAGCCACTTGATCGGCGGCCTGGCGATGCTCGGCTTCGCCTACCTCTCGTTTCAGGCCTTTGGCGACTCGGGCGCCACCCCGAATTTCTGGCTGTTTTTCGCCTGCATGGCGGTGCATTGCCTGTTTTACGTCCCCACGATGACGGTGACCAACACCGTCGCCTTCGCGAACCTGCAGGACGCCCAAAAGGACTTCGGTCCCGTCCGGCTGTGGGGCACCATCGGCTGGATCGCCGCCAGTTGGCCCTTCATTTTCATCCTGGTCGATTGGGCGGCCGTCGATGCCAAGCTGGCCGCGACCGAGGCGACCGAAGGCTTTGTCGGCTGGCTGGGAACCGCCCTGGGCACCCCGCTGAGCGGCCAGGCCCTCAACGAAGGCAAGTGCTGGGCGTTCGTCACGTCGGGGATCGCCTCGCTTCTGCTGGCGGGTTTCAGCCTGGTTTTGCCACACACCCCGCCACGGCCGGCCAAGGCGGGCGAGAACCAGTTGGCCTGGCTCGAAGCGATGAAGCTGCTCAAGCATCCCTTCCTGCTGGTGCTGTTTATCGTCACCTTTATCGACGCGACCGTTCACGATGGCTTCTTCTTTTATGCCTTTACGTACCTCGAAACGGTCGGCGTCCCCCCGAACTGGATCCAGCCGGCGATGAGCGTCGGCCAGGTGGCCGAGATCGCGACGATGGCCATGCTGGGCTACGTCCTGAAAACCTTCGGCTGGCGATACACGATGGTGATCGGCATTCTCGGCCATGCCGCCCGCTTTGCGGTGTTTGCCCTGTTTCCCGATCCCTATGTGGCGGTGGCGGTGAACGTGTTGCACGGCATTTGCTATGCGTTTTTCTTTGCCACGCTGTACATCTTTGTGGACGAGGTCTTTCCCAAGGATGCCCGCACCAGCGCCCAGGGGCTGTTCAACTTTTTGATCCTGGGGATGGGGCCCATCGCCTCGCGGTTCATCTGGCGCTCGCTGCAGGATGCGTACACGGTCGAGGGCGTGGTGCAGTACAACCCGCTGCTGCTTTATCCCTCGGGCGCGGCGGTGATCGCCGCGGTGCTGCTATTGCTCTTTTTCCACCCGCCGGCCAAGCCGGTGCATGGGTAGGACGGATTTGGAATCCGTCGCAACGGCGGATTGGGAAATCCGTCCTACGGCCGCCGAGCGACATGCTCGTTGACCACCGCGCCGTGGACGTCGTGATGGCGCAGGGCGATCGTGGGGCGGCCCCGCTCGCGCGAGACTTGCGCCGTGAGAAAGCCCCCTTTCACGCGGTGGAACTGTTGATAGTCCGCGTCCAGGCCGGGCGAGCCGCCGGCGTGCTGGTCGCTGGCCGCGCCGACCGCGAATTCGTGCAGGCCGCTGGCCGGATCGACCGAGTGGTATTGCCAGTGGCGGTCACCGCAGCAGACGAACAGGTTGTCGAGCTTCTTTTCTTTCGTCCACGCGCGGAAGGCATTCCCTTCGTGCGCAAAGGCCCGGTTGGCGTGGTTGTCGGCCTTCTTCTCCCGGTCGGGACCGACGATCGGCGTCGGGCTGATCAGGATGCGAAACTCGGCGTCGCTGGCGAGCAAGCTCGCCTTCAGCCAGGCGAGTTGCTCGGGCCCCCAGATCGTTTTTTCCGGGCCGTCGGGCAGGTTGTTGGGCGAGCGGAAGTCGCGTCCCTCGACCAGCCAGATTTGCACGCCGCGTCCCCAGCGGAACGTGCGGTAGGTCTTCTCGCCCAGCGGCACCTGCTCGCGAAAGATCCGCTGCCCCTTGGCAAACGTGAGCGGCCCGGTGAGCGGCTCGTCGGGATCGGCCGTTTGCCCCGGCTTGGGCCAGGCGTCGTTCCGCAGTACGTCGTGGTCGTCCTTCTGCCAGTAGCCCGGCACATGGCGATGAAATTCGACCAACAGCGGCAGGCCGTACATCCGGTTCCAGTGCAGCCTAGCGAGCGGCACGGTGGTGGCCTCGGGCGGGTCGTTGTCGTAATAGACGTTGTCGCCGGTGGCAACGTAAAAGCTGGCCCCGGTTTTGTGCATCGACGGATAGATCAAAAAGCCGCCGGGATCGTCCTGGTCGGTCCAACCCTGGCACGACATGACCGCGAACCGCAGATCGTGCCATTCGTCGGGGGGCGGGGCGGTGGTAAAGCTCGCATCCAGCCGGACGGTAGGCGGGCCGGTCGCGTCGGCATGGGCGGTGAGGCGCACGTAATACTTCGTCGCCGGCCGCAGGTTTTCGAGCTTCCAAGTGGCGGTGAAGTCACTCTCGGCCTGGGCCAGCACCGCGGGAAACTCCTTGGCGTCGGTCAGGTCGGCCCGGGTCGAAACGGCGAGCCGCACCGAGCCGGGCTTGCCCGGCACCGCGCCGCCCTCCGCGCGGGGGCCGGTCAGGCGGGTCCAGACGATGGCCGAATCGGTAGCGACCTCGCCGATTTTCAGGCCGTTGGAAAGAAATGGGCCATCGGCGGCGAGCGCGCAAATCGCGAGGAGCCAGCCAACGAGCGACAGGAAAGTAGCGCGGAGCATGATTTTCGATTCCTCACGACGATGGACGGCCGAGGCCATCCGCCCTGGAACTTCATCGCCCTCGTTCTTAATGCAAAGGGGCAGACGCCTCGATCCAACCGTTACGGAACCGCAGCGAAGTCTTTCGCCTCGGCCACTTCGATCAGCCCGTCGCCCGTGGTGTCGAGCGTCGAAAACGTGTCGGGGGGCCCGAGAAATTCGCGGGGGCTGATCGTGCCGTCGCGGTTGCCGTCCATCGCGGTGAACCAGCGGGGCGTGTCCTCCGCCGGCGTTTGCACGACTAGCGGCGGCGGCGCGAACAGGGCGTCCATATTTTCCAGATTGCCGCGGGCCAGGCCCACGACCAGGAATTCGGCAAGCTCGTCGCCCGTCACCAGGCCGTCGCCGCTGCGGTCGAGCAGCATCAGCCGCTCGGCGATCTGGTCGATTTCGCGGGCGTCGAGCCGCTCGTCTTGGTTCTGGTCGAGCGTGGCGAACAGAGCATCTTCCCGGTCGGAGGCCCGGGCGTGAACCTGCGCCCGCAACCCGGCTTGCTGCTGCTTCAAAAAGGCCGCGATCTCAGCGGGAAACGCCTTGCCATCCTCGTCGGCATCGACCGCTTCAAACTGGCCAAGCTGCGTCGCGCCGCTTTCCGGCACTTCGGTTTTTTCCAGATAGCCATTCTTATCGGCATCCAGCATCGTGAGCGTCTGCTGGGCCTGGGCCTCGAAATCTCCGCCCGCCACGGTGTCGTTGACGTAAAACGTGAGCGCCACGCCGGCGACGTGCAACGTCAAACGGTTGGGGGAAACGACGGGCGAAGTGTCGCTGGCAAGCCCCTCGGCAATGCTGACCAGGCGCAGCGTGGCGGCGGGGGGTGGCTCGGCAGGAGCCTCGCTCTCCCGCGCCTCGCCCTCCCGAATCTGAAGCTCGGCAGGAGCCTCGCCCTCCCGCAGTCGGCCAAAGCTCGCGGCGATCACCAGGTGCGGCGATGCCTCGTTCAGAGCCGAATACTCGGCCTTGAGCAGCTTGCCGTCGCCGTCGGCGTCCAAATGCTGGAACAGCTCGGGGGTCAGCGGAAACGCATCGGCCTGCAAGTAGCGATTTCCCCCGTAGTCCCGTTCGAGCTGCAAGCGAATGCTGTCCCAGTCGGCATTTTCGCCCAAGCGCACGACGAGCGTCGGTCCCCGGCGGCGGCGCTGGTTGTTCATGGCGGGATTGAGCGCCGCCCGCGGATTCAGGTCGCCGGGCTGCACAATCTCGTCGTCATCGGTATCCCGGCTGAGCACCTGCAAGGGGGCCTGGCCAAGCTCCGCGGACGAGAGCGCGCCGTCTTCGTCCTCGTCGAGCAGCTTCCACAGCGGCGAGTTGTGGCGGCTCGTATAGCGAGCGTCGGCGGTGCCGCGAACCGAAAAGGCCCGCGAGCTGCCAGCGTTGCGAGTAAGAAAGCGCGGCAGTTCGCCGGCATCGACCGCCCCATCCCGATCGGTATCGTACCGCTCGATGATCTGCTTATATTCGTTCTCGCCCGCTATCGGCAGGTTGCCAAACTGCCCGTACTTGAACCGCTTGCTGGCGACCACCTCTTGCCAGGTCGGGCGGCCGTCGGCATCGAAATCGGCCAGCTTCAGCACCTCTTCCACCAGCCCATCCATCGCCGCGGTATGCGGCCGGCCGTCGATCGATAACTGAAACTCAATGAGCAGCGGATTGCGCGGCGCGAGCAGCAAAATCCGCTCGGTGGCAAACGTGGGAGGCGCAGGTTCGGCGACTGGGGGCAAAGCGTCGGCCTCCATTTCCGCAACCGCGACTACGTCGTCCGATTTTGGCGGCGCGCTTACCTCCGCAAGCGGAGGGGCCGGCTTGGCTTTGGCGGGTGGGGTGGGAGCAGCCGCTGGCCTGCCGCAGCCGGACAACATCGCCAGCGCCAGCAGCGAGGAATTTCGAGTGATTTCCCTCAATTTCCACCCAAACCTGGCAACCATGACTGTCGCTCCTGAGGCTGTCGAAGGCCGCTTGCGCCTGGGTCGAAAAGCGATACGCGCATTGTATTCGATACAACCGGCCGAGTATCGCCCTTGCGCGATTGCAGTTCCTAATCCGAATCCCCACCCCAACCTATATTCCCACAGCGGGCGATACGAGGTTGCCCCGGCCAACTCTTTGTAACAAACGGACCTGCCATGGGACTCCCAGCACGACGCATTCATCAGCAGTTGTCACTCGTCGGGTTTCTCTATCGGCTGGTCGATGCTGCCTCCGTCGTGGGGGGGCTGAGCCTGGCGGCTTGGGTCATCGCCCGGCCGCCGCTCGACTTCCTGCTTCCCGCCGCCCTGGCGATCATCGTGCATTATCTGGTGGCGGAACTGGCGGGGATGTATCGGAGCTGGCAAGGGGTCTCGGGCGATCGCGAAGCCTATACCACGCTCTGCTCGTGGACGATCTCCTTTCTGCTGCTGGCTGCGTTGGGCTTTGCCGCCGGCCGGCTGGTCGAGTATCCGCGGCTGCTGCTTTGCGTTTGGCTGCTGGCGACCCCGATGTTCATGATCTTGGGGCATGGCCTGTTGAAGTCGTTTCAGCGGTCGCTCTGGGTGCGCGGGCTGAACACCAAGCCGTGCGCGATCGTGGGCGTGACGGATTTGGGCATTCAACTGGGGCGGAACATAGTGGCCGCCCCCGAACTCGGCCTGAAGCTGGCCGGCTTTTACGAAGATCGCCCGCAAGACCGGGTGCCCGAATTACCGCCGGGCCTGAAACAGCGAATTGGCCACATCGACGATCTGGTGGCCGACGCGCGGGCCGGCTTCATCGACCGCATCTACATCACCTTTCCGATGCGGGCCGAAGAACGGATTCGCGGCGTCCTGAGCAAGCTGGCCGACACGACCGCCTCGGTCTATATCGTGCCCGATTTCTTCGTATTTCAATTGCTCCACTCACGCTGGACCGACATCGGCGGCTTACCGGCGGTCAGCGTCTTTGAAAACCCGTTGTACGGCGTCGATGGTGTTTTTAAACGGCTGTTCGACCTGGCCATCGGGGGACTGACGCTGCTCATCATCGGTCCGGCGATGGTGCTAATCGCGCTGGCCATCAAACTGACCAGCCGCGGGCCGGTTTTCTTTCGCCAACGGCGATATGGCCTGGACGGGCAAGAGATCCTGGTTTGGAAGTTCCGCAGCATGACCGTCTGCGAGGATGGGCACGCCGTGACTCAGGCGACTCGGCAAGACGCGCGAATCACGCGGCTGGGCGCTATTTTGCGAAAGACCTCGCTCGACGAGCTGCCGCAGTTGTTCAACGTGTTGAGCGGCAGCATGTCGCTGGTCGGCCCGCGGCCGCACGCCGCCGCCCACAACGAGCAGTACCGCAAAATGATCGAAGGCTACATGCTGCGCCACAAGATCAAGCCGGGCATTACCGGCCTGGCGCAAGTTCGCGGCTGGCGGGGCGAGACCGACACGCTCGAAAAGATGCAGCGCCGCGTCGAGTGCGACCACGAGTACATCCGCGAGTGGTCGCTGTGGCTCGACGTGAAAATCCTGTTCCGCACGGTCTTTGTGCTGCTCAAACCGCAGAACGCGTATTAGACGCGTGCGGCCACCTAATCGCGAATGAACTCGTCGATCCGGACCAGCCGGACGCGGCCGGTCTGGCAGTCGTACTCGGCGGTGGCCTTGGCCTGCACCGATTGACCGGTGATGCGGCCGAGAAAGATCGAGCCGAACGAGCGCACCGGAACCAGCGCCTGGGCGCGCACGCCGAACTTCCGCGCGGCAGATTCACCCGTGGGGCAAATCCCGGCATCGAACACGACGCGGTCGGGATCGCTGCTGTCGATCGCGCCGAAGATCAGATTGCCGTCGTCTTTGTCACCGATTGCCAGCGGCTTGCCTCGAATGGAATTGAGGCTGGCAAACTCGATGCCCACTTGCCGCGGTTGAGAGGTATCGCCCCCGCGCTGATCTCCCCACTCCTTGATGGCGGCCAAGGCAGCCGCTTCGAGGGCGTTTTCGAGTTCGACCCGCGCCAGCCACAAGTTGGCGATCCCCAACAGGGCCGAGAAGAGCACCAAGAGCGCGGGGAGCCAGATCACCAGCCAGAGACTGGCCCAGCCGCGACGGCGGATCGCGTAGTGGCGAGTAGTGCGCATGGGAATGATTACGGCTGGTCTAGTTCATAGCGAAAGGTGGCCGAGTGTTGGTAGGTCTTACTCGCACCGTAGATTCGCTCGCCCAAGAAAGACAATTGCTCGGGCAGCACTTCGCTCAGCGGGACGCACACGGTCACGCGCACGTATGAACCGGCTGGGGCCGCGTTCAGGTTCGACTGCGTCGGGGTTTCACCGCCGTCATCGGCCGACCGCAGGGCAACTGCCAGACGATCGGGATGGACGTTGTGTTCGAGCCGCACCTGGCAGAACTGGATGCCCGAGCTTTCGAGTTGATGCCCAATCGCAGAGAGCACACATTCCGGAACGCTGTCTCCTTCCTGCCAGGAAAGAGCGGGCGTCTGCGAGGCCTCGAGTGCCCCGACGCGGACGGCCAGCGCCACCTGCTCGGCATTGGCCAAAAACATGCCGAACTGCACGATTCCCAAGGTGACGAGAATCAGCACGACCAGCACCAGGATCATTTCGACGACGATCCCGCCACGACGCGCGGGCTGTTTTCTGTCGATCGCGGCCGGCGACGGGCTCATCTTGGTTTCCTTCGGCGGCAGGTTGGGCAGAAGCCGATCCTCGATTTGCAAGCCGCGTGCCAGCGTGCATCTGCCGGTCAAACAACACCCGATGATGACGGGCTGCAACATCGCGTTTCATAACGGCAACGCGCAGCGTCGCTGAGATGCCATTTTCGCCTGTAGCGCTCGACTCGCAGGGGCCGGCATGCGAAGTGCCTTCCAAAACATTTCGCGAACCGCTCGCCGGAGTTACCCCTATGGCCGTTGGCAGACGAACTCGTTCCCGCCGCTCGCGTCGCGGGTCCACGACGTTCGAGTCGATCCTGGTGCTCATGGTGCTGATCGTCGCCTCCCTGGCGGCGGTGCAGTTCGGTTTGGCGCTGATCGTCAAGCAGGCGGTGTCGCACGCGGCCACCGTCGCCGCCCGCGAAGCGGGCAAAGGAGCCGACGCCGACGAACTGGTCGCCGTGGTCGAGCGGGTGCTCGCCGGGCACCGCATTGCCATCGGCCGGGATGCCGCGCTCGTGCTCGCCCAAGGAGAGTTGCCCCTCGAAACGCGCGGCACGCTGGCTTGCACTCCGCCCGCTGCTCCCCTGCTCGACGCCGACGAGGTGCGCGTGACTCTATGGGTGAGCCTGACGGCGCCCCCCTTCTTGAACATTTTGAAGCCTTATGGAATCGACTTCACCGGCCGCACTTTTAAAACCAGTTCTGTCGCCACCCTGGAATAGCCCCATGCGCAAACGACGTCTGCCCGCAAACCGCACGCGACGGCGGGGCACGATCGCTCTCGAATGGATCATCCTCGTCACGGTCCTCGTCGTGGGAACGATCGGGGCCGTCGCCGCCGTGCGCGGCGCGCTGGTTGCCGAGTACGTCGAGATCCTCGACACGATTTGCCAGATGAGCATAGGCCCGTAGTTGCTAGCAGCGCTAGGCAGGCGAGCGGCTCAGCGTAAGCTGGCCGATAGGGACACGCCTTCTCCGCGAAGCGCCTATCGAGAGGCTGACGCCTCCCGCTCGCCTTGGTCCGGCCGATCCTCCCACTCGCCTTCCACGGACGCCTCCCGCTCGCCTTAGTCGAGCCCTTCGGCCTAAGATGGACGCATGCCCAGCGAGAAGACCCAGGCGATCGTCCTGCGCGTGATCGAGTTCAGCGAAACGAGCCTGATCGTCACGCTGTTTACCGAGCATTTCGGCAAGCTCGGCGCTCTAGCCAAGGGGGCCCGCCGCCCCAAAGGTCCGTTCGAGGGTGCTCTTGACCTGCTCGCGCTCGTTCGCATAGTGTTCCTGCACAAATCGTCCGATGCCCTCGACCTGCTGACCGAAGCGAAATTACAACGCCGGTTTCGCTCGGCCCAGCGCGATTTGCCTCGTCTGTATGCGGGCTACTACGTGGCGGAGCTGCTGTCGGAACTGACCGACAACGGCGATCCGCACCCGGAGTTGTTCGCCCTGGCCGACGAAACGCTGCTCGCACTGGACTCAGGCCGGCCGCTGGCAGAGACGGTGCTGCATTTTGAACTGGCAACGCTCCGGCTGGTCGGTCATTCGCCCCTGTTGGACGAATGCGTCGGCTGCGGGCAACCGGTCGAGGGGGCGGAGCGGGTGCCGTTTGGGCTGACGGTCGGCGGGGTGTTGTGCCCCGTCTGCCGGCCGGGGCAGCGGCAGGTGGCGAGCGTCAGCCGCGAGGCGATCGCCACCTTGCGGCGGTTTGCCGCAGCGCGGGGCGACGAGTGGGAAGAGTTGACGGTAAACGAGCGAATCCGCGGCGAGCTCCGCGGGATGTGGAATAACTACCTCGCGCACTTGATCGGCCACAAGCCGCGGATGCACGAGTTTTTAGGATCGCTGGCACGGTAGGGGAAGGACACGGATGTCCGAGAATCGCATCGCTCTGTGGTCCATCCTGGCCAGCGGCCTGTGCTGCGCGAGCGGCTGCGCCACGCTGGGCGATGCCTCGGCCATCAATCCGCTGACGGGCATCCCCGCCGCCGCCACGAGCAGCGAAGAAGAACGCGGCCTGAGCTGGTCCGACTTTTCGTTCGATAACTTGGGCAAGACCCTCCGCAAAGCGACGGGCCGCGGGCCCAACAAGGACGTTGCCCGGGCCCTCTATCAAGCAGCCGACGCTGAATATCGCCACGCCGCCACGGTCGAAGGCGCGCCGCGAGCGGCGCTGTTTGAAGCAGCGGGAGTCAAGTTTGCCGAAGCGGCCCTCCGCTGGCCCGATTCGGCCCTGGCGCTGGACGCCTATTTCATGGCGGGCGAGAGCTACTTCTTTGCCGACAACTATCCCGACTCGAACTACTACTACGAAGCGCTGGTCAAGGCGTTCCCCAACAACAAGTACATGGACGTCGTCGATCAGCGGCGGTTTGCGATCGGCAAGTACTGGCTCGACATCCAGCGCGAGAGCCCCGAACCGCTCTACTACGTCAACTTCTTCGACCGGGCCCGCCCCTGGAAAGACGCCCGCGGACACAGCTTGCGGGTTTTCGACAAAATTCGGATGGACGACGTGACCGGTCACTTCTCGGACGATGCAACCCTGGCCGTCGCCAACGAACACTTCACCCGCGGCAAGTACCTCAAGGCGGACGAATACTACACCGACCTGCGGAAGACCTTCCCCACCAGCGAGCACCAGTTCGCGGCCCATTTTATCGGGCTGAAAGCGAAGCTCAACAGCTACAACGGGCCCGCCTATTCGGGCGCGCCGCTGGACGAAGCCGAAAAGCTGATCAAGCAAATGCGGCGGCAGTTCCCTCAGGAGTCCGAGCAGGAACGGGAGTTTATCGACAAATCGGCCGCCGAAGTTCGCTTCCGCAAGGCCGAGCGGCTGGCGTTTTTGGGGCAATACTACGACCGCCGGGCCGAGTACCGGGCCGCCCAGCACTACTACCAGCAAATCGTGAGCGACTATCAAGACACGCCCGTTGCCGGGCGCGCGCAGCAGCGCGTCGGCGAGATCGCCGGCCTGCCGCCGGTTCCCGCTCAGAAAGCGCAGTGGCTGATCGATCTGCTGCCGGAGAGCGACAACGTCAAGCCGCTGCTCGAAGCGACCGAGCAAGTGCGACTCGCCGATGCACAGCGGGCCGTGGGCGAGAGGAACGCGGAAATTCAAGAGGACTTAGATGCTGGGGGGCAAGCGGACGTAGCGGGTGGCGTCATCAGCAACTTTCTGGATCGCTGAGAAAGCGTAATGCTGAACGTCATTTTCCACTTTGCAGTCCTTGAGCGACTATTGCAGATTGCAAGCAGAATTGCTTGCCGCCATGCCGCATTCCGCATTCCGAATTCCGCACTCTGCCTGGTCCTGTTGTTCGGCGCCATTCTCCCCTCGCTTTCCGGCTGCGCCGGCTACCAACTCGGCCAGCGGTCGCTCTACCGCCCCGACATCCGCACCGTTCATGTGCCGGTGGTTCAGTCGGAAAGTTTTCGCCGAAACTTGGGCGAGCGTTTGACCGAGGCAATCGTCAAAGAGATCGAGTTGAAAACGCCGTACAAGGTGGTCGGCGCCGCCGAAGCCGACAGCGTACTGACCGCCCGCATCGTTTCCGAAAGCAAGCGGAACCTGGCCGAGAACCGCTTCGACGAGCCGCGAGACATTGAGTCGGACTTTTTCATCCAGGTCGCTTGGGTCGATCGCCGCGGCGATCTGATTATGAGCCAAAACGACGTCCCGGCCGAGCCGCTCTTGCTCAACGTCAGCCAGGCGGCCAATTTCGTTCCCGAAGGGGGGCAGTCGCTCGCCACCGCCCATCAGGAAGCGATCCACCGCCTGGCCGAACAGGTCGTCGGCCAAATGGAGCTCGCCTGGTGAGGGCCGCTCGTCGCCTTACAAGAACCGCGGCCGATCGACTTGCATTTCATGGACCGTGCAGCCAAACTCCGCGACCACGGCCACCAGCCGCTCGCGGTCGGCTGGTAGAATGCCGGGGCATTTAATGCTCAGGTGTTGCCAGCTCCAGGTCGTTTCGACCGGGCCCCCCGTGGTGCCAATCATCAGCAAGCCCGGTTTCTCGTCGTGCTGGGGAAATTCAACCTTGAGCCGGTCCAGAACTTCCTTGATGGGCAAGTCGATCAGTCCCTCGACATCTTCGCCCCATGTCAACTCCTGGGCGATTCGCGCCGGCGACAGGCTGCAATCGGGCCGCGGCTTCCAAAACATAAGCTGGTCGCTCATCGACTGCATCTCCGCAGGTAGTGGATTCAAAACTGTTCCGACAAGCTCGATTGTAGCGAAGGGAACCCGCTCGTGAGCGAACCGATCATCAGTGTTTCGGGACTGCGCGGCATCGTCGGCGAAAGCCTGACCCCCGAGATTGCGATGCGCTATGTTGTGGCATTCGCGGCGACGTTGCCACCAGGACCGATCGTGGTCAGTCGCGACGGCCGGGCGACCGGGGCGATGGTCGCCGCGGCCGTGCATAGCAGCCTGACGGCGGTGGGGCGAACCGTGCTCGACGCGGGAATCGCCGCGACGCCGACGCTCGGCGTGCTCGTTCGCTCCGGCGAGGCCGCGGGGGGCGTGCAGATCTCGGCGAGTCACAACCCGCCGCAATACAACGGTCTCAAACTGTTTGGACGCGAAGGCCGCGTGATTCCGGCCGCGGCGGGCCAGCCCGTACTCGAACGCTACCGCACGCAAGAACCGAAATGGGTGACGCACGAGCAGGTGGGACACATCCAAACCCTGGCCGACACCACCGCCGAGCACTTGCGCCTGATCTTGGCCACTGTCGATGCGGCGGCCATCGCGAAACACCGTTTTCGCATCTTGCTCGACAGCAATTGCGGCTCGGGCAGCATCCTGGGCCGACGACTGCTCGAATCGCTCGGCTGCGAAGTGACGTACCTGGGTGGCGAGCCAACCGGCCAGTTCCTCCATCCGCCCGAGCCGACGGCCGACAATCTGGCTGGTGTTCGGCAGCAGGTGATCGCGGCTCGGGCCGATGTCGGCTTCTGCCAGGATCCCGACGCCGACCGCTTGGCCGTGATCGACGAGCAGGGCCGCTATCTGGGCGAAGAATACACGCTGGCGCTCTGCCTGGAGCATGTGTTGCGGCAGGCCGCCACGGGGACGGGCAGCGGCAGTATCGGGGCCGTCGTCACCAATTGTGCCTCCAGCCGGATGGCCCAGGACCTGGCCGAAAAATACGGCGCTGTGTTTCATCGTTCGGCGGTGGGCGAGGCGAACGTCGTCGATCGGATGCTCGCCACGGGTGCTATCTTTGGCGGCGAAGGGAGCGGCGGGCCGATCGACCCGCGGGTGGTGCTGGTGCGCGACAGCTTCGTCGGCATGGGGCTCATTCTGGCGGCGATGGCGAGCCGGCGGATGAAAGTCAGCCAACTGGCGGACGAGCTGCCCCGCTACGAAATTCGCAAGACGACGATCCTCTTGCCGGCCGATAAATTGCCCGCCGCGATGGACGCCATTGCCGGGCACTTTCTCGATGCCAAGCTTGATCGCCAGGACGGCCTGCGCCTCGATTGGCCTGACCGCTGGGTCATCATTCGCGGCAGCAATACCGAACCGATCGTGCGGATCATCGCCGAAGCGCCGACCGCGGTCCTGGCCGAGCAACTGGTCGCCACCTGTGGAGAGCTCGTCGGCCAGAGGTAGGCCGCTCCACACAATCGCTACGTTCGTCGCCGGCGGGCAGGTTGCCGAATCGAAACACGGGCAACGCCGCCGTCGCAGGTTGGCAACAGTGGCGCGGCAGTCGCCGCAGTTGGCTGCATCGCCAACTGACAGCGGGGCAACGGCTTACGACGCACTGCGGCCTATCAGTCCGGTTCGGCTGCAACCCTGGTACGCCGCGTGCATTCTCCATTTCGGCCGAACCTCTCTGCCCATCGCCCGATTCCCTTGAGTGGCAATTCGCTATGAATCGTTTCACCAGATTCCGCCGACACCGGCGACGCGGCGTGCTGACGCTGGAATGGGTTTTGCTGATCACGGTGATCGTGATCGGCGCGATCGGCGGTCTGGCCGCGGTTCGCAACGCAACCAACGGCGAGCTGATGGACTTGGCCGAAGCAATTGAATCGCTCAACGCCGAGCCTCAGCAGCCCGAGATCTGCCCGTAGGCGAAACCTCGCGGCCGTTGGCACCACCGCCCTGGCACCTGTGGGAATCGCCCCCTAAGCTGTTTGGCATGCGACCGCTCTACTTCGATTACAACGCCACCACGCCGATTGCTCCCAGCGTGCAAGAGGCGATGCTTCCTTTTCTGGCCGAGCACTTTGGCAATCCCTCGAGCGGCCACGCACTGGGACGGGCCGCGGCCGAAGCGGTCGAAGACGCCCGCGGGCAAATCGCCCAGCTTCTGGGGTGTGATCCGGACGAAATCGTCTTCACCTCCGGCGGAACGGAAAGCAACAACCTGGCCCTCCAGGGAAGCCTGCTGTGCGAAGCGCCGGCCGTCGGCGGCCATTTGATCCTTTCGGCCATCGAGCACCCCAGCGTCGCCGAGCCGGCCAGGTTCCTCGAACGGCTGGGCTACGACGTGACCATCGTCGGCGTCACCGGCCAGGGCGTCGTCCAGCCGGCGACGATCCGCGCGGCGATCCGGCCCGATACGCGGCTGGTGAGCATCATGCACGCGAACAACGAAACGGGGGCGATCCAGCCGCTAAGGAGCATCGCCACGATCTGCCACGAGCACAACATTCCCTTGCATACGGATGCCTCGCAAAGCGTCGGCAAGATTCGCACGCTGGTCGATGAGTTGGAGGTCGATCTGCTGACGATTGCGGGCCACAAACTGTATGGACCCAAGGGAGTGGGTGCATTGTACGTCCGCCGCGGCGTCGAATTAGAAACGATGCAGCACGGCGCGGGACAAGAAGCGGGCCTTCGCGCCGGAACAGAAAACGTCGCGGCCATCGTCGGCCTGGGGCGGGCCGCCGCGCTGGTGAATAAGAACCTCGATGCGTCGGCCGAGCGACTCGCCGCGCTGCGCGATCGGCTGTGGCAAAAGCTCGTCGCCGAGATCGGCAACCCGCTGACCATGCACGGGGCGCTCGCGCCGCGGCTGCCCAATACGCTGTGCGTCAGTTTTCCCGGCGTCAACGGGCATGAACTGCTCGCCCGCATTCCAGAACTTTGTGCCTCGACCGGCGCCGCCTGCCACAGCGAGACCGAAACCGTTTCGCCCACGCTGGCCGCCATGGGAGTCGCTGCCGACCAGGCCCGCGGCGTCGTGCGGCTGAGCGTCGGCTGGTACACCAGCGAGGACGAAGTCGATCGAGCAGCCAGCCTGTTGCTCGGCGCGTGGGAAGCATTGAAAGGATAAACATGAACCGTCGAGATTTTTTAGCCGCATCGTTCGCCGCCAGCGCTGCCGCCGGCACGATGAGTTCCTCGCATGCCGAGCCAGCGAACAAAAACGTCCCCTGGCTGGCCGAAATCCAGCAGCCGCCGAAGAAGCTGCCCGCCGGCGCGCCGCGACTGTCGGACCTGTTGGTCGATGCCGCCGGCAAGCGGATCGAAACCGCTGGCGTTTGGAAGGCGCGCCGCGACGAGCTGCGCAAGTGGTGGCTCGAGTTTTTAGGTCCCATGCCTGCCGAGCGCGGCGCCACGCCTCCCAAGCTTGAAGTGATCTCCGAAGACCGGCCCGCGGGGGTCGTCCGGCAGCTCGTGCGGTACGAAGTCGAACCGGGCCTGGCGACCGAAGCCTACCTGCTCAGGCCGGACAAGTTGGAGGGGAAAGCGCCGGGGATCCTTGCCTTTCATTCCACCGTGCAGCATTCGATTCGCCAGCCGGCCGGCGTCGAAGGCGCGCCGGAAAAAGCGTTTGGCCTGCGCTACGCGCGGCAAGGCTGCGTCGTCTTCTGCCCGCGCAATTATCTGTGGCCGACGAGCGACAAGATCAGTGCCCAGCCCGAAGCCGACACGTTCCTCAAGCGCGCGCCGCGGTCGAAGGGAATGACCAAGATGCTGTACGACGCGCTGGTCGCCACCGACATTCTGACGGCGATGCCAGAGGTCGATGCGGCCCGGATCGGGGCGGTCGGTCACTCGCTAGGGGCCAAGGAAACACTCTATCTTGCTGCCTTCGACGAGCGGATCAAAGCGACCGTCAGCAGCGAAGGGGGAATAGGCATGAAGTTCTCGAACTGGGAGGCCGACTGGTATCTCGGCCCCAGCATCGAGGTGCCGGGTTTCACGCACGAGCATCACGAGCTGCTGGCGCTGGCCGCGCCGCGACCGTTTTTGCTAGTCGGCGGCAACTCGGCCGATGGCGATCGGGGGTGGCCCTTCATCGAGGCAGCGCTACCCGTCTATGAACTGTTCGGCCAGCCGGCGCGGCTGGGTCAATACAATCACGGCCAGGGGCACGCGGTTCCGCCGGCAGCGTTGGCGCGAATCGACGAGTGGCTGCTGACGTATCTGTAGGGTTGCTTCGCTACGCCCGCTCGCCCACCCGCCACACGAAGAACAGCATGTATTGCGGCGTCCAGAGCAGCAGCGCCGCCAGCCCGACCAGGAGAACCACCGGCCCGTCGTGCGTCGCCTCGGCCAGCTTCAGCACTCCGATGAACAGCAGCAGCAACACCATGTTGGCCGCGGCGGTGCGCAGTTGCGACGCCCTAACCGGCAGGCATTCGCTCACCAGGTACGCAAACCAGGGACCGACCGCGAAGATCAGAAACGAATAGTGAACCGCCGCCCGCAGGCCGACCAGCCGGTAGAAGCCCAGCCCGATGGCGACCATCGCCATGACGACGAGCAGTCCTTGCAGCGAAAACTGCATGAGCGGTCGTGGTCGTGGTCGAGGTCGAGGTCGAGGGTGTGGCATGGCTGGCTGGCGGCGTCGTAAGCGAAGCTGAGCGTCCGCAAGAGATTCACTCCGTCGTACCACTGCTCGTAGGTGTTGCGGTACAAATGATCGTACACGTACTCGGTTCGGCGTCCCAGTCTGTCGATCTTTTCGATGAGATTGCCCACGGCGTCGTATTGGAACGTGCGGCTCTTGTCGAGCTCGTTGGTCTCGCTGGTCGTGCGGCCCAGGTTGTCCCTCCTCACCAACACCTATCACACCGGACTCAAACTCACCGCCGAGATCGCCG
>JBBDYF010000185.1:0-20188 GCA_040901775.1 Pirellulaceae bacterium | reverse complement strand
CCTCCCTGGCCTTGCCCCTCTCCTTGCGCCTGGCTTTCACCTTCGCCCCCCTTCCCCTTGCTTGGCTTCTGTCCCTTCCCCGAGCCGCCCCCTTTGCAGTTGCATTCGCGCTCTTCGGCTGCTTTGATCAGCTTGGCCAAAATATCGATGATCTTGTCCTGCTGCTGCCGCGTTTCCAGGCCGGTGTCTTCGAGCGAGAGCTTGCGCCGGCTGAAGTCCATCCGCAGCGACACGTCGCTGAGCGTTCCTTCCTCGAACAACTTCAGTTGCTCGAGCTGCCGGAAAGCGCCGACCCGCATCCGCTCGGGCGCTTCGGGATAGAGCGACAAGAAGTGCGACAGCGTGTCCATCGCCTCCGGATGGCGGAGCAGCGCCACCTCGGCAACGCCCCGCAAAAACAGCACCTCGCCGCCGTGCGTCGAGTAAGCCGACCACTTCGACTGCAAGTCGGCCAGCAGCGGCAAGCAGTCCTCGAACCGTTCGTCGAGCAAGTAGGCCCGTGCGAGATAGTAGGTAGCTTCGCCGGCGACGAACGGATCGGCACTTTCCCGCAAGGTCGTCAACTTAGTAATCGCGACGCCGAGATTCCCTTCGCCCAGGGCCGCCAGCGCCTCTTTGAAATCTGGATGCAGCACGCGCAGCACTTCGGTGATCGCCACCGACTTGCCATCGGCATCGGTGCGCAGAGCCGCGACGATTACGCCAGCAGCTTTGCGCCGCTCGGGAGCGATCGACATGTCGGCCTCGACCGCGGCCACGAACTGGTCGAGCACCCGATCGGAATCGACCGGGCTGGCCGCCGGCGGCGAGTTGGCCGCCAACAGCGGCAAAGCGAACAGAGCAGCGGCGGCGACAGCAGCCAGCAGAAGGCGTTGGTTCAACATCCGAGAACCTCGCGACGAAAAAAGTAAAGTGTCCAACAAAAGGGTAGCAAATCCGAGGTATCGTAGCAATCGAATCGGCCGTGCTACGGTCCGCGCTCCAGAATCTGAATGGTCATCTCGGCAATTTCAGCCTGCCGACCCGTAATGGTTTGAGCTTCGGCTCGCAAGGTTTCGTCTAGTTCGGCATCCTTCGGTCGGGCTGCGTCGATGGCGAGCGTCCGCCGATTGATCCGCAACTGGGCCGAGCGGAGCAGCTTGAGCTCGGCCGAATTGGGCAGCAAGGGCTCCATGCCGCCCCCCCCTCCGCCGCCGCTCCCCGTGCTTTCCTTTTGCTGCTGGGCTTGCTGCAACGCTTCGATCAATTCTTCCAGCGTGATCTCGATTTCCTTTTGCAGCGTTTGGGTGTAGGCGTCGGTGCGCGAGGTGTCGAGCAACTTTTTGACGCTCAATAGATCGTCGCGCACCTGTTCGACGACATCGGGAAAGACGACGCTCGTGCCGTCGTCGAGGATGATGTCTAGCGCGAGCTGCGCCGCCTCGGCCAAGGCCCCTTCTTCGGCCGACACCTTGCCTAGCGCCAGCCGGTCGCTCCGTTTCAGCTCTCCCTCAGCCTGCCGCTTGGTCTCGAAGGCGGCCGTGTCGAGCGTTGCCATTTGCTGGCGGGCGAGCATTTCGCGAAAACGCCCTTCCAGCCGGGCCAGCTTCTCCAGTTGCGTCTCCTCGCGCAGTTGAGCCAGTCGCTCTTCGATCTCCTGCAAGGCTGCTTCCAGGTCTTGAATCGCCTTGCCTTGCTGGCGCGAGGCATCTTTCGGCTCTTGCTTTCGCAAATCGCCGGAGGCTTGCTGCATCGACTTCTGCGCCTGCTGAACCTTTTGCTGCCCCGGCTGGGGTTTGCCGGCTCCGTCTGCTCCACCTTCCCCGCCGGGCTGCCCGCTCGACTGGCTGCCAGCCTGCTGCATTTTCTGATCGAGATTGGCGGTTTGATTTTTGATGTCGTCCTGCTTGCCCGCCATCTTTTCGAAGGCTTCCGGGGGCAACGAAGCGATCCGCGACTGCTCGTTCTTTAGCTCGCCCAAAGCTCGCTGCAAGTTGCTAAGCGCCGTCTGTTCGTCCTGCTGAGCAGCTTTCCCCTTCCCTTCTTGCAGCTTCCCTTCGGCGGCTTGCTGATCCGCGATCGCTTGCCCAAGCGGCTTCTCGCCTGGTTCCGCTGGCCGGATGTTGGGAGCGCTCTCGCTGGCGGCCGGCGCGCTGGGGCTTTCGGCCGCGCCCTCGGCTGCTTCTCCCGGCTTTGCTTCCGCGGGTTTCGCTTCACCCGGCTTTGCATCGCCTGGTGGATTTGCCTGGGGCGTATCGGCTTCAAACGGCCCTTTTTTGTCGCCCGCCTCTTTGGCGATCTGGTTGGCAATGGCCTGCGCCTGTTGTCGCACCGCGCCTTGCTCGCCGGCGATCTTGCCCAGCCCCTGAATTCCTTCGGCGCGGGCCTCTTCGGTCGCCCCGATCACCTGCTTCTGCGCTTCGATCGCCTTCTCCAGCGCCTTAATCTTGGCCTGCAAGTCGGCCAGGGCCTTCGCTTTGTCCGAGACCTTGTCGCTTTCGCGCTTGGCACCCTTCTCTTGACCGATCAGTTTTTCGATCTGCTTTTTCCACTCGCTCAGCCGTTCGAACTCTTCGCGGGCCTTGTCGCGGTCGCTCTTTTCGTCGAGCAGGATTTCGAGCAGCGTGCGAATGTCGGTGAGAATCGCCTTTTGACCCTCGGTCGCCGTGTCCAGCCGAGCCTGGTCGAGCAGCTTGGTGACGTCGCCCATCCGCTGCTGAATGAGCAGTTCCTTGGCCTTGTCGAACGTCTCTTTGAGCTTTTTGGCCCGTTCCGGCTCGGTCTCGCCCAACGAGCGCTGCAGCGAAATGAACTTGCGCTCCAGATCTTCCATCATTCGCTCGACGCGCTGCTGACGGACGCCCAACGGCGTCGTGCCGGCGGGGGGCGCGGCCGCATCCTGGCAGCACGCCGCCAACGGCCAAACGAGCTGGCCCAGCAGCAGGCCCCAAATTGCAATCCGCGCCATGTTAAAAGCTCCTAACAAAACCGCGCATTCCCCGCACGACCCTAATATGACGGGCGAGAGGCCAAAAGGTAAAGCAACTTTTTTGCCTGGCAACAGAACCGCCGCCAGCCCAGCGTACGCAAGTCGTTCGATGGACGGAGTTTGCGATTATGCTAGTGAAGACTTACAACGGAAATTCTTCTTCCGCTGCCGCTTTGCCATAGATGGGCATGTGGCGGTAGTAAACCTCCAGAATCATGGTCGCCATCGAGGTGCAATAGAGGCGGCCCCCTTTTTCGCTGCCGTGATCCCCCTTCATCTCCCAGCTTCCCTCTTGGTGCCCCTTCTTGTCTTGCTTGGCGATCAGCCAATCGCGCAATTCGTTGTTCCATTTTTCCCAAGCGGGGTAGGTCTCGCTGCCGGGCTCGCCCGCCTGGTGACGCATGACCTGCGTGGCGTAATAGTTGTAGTACATATTGGGACTCTTGGGCCCTTTGTCCGTCGCTGGCCCCGCGTTGGCCAGCGCCTCGACGCCCCGCTTCAGGCCGGGATGATCCTGCTTCCACCCCAGGTACATCCGGCACAACAGGCCCACGGCCGAAGTGGCCGGTCCCTGGCCGGGGCCGGTATAGCCATACTTCGCGCCCCCATCGGCCTGCACCGAGTCGAGGAAGATCTCCGTTCCGTGGATGGTTTCCTTATGAACCTTCAGGTAAGCCATGTGGCCGCTTTTCAGGGCCATCAGTTGCCAGCCGACCACCGAGGTGTCGCCCGCTTGCCGGGGGCTGTAGCGCCAGCCGCCGCCGATGGGGTCTTGCGCATACATAATGTGATTGAGCGACATTTGCGCATCGGCCATCAGCCGTTTGTCTTGCGTCATCGCATAGGCCTCGCACAGCGTGATGGCCGCCAGACCGTGCGAGTACATGTTGCCGCCTCCTTGCGCCAGGTCGCCGCACTGCAGGCCGCGGCGGTTCGTCACCTTCATCTGGCTCGAAAGGAAGTACAGCCCCGCTTCGACGTTCTTCTTGTATTTGCCTTCGTGATGGGTCTGCCCGGCGCCCAAAAACGGCAGCAGGGCCATTGCCGTAGCGCCCGTGCGGCAGTCAATCAACGAACCGGGATGGGTACAGCGCCCCTGGCACGGCCCGGTGCGATGGTCGAAGTTCCAACTTCCATCCTGGTTCTGGTGGCTGGCGAGCCATTTCAAAGCGGCAGCGACGGCGGCTTCGCTTTCCGAAGTTCCGCCAAACTCCGTGACCATCTGGCCCCGCATCGCCATGCCGCGACCGTCCACGCCCGAACCGGTGAACGAACCAATCGATTTAAGTAAGTCGTTCTTGGGGGCAGTCTCTTCGCCGAAATCGCTCAGCTCGACCTGGATCGGCGCGACATCGACATCCATCGCCACCATCGGCGTATCGGTAGTCCGCACCACCTCGGCCGTCAGTTGCTGCACAACATCGGATCGCTGCTCGGAAATTAGCGTTTCATCGACGTTGATCTCGATCTTTTCTTCCTGCAGCTCCTGAACTTCCTCGACCGCCTCCGAGGGCGGGGCCGTCATCTGGACAATGCTATTCGCCACCTGCGGCTCGATCGTCAGCACGGCCAAAACGAGAATCGTAACGAAATGCACCAGCCCGCTCACCATCCACGCCGGCATGGCCCGGAACAAAAGGAAATGGCCCCTGCCGCTCCCGGCTTCTTCGACCGAGCCTTCTTCCCCGGTATCCGGCTCGGCAGCAGCGGCTGCCTGGGCGGTTGCGGCTGGGTCGCCAACTTGGGAAGGGGGAATCGTGGTGCTCATTTTTGCCTTTCCTTCGCCCGAACCAACGTCAATCGACCAACCCGAGCAGCGACCGCCCAGCCGGCTTCTTGCCAAATCGGCCGACCCAGCGTAAACCCTTAGGCTACCCGCTTTTCCGTCAAACGCAAGCAACGCAGTAGAGTTTGGGATTGGTCGTTGCCCATGCCCCTTCGCATCAGGCGATGGCCTGTTGTGATTCGACCTTCATCGGTTGATACATCCCTCGGACGCCCACGCAATGGCTTCGATGGCCGTTTAGTCCACCCTTGAAAGGGTTGGTCTCTGGCCGCAGGGAACCGAATTTTGCTAATCACTGTTCGCGTTTTTCAGCCTCGCTGGTTTCGCTTATCATTTGCAAGCCCTTGGAAATGCAACGCTTGCGGCACGATCAACGATTAGCAAAATCCATTTCACTGATCGGCCCGATCAACGTAACGACCGGAATTCGCCATCTCCCTTGCGGCAACCTCTTCGCCCTTGTGGGCCTCGGCAATCCGCTAGGCGAGGCTTGCCACGACGGCAACGCATGTATTGTACACATATAGTGTCATTCTGTCAATACACCCGCGCCAGCCTTTATGTCTTCCGCCGGTTGCAAACGGCGCACAGTACTGTGCCCGATTGACCGCACAAGCGCGCGGGAATACATTGCCGATTCCGGCTCGACCCAGCGTTGAGCTTTCTTTTGACAGTTCCTTGTGATAAGATTCACAAAGTCGGGTGTGACGATCTAAGGCGAAGCCGGCAAGCAACTTATGGACAACATCCTGCTGCCGATCCTGATCTTTGCCGCCTGTGCCACCGCCCTGTCCGTCGGCATGTTGGGCATCGCAGCGATCTTTGGGCCGAAGCGGGACACCGCCGTTAAGGAGATGCCTTATGAAAGCGGAATGGATCCGATTCACGACGCCCACCGCAAGTTCGACGTTCGGTTTCACCTGGTGGCGATTGCCTTCCTGATTTTTGACGTGGAATTGCTGTTCCTCTATCCCTGGGCCGTGGCCAGCCGCAGTCCCGAAGGGATTGACGCGGCGGTCGCCCAGGCGGCAGCGGCTGCCCAACCGCTGGGATATTCGCGCGGCCTGGTTTTTGGCGAAGTGATGGTCTTCGTGGCTTTGTTGGGCCTGGGACTCGTCTATGCCTGGCGCAGGGGGGTCTTCAAATGGCGATAGAGGTGCCGGAAAACGTCGTCGTCACCAAGCTCGATGAACTGGCGAGCTGGTGTCGCAAGAACAGCCTGTGGCCAATGCCGTTTGCCACCGCCTGCTGCGGGATCGAGCTGATGGCGACCGGCGCCAGCAAGCACGATCTGGCTCGCTTCGGAGCCGAGGTGTTTCGCTTTAGCCCGCGGCAGTGCGATCTGATGATCGTTGCCGGCCGCGTGGCGATGAAAATGCTGCCGGTCTTGCAGCGAATCTGGCAGCAGATGCACGAACCGAAGTGGTGCATTTCGATGGGGGCCTGCGCCTCGACCGGCGGCGTGTTCGACACCTACTGCGTGGTGCAGGGAATTGATCGCTTCATTCCGGTCGATATGTACGTTCCCGGCTGCCCGCCGCGCCCCGAACAGTTGATTCAATCGATCATCGACCTGCAGGACAAAATCCAACGTGAAGGGACGATCCGAGGGGCAGAGTTTGAAGTCGCCTCGCGGCAAGAGCCCAAGCGAGCCTTGGTCGAACTCCCTTTGTACGGGCGCAACTGACAACGGACCAATGACCACGGACTCCGCCACTCTCGACCTCCTGAAAGCCCGCTGCGGCGACTTGCCGACTAGCGAGTTTCGAGGGGACACGCGCGTGGTCGTGTCGCGGGATCAGTTGCTCGCGGCCACGACGCTGCTCAAAAACGAGCGGCAGTTCGACCTGCTGGTCGATGTCACTTGCGTCGATTACCTGAACTATCGCGACGCCCGCGATCGTTTTGGACTGGTTTATTTGCTGGCCAGCACCGCCACCAACGAGCGGCTGACGATTCGGGTGTATCTGAACGAGCCCGATGTGACGATCCCAACGCTGTGCGACTTGTGGCGCGGCGCCGATTGGCTGGAGCGCGAGGTGTTCGACATGTACGGGATTCGCTTCGAGGGGCATCCCGACCTGCGGCGCATTTTGATGCCGTAAGAGTTCACCTCCTACCCCCTGCGCAAGGATTACCCGTTGCAAGGCCGCGGCGAGCGGCACAATTTTCCCACGCTAACGCGGAGTGAGGCCTAGCTCCGCATGTCCGCCATTGCCCCCACTCTCGATCGTCCCCCGCACCGCGAGCAGGACTATCACTGGACGCTGAACTTCGGTCCGCAGCATCCGGCGACCCATACGACGCTGCGCTTGGTGCTCAAGCTCGACGGCGAGCGGGTCGTCTCGGCCGTGCCCGATATCGGCTACTTGCACAGCGGTTTTGAAAAGCTGGGCGAGCATCTCGACTACAACCAGTACGTCACGATCACCGATCGGATGAACTATATCTCGCCGGTGGCCAACAACGTCGCCTGGCACGGCGCGGTGGAAAAGCTGCTGGGAATCGAGATCACTCCCCGCTGCAAGTACCTGCGCACGATCGTCGCCGAGCTGGCCCGCATCAGCGACCACCTGCTCTGCGCGGGAGCGATGGGCCTCGACACGGGAGCGTTCACGTTCTTCCTGTATGCCTTTTATCAGCGGGAAGTGATCTACGACATTTTTGAAACGCTCTCGGGACAGCGGTTTCACCCCAGCTATACCCGCGTCGGCGGCCTGATGGCCGATTTTACTCCGCTGGTGGTTCAGAAGATTCGGACGTTCGTCAAGAACTTTCCCCGCACTTTGGAAGATCTCGAACGGCTGCTCAACCGCAACCGGATCTTCGTCGATCGCACCAAGGGAGTGGGGGTGCTTTCCAAGGAGGAAGCGACCAACCGGAGCGCCACCGGGCCGATCGCTCGCGCCAGCGGCGTAACGCGCGACCTGCGGAAGGACGAGCCGTACCTCGCCTACGCCGATTTCGATTTTGACGTTTGCTGTGCGACCGCCGGCGATTGCTTTGCCCGCTACTACGTCCGGATGGCGGAAATGCGCGAAAGCCTGCGGATCATTTCGCAGGCCCTCGACAACCTGCCTGTCGGAGAGATCAACGTTGGCGTCGGCGAGCGGAAGACGCTCCCCAGCAAGGCGCAGGTGTATCAGTCGATCGAAGGGACGATCACGCATTTTGAACTGGTGATGCTCAATCGGGGCTTCGTGGTGCCCAATGAAGAGTGTTACTCCGCCATCGAGTCGCCCAATGGCGAACTGGGGTTTTACGTCGCCGGCGACGGCAGCAACGTGGCGTATCGGGCCCGCTGCCGACCGCCGTCGTACATCCACTTTGCCCTGTTTCCCGACCTGATTCGGGGCCACACGCTCAGCGACATTGTCGCGGTGCTGGGAAGTTTGAACGTTATCGCCGCTGAACTCGATCGCTAATGTCCCTAGGACCTAACGCAGAGGCGCCAAGATCGCAGAGTTCGCAAAGAGGAAAATGATTTGAATCGAGGTTAGCTCCAGAATGGAATCCATTGCGCCTTGGCGAACTTTGCCTCTTTGCGTTGAATAGTTAGACCATGCCTGCCAAACAGATACTGACTTCCGACATGATCGCCGCCATTCAGGCGTTCTTTCCGCGCTACCCGTCTAAACAGGCAGTAACGTTGCCGGCCTTGCACCTGGTCAACGAGAAGCTGCGGTACGTTCCCCGGCAGGCGGTCGTCGAGATCGCAGGGCTGCTCGAACTGGCCCCGGCCGAGGTGCAGGACACGCTCTCGTTTTATGGTTACTTCAAGCAAGACGCGCCGGCCGGTCGCTGCCGGCTGTGGGTCTGCCGCTCGATCAGTTGCGCGCTGCGGGGTGGCGACGAACTGCTCGAGCATTTGAGCCACGCGCTGCATGTCGCTCCGGGAGAGACCACCGCCGACGGCCGCATCACGCTCGAATATGCCGAATGCCTGGGGGCCTGCGAACACGCCCCCTGCATGTTGGCGGACGACGACCTGCACCAGTCGGTGACCCACGACCAGGCCGACCAACTTGTCAAAGTGTTCACTTAGGATTCCACCCAGCCCTAGCCCCTAGCCCTAACCCCTCCTGCTGTGCCCGATTTCGTACCAGTTCTGCTCGCCAACGTCGGAAAGCCGGAAAGCTACACGCGCCGCGTGTACGAACAGACCGGCGGCTACCAGGCGCTGCGCAAAACGCTCCAGGCCATGACGCCCAAGAACGTGATCGAAGCGGTCAAGGCGAGCGGCCTGCGCGGGCGGGGGGGCGCCGGCTTTCCCACCGGCCTCAAGTGGACGTTCCTGCCGCCGAATCATCCCGGTCCGATCTACTTCTGCCTGAACGCCGACGAAAGCGAGCCGGGCACCTTCAACAACCGCATCTTGATGGAAGACGATCCGCATCAAGTGCTCGAAGGGATCATCCTCAGTTGCTTCGCCACGCAGGCCCGTGTCGCCTACTTCTACATGCGCTGCGAATATCCGCTCGCTTGGAAGCGAGTGCAGCAGGCGGTCGATGAATGCTACGCCGCCGGCTACCTCGGCCCGAACATCCTTGGCAGCGGCTACTCGCTCGATATTTTCCTGCACAAAGGGGCGGGAGCCTATATCTGTGGCGAAGAGACCGGCCTGATCGAAAGCCTGGAAGGCAAGCGGGCCTGGCCCCGGATCAAGCCGCCGTTTCCCGCGGTGGAAGGGGCGTTTCGCAAGCCGACGGTGGTGAACAACGTCGAGACGGTCGCCTGTGTGCGGCACATTCTGGAGCGGGGGGTCGATTGGTTCAAATCGATCGGCGTTCCCCCCGATCCGGCCAATCCGCGCGATGCCGGTAGCTACGGCCCCAAGCTCTATTGCCTGTCGGGGCACGTTAACCAGCCGGGCTGCTACGAGGCCCCGCTCGGCATCACCGTGACCGACCTGATCGAGCGTTATGGCGGCGGCGTTTGGAAAGGGCGGGCGGCCAAGGCTGCCATTCCCGGCGGCATCAGCATGGGCCTCTTAACCGCCGACGAGTTCCACTGCCCGCTCGATTTCGCAGGCCCCGGCAAGTTCGGCTGCTTGGGGCTGGGCACGGCCGCGGTCGTCGTGATGGACGAGACGACGAGCATGGTCGATTTTCTGCTCAACAGTTGCCGCTTCTTCTCGCACGAGAGCTGCGGCCAATGCACCCCCTGCCGCGAAGGGACGAGTTGGGCGACCAAAATGATGACCCGTATCAAGCACGGTCGCGGCCGCCTGCGCGATCTCGACCTGCTGGCCGAAATTGCCGACACGATCGGCATCATGCCTGGCACCACGATCTGCGGCCTGGCCGACGGCGCGGCCTGGCCGATCAAGAACTGCATCCAGAAGTTCCGCCCCGAACTGGAAGAGTTTATCAAACGGACCAACCCGACCGGCTGGATGGAAACCGAGCCGGTGCCGGCACTCGAACTAGTAGCGATCCACTAACCCACTAGCCAGGACCAAACCTGGTCCCGGTGCCTTGCAAGCCGACATTATTTCGTTGCCCACCGGAAGCAAGTTTGCTTCCGGCTATTGAAATCATTAGTGATGCCCACCGTTTTTGTTGACGAACAAGAGGTCGAGATTGCCGTCGGCGAGCGGCTCAACGGCATCGAGGCCGCTGCGCGGGTCGGCGTCGAGATTCCGCACTATTGCTGGCACGCGGGGCTCTCGGTGGTCGCGAGTTGCCGGATGTGCCTGGTCGAATGCGGCAAGAAGGACCCGGCGACGGGCAAGATCGCGATGCAGCCCAGGCTGGTCCCCGCCTGTCAAACACCCGCCGCGCCTGACACCGTGTTTATCACTCAAAGCGAGAAGGTGAAAAACGCCCGGGCAATGGTCGAGGAAGACCTGCTGCTGCGGCACCCGATCGATTGCCCGATTTGCGACAAGGCGGGCGAGTGTACCCTGCAGGATTATCATTTCGATTACGGCCGCGACCGGCGGCGGGCCGACATCCAGCCCTTTACCAGCCGGCGGCGCAGCCTGGGCGAGACGGTGACGCTGTTCGTCGATCGCTGCGTGATGTGTACGCGGTGCGTTCGCTTCGCGCGGGAAATCTCCGGCACCAGCGAGCTAATGGTCATCAACCGCGGGGCGCACGAAGAGATCGACGTTTTTCGCGACGACCAGGGAGAAATCCAGTTCCCGCTCGACAACAAGCTGTCGGGCAACGTGGTCGATCTCTGCCCCGTCGGCGCGCTGGGCGATAAAGACTTTCTTTATAAGCAGCGGGTCTGGTTCATGAAGAGCCACGACAACGTCTGCGCGGGCTGCTCGACCGGCTGCTCGATCAAGGTCGAAGAGAACCAGGACCGGGTCTTTCGCCTCAAGCCGCGCGAGAACCCGCATATCAACCAGTGGTGGATGTGCGACGAGGGGCGCTACGGCTGGAAACACGTGCATGATGTCGATCGCCTGATCCAGCCCCGGCGGCGCGAGGGAAACCGGCTGGTCGGCGTCGAGTGGGCGCAGCTCGTGCCCGAGTTGGACGCGAAGCTGCGTAGCGCTGGCGCGCTCGCCGCCGTGATTTCGCCCAATTTGACTGTGGAAGAGGCTTATCTGCTCTGCAAGTACATCCGGGGTCTCGATCCGCGGGCGGTGCTGGCGGTTGGACCAATCCCGGTGGACGGCGTTGACGAGACCTTTCCCACCGGCTTCACCATCCGCGCCGAAAAGTGCCCCAATCGGAAGGGAGTGGAAGCGATTGTCAGCCGTCTGAGTGGCGGCGGTAGTCTGCTCAACTGGGGCGATTTCCTCGGCCGGTTGCAGAACGAATCGCTTGGCGGGGTCTGGCTGACCGGCGGCTATCGCATGGCCTGGAACGATGCAGATACGGCGAAAGCGTTCGCCGCGACCAGGCTGCTCGTCGTGCAAGATTGTTTTGCTTCGCCCATCTTCGATCGAGCCGACTATCAACTTCCCGGCGCGACCTTTGCCGAGCGGGAAGGCTCGTATGTGAATGCCAACGATCGCCTGCAATCGTTCACATGGGCGGTGCGACCACCTGCCGGCGTGCAGGTCGAAGGGCAACTGTACTGGCAACTGCTCGGCCGGTCAGGACTCTATCGGGCGAGCGACGTGCTCGCCGAGCTGGCCCGCGAAAATATCACCTTCAGCGCCGCCGCCCAAGGCGTGCCTGCGGTGGGCGTCGATTTGAAAATCAACCAACTCGCAGCAGCCGAGATTCAGGACTCGGCGCTCGCCTAACTCTCTCCCCAGACCCAGCCCTAGCCCTAGCCCCCAGCCCTTCCTCCTCCATGCTCGAAGTCCTCATTAAATCGGCCATCCTGATCGGCGGCATCATGACCGCGGCGGCCTATTTTGTGCTGCTCGAACGGCGGATGGCGGCCTGGGTGCAAGATCGGATCGGTCCCAGCCGCGTCGGCATCCCGCTGACGAATATCCGCCTGTGGGGATTGGGGCAGCCGCTGGCCGACGGCCTGAAGATGATCTTCAAGGAGGAGTACACGCCGGGGCACGTCGATCGGCGGCTTTACGTCCTCGCGCCGCTGGCGATTCTGGCCTCGGCGATCGCCACTTACGCGGTCATTCCCTTCGGCAGCCTCATCCCGCCGATCGAGCTGGGCGATTACAAGTCGGCCGGCCCAATCCAACTGACCGTCGCGCCGGGCGTCGATGTGGGGATGATTTATGTGTTCGCCCTGTCGAGCGTGGCCGTGTACGGCGTGATTCTCGGCGGCTGGGCCAGCAACAACAAGTACAGCTTTTTGGGCGGCCTGCGCAGCAGCGCCCAGTTGATCGCCTATGAGTTGCCCATGGGGCTGGGCATTTTGGGCGTGGTTCTAGCCGCCGGGTCGCTCAATCTGGAAACGATCGTGGCCGCGCAGGCCGCGCACGGCTGGTTTGCGCTGGTGCAGCCGCTGGGGTTTGTGGTGTTTGTCGTGGCGGCCTTTGCCGAGGCTGCCCGCCTGCCGTTCGACTTGCCCGAAGCCGAGCAGGAACTGATCGGCGGCTACCACACCGAATATTCCGGCATGAAGCTGCTGCTGTTTCTGGTGGCCGAGTTCCTGCACATGATCACCGCTTCGTTTTTGATCGTCATCCTGTTTCTCGGCGGCTGGCATTTCCCCGTGATTACGGGCGATCCCGACGCCGAAACGATCGGCTGGTTGACGGCGATCGCCCGCCTGGCCGTGCTGCACACCAAAATCTTTTTCGTGATCGTATTCTTCATGTGGGTCCGCTGGAGCTGGCCCCGCTTCCGGTTCGACCAACTGATGAACCTGGCCTGGAAGATCATGCTGCCGCTGGGGCTGGTGAACTTTCTGGCCGTCGCCATTTTGGAAGAAGTGCGGCACGTCCATGGCCCCGACGAGAGCAGCCTCGCCTGGTCGCTCGCAATCATTGCCGTCGCCTGGGCCGTGTTCGCGCTGGCCTGGCTGGTGGTCTCGGTGGCCAATCCGCTGGTGACCGACAACCGGCCGCGGCGCGACCTGTCTCCCGGCGAAATCGACTCGCAGATTTGACTGAAACATGAAATCCGACGACCCCCACATCAAGTGGATCAAAGAACCCGAGCTCGGGCTGGCGGGCAAGATGTACCTGCCGCTCGTGGCTCAGGGGTTGACCACCACCTGGAAGCACCTGGCCAAGTCGCTCCGCGGCGAGACCGTGACCGTCAGCTATCCCGACCAGGAGCCGGCGATCGGCAACCCGCTGATCTATCGGGGCGTGCATCGCCTGAACAAGGACGAGCAGGGACGGGTGAAGTGCGTCGCCTGCTTTCTGTGCGCCACGGCTTGCCCGGCCCACTGCATCGACATTATCGCCGCCGAAAGCCCCTGGCCCGATCGCGAAAAGTATCCCGAAGGCTTCGCCATCGACGAACTCCGCTGCATCTATTGCGGCATGTGCGAAGAGGCTTGCCCGGTCGATGCCATCGAGCTGACCAGCCTCTACAACCTGACCGGCCGGAGCCGGGAAGAGATGATTTTCGACAAGGAAAAGCTGCTCTCGGTCTATGAGGCGACCAAGCACACTGAGCCGATGCAATCGCCCGCGCTGGGAGGGACCGCCACATGACCGGCGCGCTGCTTGCAGCCCAGGTTCCCTCGTGGCAGGAAGCGCTCGCTTGCCCTTCGTTCTGGGCGATTGCGATCGGTGCGCTCGCGGTTTGGGTGCTGCTGCCCAACCGGATTGCCTACGGCAAAACGCTCGGCGGCGCGCTGGCCATCATCTCCGCCGGCTTGTTCGCGTCGGACTGGCCCCTGCTGGGCGATTGGACGAGCCAGGCCGTTTTCTGGCTGCTCGCGGCGATTACCCTGGGGGCGGCAATCTGCACGATCTGTTCGCGCAGCCCCGTTTATTCGGCCATCTGGTTCGCGCTCTCGCTGCTGGGAACGGCGGGCCTGTTCTTTTACCAGGGGGCGCAGTTCCTGGGGGTGGCGACGATCGTCGTCTATGCCGGAGCGATCGTGGTGACGTTTTTGTTTGTCATCATGCTTGCCCAGCCGGAAGGGCATTCCGACTACGACCGCATTTCCTGGGGCTGGTTTCCCAAGACATTTTCGGTGCTGGCGGCCGCCACGTTCGTCGGCCTGTTGACGCTGCTGCTGGGGAACCTGAAGCAAGAATCGGCGAACGTGCCCGCGGCTACGGCCCAGCAAGCAGCCGAGCGGCTGCACGCGACGGGTGGCATCCTGACCGAGCAGCACATGGCCCACCTGGGGCGGCACTTGTTCTCCACACACCTGATTAGCGTCGAACTGGCGGGCACGCTCTTGTTGGCGGCGTTGGTCGGGGCGGTCGCGATTGCCATTCAGGGCAAGCCGCGTTTGGATACCCGCATCGAGGAGGCGCTGCGATGAACGAGCTGAGCCTGCTCTACAACTACTTGCTGGTGGGGGGCCTGTTGTTTGTCATTGGCCTCATCGGCTTTCTCGTCCGGAGGAACATGATCGTCATGTTCCTCTGCGCCGAGATGATGCTGCAGGGGGTATCGGTCAGCCTGATCGGTTTTGGCCGTTACCACGGTGGTCTGCCCGGGAGCGAAAGCAGTGACGCTTGGGGCGGCGCTTGGGGTGGCCAGATGCTGGTGATCTTTATCATCGCCGTGGCCGCCTGCGAAGCGGCCATCGCCATGGCGTTGATCTTGATGCTCTCGCGCCGCGCGGGAAAGCTCGATGCGGCCGTCTGGCAAGATCTGCGCGAACCAGGCCAGCCCCCCTTTATCGACCAGCAAGTTCCCGAGGAGCGAACCGAGGACCGCGTTTGGCCTACCCTGACCCCCGCCGGCATCCGCCCCAAGCCGGATCGAGACGAGCTCCTGCACCGCCCCCGCATTTAAGAAATAGAGCCTGATTTTCCCTGCCCCATGAACGACCGCATTGCCTACTGCCTGGTGCTGATCCCCGCCCTGCCGCTGTTGTCGGCAGTGGTGGTGGCGGTGCTGGGGCTCAAGCTGCTCAAAAAATTCAGCCACTTGCCGGTCATCCTGGCCTTGGCCGGGTCGTGCGTCTGTAGCCTGGTCTTGTTGAGCGAGGTTTCGCGGGAACAATCGCGAACTCTGGAAGGCCAGCAGGACGGGTTCGAGCAGGTGGTCACCCTGTGGACCTGGGCCAACATTCCGGCCGCCTACGATTTGCCCGCCGCTGCCGGGCCGGCGCTCCCAAGCGGCGCCTACGAGACGGGCCCGCTCAGCTTTCGCGTCGAGATTGCCCTGCGGGCCGACGCGCTGACCGCCATGATGCTTGGGATGGTCACCTTCGTGGCGACGCTCGTCGCCCTGTTCGCCGCCGGATACATGGAGGGAGACCGCGGCTATTGGCGGTTCTTTGCCTACATCGGCCTGTTCGTCTTTTCCATGACGATGTTGGTCTCGGTCAGCAATTTTTTGCTGCTGTTCGTCTTTTGGGAGGCGGTCGGCGTTTGCAGCTACTTGCTCGTCGGCTTCTGGTACGAAAAGCCGGTAGCCGCCGCAGCCGGCAAAAAGGCGTTTCTGGTGAATCGCGTGGGAGACTTCGCCTTCACGCTCGCCATCTTCTTGATCTGGTGTACCTACGGCACGCTGAACTATCACGACACGCTGGCCGACGGCAGCACCGATCCCGAGCGAATCAGTCAGTTGGCGGGTCTGCCGCAATTGGCCGAAGCGCGGAGCGATCTGAAAATCGTTCCGGGCGTGCTCAGCCCCAGCCGCATCGTGGCGAACGACTATGTTACCGGGGGAGTCGCCACGGCGATCTGCCTGCTGCTGCTACTGGGCGCTTGCGGAAAGAGCGCCCAGTTCCCGCTGCACGTCTGGCTGCCCGATGCCATGGAAGGGCCCACCCCGGTCAGCGCCTTGATCCATGCGGCCACGATGGTGACGGCGGGCGTCTATATGATTGCCCGCTGCACGCCGCTGTTTACCGCCTCGCCGACCGCGCAGCTCGTGGTGGCAATCGTCGGCGGCTTCACCGCCTTGCTGGCCGGACTGATCGCTCTCACGCAGTTCGATCTGAAACGGATCCTCGCGTACTCGACGATCAGCCAGCTTGGCTTCATGTTTCTCGCGCTGGGTGCCGGCACCATCTTGGGCATCACGGGCGGCATGTTCCACCTGTTCACGCACGCCTTTTTCAAGGCGCTGTTGTTTTTGGGGGCGGGCAGCGTCATGCACGCGATGGGGGGCGCGATCGACATGCGCCACTTCGGCGGCCTCCGCCGCCTGATGCCCTACACCCACGCCACGTTTCTCGTCGGTTGCCTGGCCTTGTCGGGGGTGTTCCCGCTGGCCGGTTTTTGGAGCAAGGACGCCGTCCTGGCGTCGGTCCACGACAAGATCCATGCGGTCGAGCACGAAATCGAACATCGCCACGCCGAGCACGACGCGCATCCTGCTGCGGAGGCGGAAGCACCGCAGGGTGCGCTGGCCGGCTGGACCGATAGCCAACTCGCCACCAGCCGCACGGTGTACTGGCTGCTCTATTATTCGGCGCTGGTTTCAGCCTTTTTGACGGCCCTGTACACGTTTCGCGCCTATTGCCTGACGTTTTGCGGCGAAGAGCGGATTCCGCAGCAGGCGGCCCACCACGCGCACGAATCGCCCGGCCTGATGATCGCGCCGCTGGTGGTGCTGGCGGTCTGCTCGGCGCTCGTCGGCATTTTGTGCATCGGGCAGTGGAACAATTGGGGGACCAACCGGTTTGCCGATTTCTTGCAAGGAGCGCCATCGCTGGCCGCCGGCGCCATTACGGCCACCAAGGTCGCGCCCGAGTTCCACCTGCAGATTGCCGGCGTCAGCACGATCGTCGCGCTGGCGGGGATTGCCCTGGCCATGTACCTGTTTCTGGGCGAGCGAAGCGAGGCCCGCTTTTTGCAGCGCACTTTCGATCTGTCGGGCATCGACCGCCTGACCGATCCGCGCTGGGTCGGCGAGCTCGAACAGGTCTGGTGGATCGGCGGGCCGGTTCGATTCTTGCGACGCGTGCATCTGGGCCCCTTGGCGACCGCCGCGGGATACCTGCTGGGCGCGGTGTCGCTGGTGTTGGCGGTGCCGCTGTTGGCCGGGCAGTTTGTCTCGCCCTACAAACTGTCGCAAAACAAGTTCTATTTCGACGAGTTGTACGGGGCCTTTGTCGTCTGGCCCTTGCGAATCTTCGCGGCAATCCTGTACTGGTTCGACCGCTGGGTGATCGACGGGCTGGTGAATCTGACGGGGATGATCCCGCTCGCGGCCGGCTCGCTGATGCGATCGCTGCAAATGGGGCTGGTGCAGTTCTACGCCCTGGCAATGGTGCTGGGGACTTTGATTTTGGTCGCCGCCCGCTTGATTTGGGCAGCCGGTTAACCACCGCGCCCGCGCGGCGCTATGCAATCCTCATGATCAGTCAGCAATTGCTACTTACGATTTTCCTGCCGCTCGCCGGGGCGCTCCTGCTATGGCTGGTCGCGCCGCTGGGACGGGGCGCCGCGCGCCTGGTGGCGCTGGCCACCACGCTGCTCACGCTCTGGTGCGCCGGGCAATTGCTTTTGAATTTTCCGGCCGAAGGGGTGATCCCCGGCGGCGAATTTGCCGTTACCGATGCTCCCTGGCTCGCCGGCACGCTGCAAACGGGTCTGGACATTCGCTTTAGCGTTGGTCTGGATGGCCTGGGCATCTGGATGTTCGGCTTGACCGCCTTGCTGTTCGTCACGTCGGTCCTGATTAGCTGGGAATCGATTCAAGATCGAGCCCCGCTGTTCTACGCCATGTTGCTCCTGCTGGAGTTCGGCTGCCTGGGGGTCTTTACCGCGCGCGACATCATCCTGTTCTATGTCTTCTTCGAGCTGACGCTCATCCCGCTCTTCTTTTTGATCGGCATTTGGGGCAGCGAGGACCGCCGCCATGCCGCGATGAAGTTCTTCCTTTTCACGCTGGCGGGCAGCCTGCTGACGTTTCTGGGCCTGTTGGCGATCGTCTATTGGGACTACCAGCACAACGGCCAAGACACCTTTCGCTTTTCGATTGCCGCTTTGACCGAAACGCTGCAACAGCATCCGCTGCCGGCCAACATTCAGTTGCTGGTCTTCCTGGCGCTATTCGCCGGCTTTGCCATCAAAGTGCCACTGTTTCCGCTGCATACCTGGCTGCCGCTGGCTCACGTTCAGGCCCCGGCTGCGGGCAGCGTCATCCTGGCCGGCGTGCTGCTGAAGATCGGCGTGTATGGATTCCTCCGCTTTAGCGTTCCGATGCTTCCGCAGGCGACGGCAACCGCCATGCCGTGGATGCTCTGGCTGGCGGTCGCGGGAATCCTCTACGGCGCCCTGGTGGCTCTGGCCCAGTCGGACATGAAGAAACTGATCGCCTATTCCAGCGTCAGCCACTTAGGCTTTTGCATGCTCGGACTGTTCGCCCTGAATCCGCTCGGCGTGCAGGGAAGCGTTTTGCAAATGGTGAATCACGGCATTTCGACCGGCGGGCTGTTCGCCGTCGTGGGAATCATCTACGAGCGCTATCACACCCGGCAGATCGCCGACCTGGGAGGTCTTGCCCGGAGAATGCCTTGGCTCGCCTTTTTCATGGTGGTCTTCACGTTTTCGAGCATTGGCGTGCCCGGCCTGAACGGCTTTGCCGGCGAGTTTCTGGTTCTGCTGGGCATGTTTCAACGGGCCTGGTCCGAAGCGCCGGCCGCCTGGGCCGGCCAACTGCTAGTGATTGCCGTGCTTGCCGTCTCGGGAATCATCCTGGGCGCGTGGTACATGCTGTGGCTGGTGCAGCGGGTCTTTTTTGGCCCGCTCAAGGAGCCAGCCGGCGACGGCCAGCATGCGGCCAGCGACCTGTCGCTGCGCGAGATCGCGGCTTTAGCGCCGCTCGTGGTGTTCGTCGTTTGGATCGGCTTGCGGCCGAATGATTTTCTCAGTCGCATGCAGCCGACGCTGGAAGCGGCCCGGCAGCCAGCCGCTGCCCAGGTGATCCAAGACTCTGATCCCGTGGAACTGACAGTGGTTCCCGTCTCGATGACCCAATAGGTCGTTTGCGTTCGCCCTTTGCCCCTTCGACCTATCGACTGTCAGGATTTCGCCGTGTTTGTCGAGTGGAAAACGATCGTCCTGCTGTGGCCCGAAGTCATTCTGGTCGCGGCGGCTTCGTCGATCTTTGTCGGCGGGGCCTTCACGCGCAGTCGCACCTACTGGGCCTGGGCCGCGGCGCTGTCGTACCTGGTGGCAGGCGCGGCGCTTCTTTATGCGGGGTCGCCCGAAATCGCTAGCTCTCCCTGGATGGCACAGAGCGTCAGCACGGGGCCGGTCACCATCGACGCCATGAGCCTGGGCCTGCGCTGGGTCGCCCTGCTAATGGGGCTGGTCTTTACGCTGGTCACCTCGCGCCTGGCCGACGCGGACCTGGCCAGCGAGTTCTTCGGCAGCCTGATGCTGGTCACCGTGGGGGTGATGATCACCGCCTCGGCGAACGAACTGGTCCTGCTGTTTCTGGGACTGGAGCTGATCTCGATACCCACGTATGTGCTGCTGTTTCTGGGCCGGCGCGACCGGGCGTCGTCGGAAGCGACCATGAAGTACTTTTTCCTCAGCATCTTTTCCTCGGCTCTGCTGCTCTACGGCTTGACGATGGTCTATGGCCTTGGCGGCACGACGCTCATCGCCGGCAACGAAGAGGTTCGCGGCATTCGCGAGGCGATCGGCGGGCTGGCCACGGGCGCCAATCCACTGGCTGCTCTGGCCCCCTTCGCCCTGGTGCTGATCGTCGCCGGCCTCGGCTTCAAGCTGGCGGTCGCGCCGCTGCAGTTCTACGCGCCCGACGTGTACCAAGGAACCACCAACGCCAATGCCGGCATCTTGGCCGTCGCCCCCAAAATTGCCGGCATCGCCGGGCTCATCCGCCTGGCGCTGGTGGCGATGCCTGCCGCGGGAGATTTCGGCTGGCAGCTCGCCTTGATTCTGGCGGTGTTGACCATGACGATCGGCAACATCTGCGCGCTTTGGCAAGGGAACG
>JBBDYF010000184.1:0-20227 GCA_040901775.1 Pirellulaceae bacterium | reverse complement strand
TGGCATTACCTGTGGGCTTTGACTACCCAAGAGACCTTTGCCCGCGCATCGGCCGACGACATCGTGTATCAACTTGCACTCTCTCCGCGGGGGGATCGAGTCGCAGCCGTCTGCAAAGACGGCGGGCTGTATCTGTTCGACGCTCGTTCGCTGGCCCGGCGGGCGAAGATCGCCACCGGTCATGGCGAGGTCAACGGGGTCGCCTACAGCCCCGATGGCGGCCAGTTGGCCACGGTGGGCGACGATGGGTTCCTTCGTATCTGGGACGTGGGCAAACGCGCGCTGGTCCGCGAGTGGCCCGCTCACGATGCGAAGGCTTACAACGTGTGCTACTTCGCGGAAGGGCGGAAACTGGCGACTTGTGGCGAAGATCCGACGATCCGCCTGTGGGATGCCGCCACCGGGCAAAGCGACGGCGTTTTAGCCGCACACGAGGGTTTCGTCGAGGCGATCGCGATCTCTCCCTCGGGCGACCTGCTCGCCTCGGCCGGCGAAGACAAGGTGGCGATCGTTTGGGATCTGAAGGAGCGCGAGCCACGCACGCGGCTGAAAGCGCATACCGGCAAGTTGAGCAGCGTCGCATTTTCGCCCGACGGCAAGTGGCTGGCGACCGGCGGCCAGGACACCTCGGTTTGCCTCTGGCGGCATGCCGTCGGTCGTCTTTGGTCGCGCGGGTATCATCACGATGCCGTGCAGTCGCTCGCGTTTACCCGCGATGGACGCCTCGTCGTAGGCGACCGGGGCGGGTCGATTCGGACGTATCGCCTGGGCCCGAAGTTCCCCGAAACTGCCGCCGGAGATGCCCTGGAAAGCGCCGAAGACTACTGGCTTGCGCACGCCGGCAGGGTCTGGTCGCTCGCGCTGCTCGCCGGAGACGACCAGTTCCTGTCCGTAGGCGGCGCGGGAAAGTTGCGCGCCTGGGGTCGGGACCAAACCTTGGTGCGGCCCGCGAAACCCGACGACGACGACCACTATTTCGCCGACTTCTCTTGCGACGGCAGCCACTTGTTCGCGATTCGCGAGCGGGAGGGGATCGAGGCGTTCGATGCCGCCTCGGGAAAGCTGCGGTTCCAGCAAACCGTGCCCGGCCTTCTCTGGGATTCGCTGGCGGTTCTTCCCGGGCGCGAGCAGGTGGCCGCCGCGTCCCAGTCGGGCGAGATTGCCATCTGGAACTGGCGCAGTAAGAACCAGCTTCACCTCTGGAAAGTGGGCCAACACGCCATCCAACGCATGGCCTACTCGCCCGCGGCCGATCGCCTGGCCGCGATCTCTTACGCCCGCGAAGACGTGCAACTGATCGATCCCAACACGGGCGAACAGGTCGCCTCCTTCCCCGCCCCCAATTGCACCGACTGTGCGTTCTCGCCCGATGGCCGGCGGCTGGCGGTGGATACGCTGAACCAGTTGGCGATTTTCGATTTGGAGACTCGCGAACGCTTGCACTTGTCTCCCGGGCACAGCATGACCATCAACTCCCTGGCTTACAGCCCTGACGGCCGGACGATCGCCACCGCCAGCAGCGATCGAACGGTTCGCCTGTGGACTGATGAAGGAAAGCCACTGGCCCGGCTCAGCGGTCACGCGGCGGCTGTGCTGGCGCTGGCATTCACGCCCGACGGCAAATCGCTGCTTACCGGGGCAGAGGACGGCCGCCTGAAGGTCTATCACCTGGCCACTCGTCGCGAACTGATCGACATGGCGACCGGGTTCAAGTGCATCAGCCGGCTCTCGATCGCTCCGGGCGGTCGGCAAATCGCCATCATCGGAAACGACTGGGAGTTAGGCTTGATCGATATTCCGCAGCGGGGCGAAGAGCAGTAACGTAGTGCTCGACCAGACCACCACGGCCAGCGCCCCGGCGAACAGACCGACCCCCGAGGCAAGCCAGACAAACAGGCCGACGCTCGGCTCGCGGAGCGCGGTCCAGCCACTCGCGGCGGGTAGGAAATCGGAGCTTTCCGGGACCGAGCCGTGGTGCAAACGCATTTCGGCACAGTAGGGTTGGAGGACGTTTCGACTATTCAGCCAGGCGATGCCACGTCTATGCTAATAGTCGCTGCGACGCGACTCAATCAACAACCGGCGGTAGTCCGGGGCCAACCTGTTGCGGCGCGGTCAATCAGAAGTCGCCCCCCGCGCTCCGGAAGCAGGTTTGCTTCCGGCTATAGGATCGAAACTGCCGGAGTTTGCAGCATGCCCATCGACCTTTCCACCCGCCACGAGCTTGTCGGCGATCTCTTGGAATTGCCTAAGTCGCAAAGCGACTGGGAAAAGTACCGCCTGACCGACGAGCAGGTCGCCTTCTATCACGAGCATGGCTACCTGGCCGGCGTCCGCATTCTGACCGACGAGCAGTGCGACAAGCTGTCCGCGGAACTGGCCGAATTCTTCCAGCCGGAGCACGCCGGGCGCGAGCTGTGGTACGAGTACCACACCAACGAATCGGCCCGCCCCGATACGGTGCTGTTTCATGCCCTGGGTGCGTGGCGACTGCGGCTCGGCTTCCACGACGTGCTGTGGCACCCCGCCTTTACGGTGGCTGCCAGTCAACTGTTGGGTGGGGCCGTCCGCTTTTGGCACGATCAACTGTTTTGCAAGCCGGCCAAACATGGAGGCGTGGTCGCCTGGCACCAGGACTATTCCTACTGGACCCGCACCAAGCCGATGTCCCACCTGACCTGCTGGATTGGCTTGGACGAAAGCACGCGCGACAACGGCTGCCTGCATTACATCGACGGCAGCCACCGCTGGGATCTGCTGCCGATCACCGGGCTGGCGGGCGATATGACGGCGATCCAAGAGGTGCTCAGCCCCGCCCAGTGGAAACAATTTCAACAGCCGGTGGCGATCGAGCTGAAGCGGGGCGAATGCTCGTTCCACCATCCGCTGCTGATTCACGGCAGTTTCGAGAACCGGGTCGATCACCCACGGCGGGCGACCGTGATCAACGCTTTCCGCGACGGTGTGAAGAGCGACAGCGACGAGCCGCTGCTGGGGGGCGTGCCGCCGGTGCCCAAGGGTGAAATGATGCAGGGGCAGTTCTTCCCGCTACTTTACGAGGGACTGGGGGCGAGAGATGCATAGCCTCGACCGGTGGTCGCGCCGAGGAACGAATGGTAATCCCAGACTTTCGCGATGACGGTTACCTGCCAATCGGCCTTCACAAGGCAACCGAGGCCGAAGTTGCCGCGCGATTCGGCCAGACTACGACGAAGCGAATTTCACTGATGACACGACTGTCCCGCTGGCTGGAACTGTCTCGTGGCGTTGGTGCATTGCGTTTTCTCGCCAATGGCAGCTTTGTGACAGCGAAGCCCGAACCACAGGATGTCGATTGCGTCTGTTGGCTGCCGCTGGATTTTGAGCAACAATATGAATGGGGAAAATACGAGGCGTTTCGACTGCGGGAAGATATCTATCGCGGCGAACCCAAGGAGATTTACCCCGTCTTCGATGTCCATCAGTGGAACCATTGGATCGAGTTTTTCGGTCGAACGCGCGAAGTCGATGGACGAGGGAAGGGATTGATCGAGATCACGCTATGATTCAAACTGACCAAGAACTGACACTTGCCAAGGAACAAATCGAGTATTTGCGAAAATGCCGCGATAGCGTTTTCGAGCGCAACGAGGGAACGCCTTTCATGATGCACTTGTCGGCCAATGGCTTTGAGCGAATGATGGCCCGCTTGCAGACCGAAGTCGATGAATACGAATCCCGCACGTTGGAAGCCGACGCGGTCCATCGTTCGTAAGAGTGCGACGACCCATGATCCTCTTGATCGACAACTACGACAGCTTCACCTACAACCTCGTTCAGCGGTTGGGCGAGATCGACCCGGCGCTGGCGATCGAGGTGCATCGCAACGACCAGATCACCTGCGACCAAATCGCCGCCAAAGCGCCGAGCCACCTGATCGTCTCGCCCGGCCCCTGCACACCCAGCGAGGCGGGCATTTCGGTCGAGTCCGTGCAGCGGTTCGCCGGTAAGATCCCGGTGCTGGGCGTCTGCCTGGGGCACCAGTCGATCGGGCAAGCGACCGGCGGCGTCATCGTGCGGGCCAAGCGGCTCATGCACGGCAAGACCGACCGGATTTCGCACGATGGCCAGGGGCTGTTCGCGGGCCTGCCCAATCCACTGACCGCCACGCGCTATCACAGCCTCGTGATTCGGCCCGATACGCTCAGCCCAGAGTTCATCGTCTCGGCCTGGTCCGACGCCCCCGACGGCCAGCGCGAAATCATGGCCATCCGGCACAAGACCCAGCCGCTGTTCGGGGTGCAGTTTCACCCGGAAAGCTTTTTGACCGAGCACGGACACGACATGCTCCGATCGTTTTTGGCAATGCGGGTGTAGCATAGCCGCGACCAGTGGTCGCGATCCGTGCAGGAGGCAGCGCCCTGGCGTGGCGCTGCCTACAGCCGCTGCCAGGCATCGTCGGCCAGGTTCAGCGGGTGCAACTGGGTCGTGCCGGTCCGCTCGCTTGTCGTCACCAGCAGGGCGGCAATTTCGGGCCGCGAACTGCAAAACGCCCGTGCCCCGTCTAAGCCGAGGACGTACAGCGCCGTCGAAAGGGCGTCGGCCTGTTCGGCGGTCGGTGCGACGACGGTCGCCGACAGCACCCGCTCGGCCGGCCAGCCGCTGCGCGGATCGAGGATGTGGCCGTATCGCCGCCCCCGATAATGAAAGAACTGCGAACCGCTGCCGGAAGTGCCCAGCGCCTGGTTTTGCAGGCGGAACTCGGCGAGCCGCACTTCCGGCTTGAGCGGGTGCCGCAAGCCGACGGACCAACCGGCCTCGAGCGCGGAGTGTGCCCGATAGCCGCGGGCGATGACGCTGCTGTTGCCGCCGTGAATGACAAAATGCTCCACGCCCACGTCCAGCAGCATTTGCGCCGCGCGGTCGAGCGCGAAGCCCTTGCCGATCGCTCCCAGGTTCAACTCCATGCCTGGCTGCGGAAAACGGATCGTGCGCCGCTCGAGATCGAACCCGAGTTTGTCGCTTCCAACCAGGGCCAAGGTGGCCGTCACCTCCTCGTGGCTGGGCATTTGCCCCTGGCGTCGATAGAAGCCCCAAACTTTGCTCAAGGGTCCGGCGGAAATATCGAATGCCCCGGCTGTCTCGACAAACAGGTCGCGGCCCCGGACGAGCAGGTCGAACAACTGCGGCTCCACCTCGACCGCCTCGCCGGCAGCCCGCCGATTGATCGCCGATATTTCGCTCGACTCGCGATACACGGTGAGCTGGGCCTCCAACTGCTCGACCAGGTCCAAAGCCGCAATGGCGGCGTCGGCCGCGGCGGGGTGCTGGCGGGCGTCGAGCAGCACCTCGAACTCGCAGGCCATCGCGTCCCTGCTGACGCTGAGCAGGTACGAGTGGCCGCCCGATTGTGCCGCCGGCGGGGCGAGCGGCGGCGGCGAACCGATCACGGCGTCCCCCAGGGCCTCCACGGCGGAATGCCCGGTCAGGAACTCGCGGCGCGTCGATTTGCTCGGTTCAGGCATCGAAAGTCTCTTCCAGCGGTTTTGCGCGTTACATTATAGGGAAGTCCAAACGCAACACTTCCTTTGAAACGACTTATGCGAAACTATTTGGCTCGCGGGCTTGGCGGCCTCTTGGTGATTGTCGCCCTGAGTGGTCCGGCGCTGGTGGCCTGGTCCCAGACCAAGGCCCCCAAGGTCGTCCGCCGCGCCCAGCTCCCCGAATTCGACAAGGCCGAATTCGACAAGGCCAAGTTCGACAAGGCCAAGCTCGACACATTCTTTGCCGATGCCTTTCAGGAAGGGCTGACGGGCGAGCGGCCCGCGAACCTGGGGCAAGCGGCCGCAGCCGTGGCGGCCAGCCCGGTGCCGGGCACCTCGTCCACGGGCAGCGGACCGACCGGCGTGCCCGGTGCCGGCTGGTCGGCAATCATCTCGGCCACGACGATCGAGGACGAGGTGAAGGCCCTCAAGCTGCAAGTCGATAAGAACGTGACCACGCCCAGCGACTTTGCCGGCAAGGGGTACAAGCTGGCCCGCCGCGACTTCACCACGCTGGCCGTGCTGTTTGGCATCGCGGGCGAGTACGACGGCGAGGTCCGCTGGAAGAAAGAGGCCCCGGCCGCCCGCGACGTGTTCGCCCGCACCGCGGCGAATGCCAAGGTCGGAACCAACCAGGTCTTTCAAGAAGCCAAGCTCCGCAAGGACGAACTGACCGACCTGCTAGGCGGCGCTTCGCCTTATGCCGGCAAGGAGGTCGAGATCAAGGCGTCGTGGAAAGACGTGTGCGACCGCGCGCCTTTGATGCAGCATCTCGAAGCAATCTGGGAACCCCGGCTCAAGCCGCTATTGGCCGACAAAGGGCAATTCGACGACTCGGGCGACAAGATCGTCCGCGACGCCGAAATGATCGCGGCGATCGGCATTCTGCTGGCCAAGGAGGGGATGACCGATGCCGATGCCGACGAGTACACCGCCCTGTGCGCCAAGCTGCGCGACGGGGCGCGGGCGATCGTCGATGGCGTGAAGCAAAAGAACTACGACTCGGCCGCGCAAGGCAGCGCCACCATCACCAAGGCGTGCGCCGAGTGCCACGAGAACTATCGATCCTAACTGTAGGGAACGCCCTCTGTGGCGTTCCGAACAAACGTTCCAAGTTTCAAGTTTCAAGTTGAACCAGCAACTTGAAACCTGAAACCTAATTCTCACCGCACTACGCGGGCACCCCGCGACTGCGGCACGCCCGAGGCTTCGCGGAGCATGTCCAAGACTTTTTCGATCTTGGTGTGGGTGCGGGCCGACTGGCTGATCACGAGCAGGCCGTTGTATTGGCCGATCGTGCCGGGGCCACCCATGTTGACCCAGCTTTGGGGATCGACCGCCGTGGTGACGATCTCGATGAGCTGCTCGGCGCGCTGGTCGTGCTCGCTTGCCGGCTGACGATTTCGATTGGGATTTCTCATGCCGCTTCCCATGCCAGGCATTCCGCTTCCCATGTCAGCCATTCCAGGCCCATACATGTCGCCCCCCATACGCATGCCGCCGCCACTGGCCATACCAGAGGCGCCGGGCATGCCGCCAGAGCCGCCGCCGATCTGCGGCAGGATGTCGCGATTGACCGCGGGGGGAGTGAAGTTTGCGCCGGGCGAGATCGCGGGGGGGCCTGCTGGCACCGGAGTTTCCGTGGGAGTGGCTGCCGGAGGAAACGGATCGCCGCCGCCGGCCGCCGCGTCACTCGGAGTTGAAGCGTCATCGTTCGAGCGGCGGCGTCGCGTCGCGGGGGGCGGAGTTGCCGAGCCGCCAGCGCCTGGATAGCCGCCGTCCGCCCCGTAACTATCGCTCTCCTCGCCGTAACCACCGCTCCCGCCGTAGCCTTCGCTCCCCGTGCCGTACCCAGGCGAGTTCGTCCGACCGGCTGGTCCCACTGGCATCCTCTCGCCGGACATCATTCCCGGCCCGTAGCTCCCCATGCCCGGCATTCCATCCATTCCCATCCTGCCCGCTTGGGCTGCTTGGGCCTGGGCCACGGTCGGCATGGCGACCAGGTCGCGGCAGTCATAAACCCGCACCTCCATCGTCGTTTCAGCATCCTCTTTCGTAGTAACGAGGAGCAGGTCGTCCTTCTCGACATAGACCAGGTCGAGCGGTTCGAGCATCAATTCGAGCAGCGTGCTGAGCCGAACTTGCTTGAGGCTCATTGTAACTGGGCTTATGCTGTCCAAGCCAATTTCTTCCAGGGACTTGTGCTTGACGAGGAACTGGATTCCCGTTTCGTCACTTAAGTGCGCGAGCACGTCGTTGAGTGGCTGTTCGACGAACTCGGCGTCGATCCGCTGTTCGAGCTTTTCGCGGAGCGTGGCCGCCGGTTTCTGCCTGCGTCCACCGGGTCCACCCGGCGCTCCGGCGGGAGGCCCGCCAAACGGGTCTTGCGCGGTCACCTCCGCCACGCCGGGGCCCGCATTGCTGCCGGGCCAAAACGTGACGATCCCCGCTGCAATCAACAAAGTCGCCGCCACCGAAGCTGTCGTGAGTCTCATCATCCACCTTCGCCTTCTGTTCCGAGAAAGGGAAACAAATTCCGCAGCCAGACCGGCCGCGTCACCGAATTCTGCCAGAGCTTGACGCGTCGCCTCGTCGCGCGGCACGCCGCGGGCCAGCAGGTCGTCCAGCCGGTCTTCGAGATGCGTGCGGAGCTCGCCCGCGATCTCGCGTTGTTGCTTGCCGCCGAGCCTGAGCAGGCGCGTCAGCAAGACGAGATAGTTATCGAATTCTTGGTCGGACATCGCGATGGCTCCGCGATTGGTCAGGGGTAAATTCGTCAATGACTTAGGCTTACCGCAGGAATTGTGCTACCTTCAATCGCCAGCCCAGCAGACAAGTAGCCATAGATGAAACAAGGATGAAACACAGCCCGGTATAGCCGGAACCAAAGTCAACAACCACGAATCAAACGAATCCTACGAATCGAAGGCCGCAGCCGGCAGTGGCCACAAAAAGCACGAAGAGACACAAGAAGGACGCCGGTAGCGACCGTGGTCTGCATACGTTTTCGTGGGTCTTTGTGTTTTTCGTGGCCATGAAAATCTTCGCGGCTCGCCAGGTTCAGCGTTTGTATTACGGATGAAACGCGGTTTGAAATTCATCCGTGTTCAATCTGTGTTTCATCCGTGGCTTCCGAACCTCTTCTGCAACTATTTTGCGATCGGTCATTTTCTGCCTTCTTTCTCATCCCGCCGGCTGGGCGCGGGCCAACGCCAGCAACTGCTGAACGCACGCCGCGTAGTCGGTCCACTGCTGGGCTTGCGCTGTCAGCCGCTTCCGCCCCGCCGCCGTCAGGTCGTACCACTTGCGATCGCGGCCGCTCGCGGAGTCCCACGTGCTGCGGACCAGCCCCTCGTCCTCCAGCCGATGCAGCAGCGGATAGAGAGTGCCGGCTGCCAGATCGACCCGCGAGCCGCTCGCCTCGCGGAGCTCCTTCTGGATCAGGTAGCCGTACTTCTTTCCGCCGGCCAGCACCGAGAGGACCATCAGGCCCGAACTGCCGCGAACGAGATCGCGCTCAAATTTTTCACTCATCGTTAAAAGCCCCTGTCAGGCGTCGTCCGTGAAAGGCATCCGGCCATCCTCAATTGCGTCCCTGCTACGTGCCTTTCGCCTGTTTGCGGCGTGGCAGGTCTATGTATAGCACCACGATATATCGAATGTCAATGCATTGGCCGAAAATTTTTTTCTCGGCCCGCGTTATGAACGAAACGTCAGCCCCGTTTCGTTGGTTCGCGAGTTTGCCAAACAGCCGGCTCAGTCGGCTTCTTTGACAATGTCGCCGCGCGGAGACATCACGCCGATCTGCGTGGCCCGCGTGATCGATAACGCATCGCCGATCGATTCTTGGTTGGTCATCGCCACGAATCGCCGCCCGTCGGCGTGCAGCAGTTTGCGAATGCCGTCGGCCAGCGTGGCGGCCGTTTCGACCTCGATAATCAAATCCTTGCCCGACTGATTATCCCTGCCCGCCAGATCGAACGTCTCTCCGACCTGCACCTGGTACCGCTGCTGCAAGCGGCGCACGGTCGCCGAGTGTGCTTTGTTGGCCATCGCTTGCTAGCGCTCCCGCGTGGCCGGCCGGCGATACAGCCGAATCCCCTTGGCTGCGTGGGGCCTCCACAGCATTGAATAGCCGGGCCGCGGCACAATCTTCCTCGCTGGCGCGAATATTTGTCGAAAAAGTTTCCTCCCTATAGGTTTTGCAGAAATTGCACAGCCTGGGCAATCTCGCCCACCGGGTCGTCGGCATCTCGCCGCTCGACGGTGATGTAGCCGCGGTATTGGTGTTCTTCCAGCACGGCCAGCAGTTCGGGAAACTCGGCGCTGCCGCGCCCCAGTTGCACCTCGATCCCGCGTCCGAGCGACAGATCGCGGGTGCCATCGTTGGCATGGACGTGCATCACCAGCGGGCCGAGGGCCCGCAACGCGTCGCCCGGCGAATGGCTGTGCAGGATGAGCTGGGCCGGATTGAAATCGACCCCGATCGAGCCGGGCGGCAACCGCGCGATCAGCTTGGCCAGCGCCGCGCCGCTTTCGGTTCCCGTTTCGGCCGCCAGGAAGGCCCCCACGCGCTGGCTGTAGCGCCCCAAGTCGGCGAGCGCTTCGACCAAAATGCTGGTCGCGGCGGTGTCGTCGTCGGGGGGGACGCGGCCGATGTGGTTCACCACCACGTTGGTCCCCAGTTCGTAAGCCAGTTTCAAGGCCCGCTTGGTCGCTTCAATTCGCGGCTCCAGATCGTCTTGCACCTGGTAGCCGCGGCGGGTGCGATAGCCGATCGCGCTAACCCGCAAATCCAGATCGTCCAGCAGCTTCCGAATCTGCCGCACCCCGGTGTGCGACAAAATTTCGGGCCGCAAATCGTGACGGGCGTCGATTTCGACCGCCGCGGCCCCCATTTCCTTAGCCGTGAGCAACCCTTTTCTCAGGGGAAGTCTCAAACTCGCCAGTTGCACCCCAATTTTGACTTGCAGCATTTCTAAAAGCTCCTAACAAAACCGCGCATTCCCGGTGCCATGCTCGCTTCGTCGCTCGCCTTGATTCTATCGACTCTCGCCGCCGATCCCAGCGACGAGAAACCGGTCGCGGCGCGCGAAGTCTATCGCTGCGACTTCGAAGCGGCCGCCGACCGGGACTTCGACGCCTGGCCCGACGGCTGGACCCGCCAGCGCGGCCCCGGCTTGCCGGCGTTTGTCCCCATCGGCATTGTCCTGAACGATTCGCCGGCCACCACGCCGCTGCATCCCGGGGCCACGCCCTCCGCGGCGATCTCCACCGATCCGGGTTCGGCCCAGCATTGCCTGCGGATCGACCTCGACGGTAGTGGCGGCGTCGTCTCGAGCCCCGCCATCGCGATCAGTCCCCACTTCAGCTACGTCGTTGCCACCCGCATCAAAACCGGCGGCCTGTCGCGCGACGCCGCCTGGGTCACCTTGTCGCTGTTCGATGCCGAGGGAAACGCGCTCGAGACGCACGATTCGCCGCTGGTGCAGGGAGACACCCCGTGGCGGACGGTCGAGATCGGCCCGATCACCCCCGCCCACGAAAAGATCGCCAAGGCGGTGCTGACCCTGCATTTGCGGCCCCGCGACCGGCATGGCGACCTGACTGGTTCGGCGTCGTTCGACGATGTTTGGTTCGCCCGCCTGCCGCGGATCGCGCTGTTCGCCAACCAGCGCACGCACCTGTTCACGCTGGCCGACACGGCCGAAGTTCGCTGCGATGTCTCGGGCATTGCCGACCTGTATCCGGCGGTCACCTTCGAGCTGTTCGACCACCTGGGACAGAAGATCGCCAGCCACCGGCAAATGCTCGACGCCGCCACCACCAATACCGACGGAAACACGTTTGCCGGCGGCGCGACCTGGCGGCCGCCACTGCCCGATTATGGCTTCTTTCACGTTCGGGCCGCCCTGCACGGCGAGGATCGCACCGTGCTCGACCGCACCATTTCCCTGGCGCTCTTGCGACCGATTCCCGCCCCCAGCGACGGCGAGTTCGGCTGGACGCTCCACTCGGACCACGCGCCGCTCCCCCCCGGCCCGCTGGCCAGCCTGCTCGGCCAGGTGGGCATTCACTGGGCCAAGCTTCCCGTCTGGTTCGATCCCTCCCAATCGCTGCGGGCCGAACAGATCGCCTCCTTCGCCGAGCAGGTCAGCCTGCAAGGGGTCGAACTGGTCGGCGTGCTCGACCAGCCCCCCGCCGAGCTGCGGCAACTCTTTCGCGAGCAAGGCCGCCTGCCGGTCGCCTCGGTCTTCATCGAGCCGGAGCTGTGGCAGCCCGCCCTGAGCCCCGTGCTGACGCGCCTGTCGCTCAAGATTCGCTGGTGGCAACTGGGGGCCGACGACGACACCAGCTACGTCAGTTTCCCGCAACTCGAACGCAAGATCACCGAGATCAAGCGGGCGCTCGAACAATTCGGCCAGGAGATCCACCTCGGCTTCGGCTGGCGACTGCCGTACGAGGCGCCGCGCGCGCCGTCGCCCCCCTGGTCGTTCCTGTCGTACAGCAGCGAACCCGCGTTGACCGCCGAAGAACTGGCCGACTACTTGCCCGATCTCAAACGGCCCGGCAGCCAGCGGTGGCTGATTCTCAACCCGCTGGCGCGCGGCGAATACTCGACCGAGGCCCGCGCCCGCGATTTGGTGATGCGGATGATCTCGGCCAAGCTGAGCGGCGCCAACGCCGCCTTCATCCCCCAGCCGTTCGACCCCGAGCGCGGCCTGCTGAATCCCGACGGCACGCCGGGCGAGTTGCTGCTGCCGTGGCGGACCACGTCGCGACTCATTTCGGGCGCCGACTATCTGGGCCAGGTGCAGTTGCCCGGCGGCAGCACCAACCACATCTTCGCCCGCGACGGCCAGGCGGTGATGGTGGTCTGGAGCGACGAGCCGACCCAAGAGTGGATGTTCTTCGGCGACGAGGTCGAACAGATCGACCTGTGGGGCAGGGCCACCCGACCGCAACTCGCACAGCACGACGGCCAGTCGCAGCACCGCTTCGACGTCGGTCACTCGCCCACGTTCATCACCGGCTTGTCCGAGGCCGTCGCCCGCTGGCAGATCGCCCTGGCGTTCGAGACCCAACAGCTCGCCAGCGTCTTCGGTCGCGAACAAACGATCGTGCTGCAATTGCGCAACACGTTCGTGCAGGGAATCGGCGGCGAAGTGACGTTGCACGCTCCGAAAAGCTGGTCGGTCGATGGTCGCCCGTTGCGCTTCAAACTGAACCAGGCCGACAGCATCAAGCTGAAAATTCCCGTCACCCTGCTGACCGATGCCAACAGCGGGCCGCAGCCGTTGCGGCTCGATTTCGACATCACCGCCGAACGGAACTATCGGTTTAGCGTTCATCGCACGTTGCAACTCGGTCTGGAAGATGTGCAACTGCGGCTCACCACGCGGCTGCGCGACGACGGGTCGCTGCTCGTGGAGCAGCAGATCACCAACCTGTCGGACTTTCCGATCAGCTTCCAGTGCATTTTGTTTCCTCCCGGCCGCCGCCGCGAAACGCGGCAGGTCATCGACCTGGGCCGCGGTCGCAACTCGCTGACGTTCATCTTGCCCAACGGCAACGCGCTGCTCGGCCAGAAGCTGTGGCTGCGGGCCGAAGAGATCCGCGGCCCGCGGGTGCTGAACTACACGATCACGGCGGAGCCGTAAGGCCAGACTCCCTCTTCGTAGGCGGCCGAAAGCGCTGGCCGCAAGCCGCTACGACTCTGCTTGCAGATCGGCTAGTCGTCGTTCCGGGAGCGATCGCTGGAATGCGGCCCGCGACCGCGATTGCGATCGTCGTCGCGCCGGTCACCTCCCCGCCGATCGTCGTCGCGACCATCGCCCCCCCGTGGCGGTCCGCCGCGCTTCTCGCGCTCTTGAAACTTGGAATACCGGTACATCTGCCGCAGTTCGCGCCGCATCTGGTCCCGGTCCATGCTGTCGAGGCGGGCTTGCTGCTCAGGGGGAAGCTGCAAATAGAACTTCCGCAGCTCCTCTTCGGTCGGGGGTGGAACGGCAATGCTCGAAATGGCCGCTCCGACCAGCTCGCTCGCGCGGCTGCGTTGCTCGTCGGCCGCCGGCGATTTTTCCAGTTGCTTGCGCGTCGTTTCCGAGAGGCTGGCCACCATCGTTTCAATGTCTTCCTTGTCGGGATAGGGCATCTTGCGGTTGAATCGCCGATAGGGGAGCCGGGTGATCAACGTCCGGTGGCGAGCCTGGTCGTCGTTGATTTTCCGAATCCGCCGCCGATCGTCGTCGTGCAGTTCGTCGAGAATATCGTCTTCGTGCTGGTCCACGAATTTTTCCAGCCAGCGATAGATCGCGTCGCGATCTTTTTCGGGCAGGTCATACTGCACGTAGTCCTGAATCCGTTTGCTTTCCTGATCGCTAACGAGCTCTTTGATCATTTCGATCCGCTCTGCCGGCGGCAGGTTCAGCACGGCCAATCGCGGCCCCGATTCGAGCGAATCGAGCCAGTCGCAGTAGCGCTGCATCACCTTCACCAACTCCTCCGAATCGGGGGCCGACAACAGCGATTCGTGCAGGTCGCGCAGCCGCTGCCGTTCCTGGGCTGGAAGCGCGTCGAAACGCTCTTTCTTCCGCCGCAGATCGTCCTTTTGCTCGGCCGAGAGCTTTTCGAGTTCGGCCGCCCGCTCGGCAAATTCATCGGCGCGGGTGAGGGGGGCAAACAAGGACAGAAACAGTCCGCAGGCGACGAACCACTTCGCGAGCCGTGTACGGCGCCCCATGTTTCTAACGGACATCTTCCACCTCCGCCGCGAACAGGCCTTCTTTCTCCAGCCGCTGGAGGAACTCGACGCTCTCGATCGCCCGGTAGTCGTCCACCCGCTCGATGACGGGCAGGTCGCGCACCAGTTCCCGATTCGGCTGTTCGAGTTGCGACCGCACCAACACGTAACCGGCGCAGGCGGCGGCCAGCGTCAGCGCGCTGGCGCCCGCCCAAGCCAACCAGCGGCGCGTACGAACCATCTGGTTCTGAGCCGTGGCGTCTTCCTGGGCCTTGACGGCGACCATCGCCATCGTGCTGTGCGTGAAGCTTTCGTCCGCATCGGCCGGACCCAGCGTATCGAGCATGTCCCACGCCTGCTGCAACTGCACCAGGCGAGCGCGAAAGGTGGCGTCGTCCGCCAGGCGGCGCTCGACGTGCGCAGCGGCGGCATCGTCCAGTTCGCCGTCGAGATAGGCGACGAGCTGTTCGTCGATCGCTTCGGCGGTGGTGAGTGTCGTATGATCGTCGGTCATGGCTGGGCGTCCCTAAGAATCCAACTCCTCGTCGGGGCTGGCCTCCTCGAAGCTGGCACTGCGGGGCAGGTCCTCTGGCTTGGTCCCTTGCTCGATATACGGGGTCAAAATTTCCTTGAGATTGACGCGGGCCCGCGACAACAGCGACTTGATCGCTTGCACCGACAGATCCATCGACTGGGCAATGTCCTGGTAGCTCATCCCTTCAAACTTCGACAACAGCAGGGCCATCCGCTGCCGCTCGGGCAGCGCCTTGACCGCCTCGCGGACCATCTCGGCCCGTTCCGTTTTTTCGAGCCGGCGGGTTGGCATGTAGGCGCTGGTCGCCTTGGCCAGTTGATCCAATTGCAGCGGGCTGCTGTCCGAGCCGTTACTCCGCTCGGGCACGCCCACCTCTTTTCGCCGGCCGCGATTGCGGAGGGCGTTGATGGCCACGTTGTTAGCGATGGTAAACAGCCAGGTGCTGAACTTGGCCCCCGGCTCGTATCGCCCGCGGGCCCGATAGACCCGCATGAAGACTTCCTGGGCCAGATCCTCGGCCTGGTCGCGGCGACCGACGAGGTGCTCCAAGATGGTCAGCAGGCGGTTCTGGTAGCGCAACACCAGCTCTTCGAAGGCGGCGGCGTTTCCGTCGCGCACCTGCAGCATCAGCCGCACGTCGGGATCGTGCAGGTCGTATCGGTAGGGTTCGGTTTGGGTGAGAGCCAAGGCCGGTCGCTCTGGCTGGGGGTCGGGCGGAATAGGGAGTGCTTTCTGCGAAGTCAGTGCTTTCTGCTAAGTCTATGCCAATTCACAACCTGGGGCCAGTTGCACGTTCTGGCGTGCGGCGACATGACCCCAACCAGATTGAACCCCGCGCGGGGGCGCTGGTTTCGGCGGGCGAGCCGTCTGCGTTGCCGAATTGACTTAGCCGCGTAGCGGCGACACCTCTGAGCCACGCCGTCAGGCGTGGGTACACCTCGCTCCCCCCGACTAGCGCCCTCACGGTCGGGGCTATTTCCTGGCGGCCCTCCGGGCCTAACCGCGGGCATCATCCACAACTCGCTGCGGCTGCTACTCTCTAACCCCCTTGGCTGGCCCGTTGTCGTTGCCAGCGATCGTCGCGAGCGCCTGGAGCCGCTCGATCGCTACCTCGCGCGACAGCATCTCGACCGCACCGTCTGCATACGCCACGAAGCCGCCCTCGATGTGGCCAGCCAAAAGCCGCGGTTTGTGCGCGGGATCGAGCCACTCGGCCAATTCCTCGATCGGCAAATCTCGCGGCTCCATCCAATGAATGTCGGAGTGGGCGATTTCGACGATCATAATGGTATTCGATGTGCCGTCCTTCAGATCGGCGATGTCGGCAGATCTGGCGCCCGGCCACATCGTCCCCTGGCCGGTGATGGCGACGTAGTTGGTCATGCCGGGCGGATCGTTGCCGGCAGGGCACCTGAAGATCCGATTGTCTTGCGACCACTTCATTCGCGAGTTGTTGGGTCCATCCCATGGTTCGGCAAAGCTATAATCCAAGCCGAAGCTACTTTTTTCAGCGAACGGCATGATTGCGACTCGCCAGCTATGAGCCGGCTTCCCGGTTGCGTCGACGTGATAGGCCGGCGGAAATTGCCTGTAGTTGTCGTGGTAGTTGTGAAGGGCGATGGCGATTTGCCGGAGATTATTCCTGCAATTTCCTTCGCGGGCCTGCTGCCGTGCTGAACGGACAAGGGGGACGATCACCGCCAACGCCACTGCGACAATCGCCATTCCCAGCAGCAAATGCGAGAGCCGGAACTGAAACGGCCTGGGCGGTGTTTCGTGCAAGTGGTCCGCCGTCATGCTATAGCTCGCAAAAAACATCCGGAACGCCACTGAGGGCGTTCCCTCCGATCTCCGACCTCCGACCTCATCCTCACTTCAGCGACCTTAAGTACGCCAGCAAATCCGCCAACTCCTCGCGGGTCATCGTGTTCTCGAGCCCCGCGGGCATGATCGACAGCACGCTCGGCTTCTGGGCCTCGATCTCGTCGCGCCGCAGCCGCACCTCGCGCTGGTCGCTGGTGCGCAGATAGATCGACTCGACCGTCTCGCGCACGACCAGGCCGGTCAGCGTGCGGCCGTCGGTCGTGCGAATCAGTTGCGACTCGAAGCCGCGGGCGATCGAGGCGCTGGGAACGAGCAGCGCTTCGAGCAGGTCGCGCTGGTTGCGGCGCTCGCCCACCTTCGACAGGTCGGGGCCAATTTTGCCGCCGTCCTCGGCCACGCGATGACACGCGCTGCAAGCCGCCTGGCGACTAAAGAAAACGTGCTTTCCCGACTCGACACCCCCGGCGGGTAGGCTGCCCGCGAGCACGGCTAGTTTCGTTGCGGTTTGGCGACTGTCGCCAAGGGGAATTTTTGCCTGGAAAAACCGTTCCAAATCCCGAACATGGCTGTCCCGCGGAAATCGATCCAAGAGCGACTGCACGTCTCCTTGTGTCAACGAGGCAAGGGCACTGGCCCTTCTGAGGCTCATAACCAGTTGCTGAGCGATTTCAACACTTGTCGTTCGCTCAAAGGCGGCAAGCAACATTTTTAGTTCGAGCGGTCCCGCGCCCGCAACGTCGCTTGTAAGGACGGCAAGCTGGATATCCGACAGAGAAGCAATTGCCAGCACACGGGCCGCTGCCAAACGGATGTCGGCGCTCTCACCATTCGATAGCGACGTTCGCAAAAACTCAAAGTCGCGGGATTCCAGCTTTGATTGGTGGGCCGCGAGCGCCCCAAGCGCCGCAATCTGGACCGAGTTTCGGCTGTCCTGGACGAAGAATCGAATTGGTCGTTCGTACTGCGGATTCCACTTCTCACGCGCCACGCCGATTGCCATGAGCAGCAAATGTTCGGGCGCGCGAGTTCGATGCAAGATCAACCTCAGGGCTTCAATCCAGCTTGGAGGTTGTGGATCGAGCGCGCTGCGTGACATGACGTCAAGCAAGAGGCATTGCTTGGCCGGAGAGAGCTTCTCATCTACAAGTGCGTCGGCAATAAGTTCCTGCACTTTCTCATTCTTGGCCATCCCGACCAATGAACCACTCAGAAGCGACTCCTCCGACTCGGACAGCTCATTCTGGGCGAGCAGCTTGCCGGCCAGCGCGACCAACTCGTCGGACCATCCCGGATGGCGGCTGATGACGTCGAGCGTGGCGGCAAGCAACGGCTGGTCGGTCGTATCGAGCAGCGCGGCCACCTCGTCGCGCTTCAGATTCCCCTCGGCCATTTGGTCGAGGGCAATCAGGGCCGCCCGGCGAATCCGCGGGTTGTCGCTCGCCAGCCCCTCGCTCGTGGCGTCTCGATCTCCGATTTCGATCAGGGCATAGATCAAAGCGTGTTCCAGCACGCGATCGGCATCGCGCCCGGCCGCCGCGAGCAGATCGGCCACGGCGCTGGTCGCGCCGATCTTGCCGAGCGACGTGGCCGCCTCGCGCACGATCTGCGGCGGCGATTCGCCGCTCGCCAACAACTCGACCAGTTGATCGACCGCCTCGGCGTCGCCGGTCGCCCCCGCGCTATACACGGCCGCCGCCAGCACCGACGGGTCTTTCTCGGCTAGGCCGAGCAATCGGACGCTTCCCTGGGCCTTGGGCGTGCCGATCCGCGTCAGTGCCCAGATGGCATTGCGGCGGACGGCCCTGTCGTCGTGCGTCATTGCCCGGCTGAGGTACGGCACGGCGGCATCGCCTTGCCTCGCCAGCGTTTGGATGGCTCGCTCCCGAACGGCGGGTCGCTGGTCATTTAGCAGAGCGACAAGCTGCGTCCCGTCGAGCTCGTTCCATTCGATCGTCTGGCCGCGCGGATCGGCGATCGGCCGGGCAGCGGTTCGCCAGATGCGATAGATCGACCCCAACAGGTTCGGCTTGGCAATTTGCGAGGTCGGGCAGCCGATGCGGAACCAGCCGCCGGTATCGATCACCAGCAGGCTGCCGTCGGCGTCTTCCAGCACGTCGGTGGGGTGGAAGTCGTCGCTGGCGGCTTGCAGAAAGTCGCTCACCTCGGCCCGAAACGTGCTGCCGTGGCGGGTGAGCGTGGTGCGGACGACTTTGTGCGTGTTGAACTCGGTGACGAAAAAGGTGGTTGGAGCATCGGCAGGCGGGACGCCTGCCCCACGAATCCGGCAGGTGCCGCTGACCGCGACGTGGCCGTAGTCGTGAACGGCGTCGAGCGGCTCGCCGGTGCGGCGGAACTCGGCCAGCATCTGCGGCTGGTCGAGCCGCGGATAGACGCCGCCGTGCATCCAATGCACCAGGCAGTCCCCCCGCTTGTGATACAGGATGTTGACGGTCCCCAGCATTTCGCTTTCGTCGGTCCAGTCGATCTCGACCGGGTTGTCCATGCCGCCGCCGCAATGCACCCGCACCTGGCTGCCGTCGGGCCGGCACGAAAAGATGCGGGCCGCCTTGCCCTGGCTTACCGGGTTGCCGGCCGAGTCGGCGATGTCGTGCCCGTGACGTCCTTCGCACCACCAGATTCGCCCCTCCGGGCCGAGGAAGCAGCCGTGAATGTCGGCGGCGTTGCCCGTGTAGCCGAACGAGCCGACGATTTTTTCGCGCACCTCGGCGACGCCGTCGTCGTCGCGATCGCGAAACCGCCAGATCGCCCCGCTCGAGGCGACGTAGAGCCAGCCGTCGTGCCACAGGGCCCCTTGGGGAAACGTCAACTTGTCGGCGAAGACGGTTCGTTTGTCGAAGCGGCCGTCGCCGTCGGTATCTTCCAGCCGCGAGACATAGTTGGGCAGCTTCTCTTCCAGTTCGGCCCGCTGCATGTTGAGGCCGGCGTTTTCGGCGATGTAGAGCCGGCCGCGGTCGTCGAAGCTCGCCATCAGCGGATGTTCGACCAGCGGCGGCCCGGCGGCCAGTTCCACGGTGTAGCCGGCGGGCACCTGAATCGCTGGCTGGGTAGCCGCAGGCTGGGCGGCAGGCGGTTCGGCCGCGACGACGAGGGTGCAGCAGGCCAGCCAGCCCACAACCAGCAGCAGGGATTCGCGAGGCATCGTTCAAAACTCCGGCAAGGAAGTTGGTCGCACTGGGGCAATTCTACTGCGCCTTCGCCCCTCTGCTACAATCGCCAGCCGACAATCCTCTCGTCGGTGCAGGCCATGAACACTTCCCTATTGATTGGCGTCGAGGAATACGCCGACCCGCAGATTCGCGCGGTCCCCTTTGCCGGGGCCGATGCCCGCGGGCTGGCCGCTGCGCTGGCGCAACTTGGAATTGGCGAGGCGAAGCGAGATCTGCTGGTCGATGCCCAGGCGACCAAGACCATCGTCGAGTCGCGCGTCCGCCAAGCGATTCGCTCGCTATCGGCCGACGATACTCTTTACCTTTACTATGCGGGGCACGGCTACTCGAAGGATGGTCGCGGTTTCCTCACCTGCCACGATACCCAGCTTGCCGACCTGGAGGCGACGAGCATCGCGCTCGACTGGCTGCTCGG
>JBBDYF010000183.1:0-20315 GCA_040901775.1 Pirellulaceae bacterium | reverse complement strand
CCTTCTTGGCCCGCGGCGTTTGCGGCAGCTTGCCCATCGTCACCATTTCGGGCCCGCTTTGGACGAGCTTCGCGACTTCCAGGCGGATCTTCCGCAGATCGACGTCCAGGTTTTTCAGCACGTTGGCCGCGACGCCGCTTCCTTCTTTCACCAGCCCCAGCAGGATGTGCTCGGTGCCGATGTATTCGTGGTTGAATCGCTGGGCCTCTTGATTGGCCAGTTGCATCACCTTGCGGGCTCGATCCGTAAAACGCTCATACATGGGTGCTTCCCCTTTGCTGCCGACGGTAGTGTGACTCGGTCTGGGCCAGCCGCGATCGGTGCGCGCTGGGCGGTGCGGGTGCGAAGGCGCTAGGCTACGGTCGCTTCGCGGCCCGTACTAATCATTGTTTCGGTTGAGGTGGGTTTAGCCAAGTGGATGATTTGGTGGGTCTCGTGCCCAGCCGCCTGATTCGTCATGCGGCACGCGCGACAAACGGGCCGGATGGGCCATCGCTCGCCACATTTTCATCGGCTGCTTTGTTCTTTACTGACTTCATTACAGTCGCGAGTTGAGATTGCATACGTTTTAGCTCGGCTGCGATCTCCCACCGCCAACGTCCGGCCAGTTCGGTGCCCGCCAGTTCGGTCAACAGCGCCTGGGCTGCGGCCGCGCGTCCCGTGCGTCGCAGGATGGCCGCGGTCAGCAAGCGGGCCTCGACATCGTCCGCCCGGCGGGCAAGCAACCGGGCGAGCAAGGTTTCGGCTTCGATCCAATGTCCTTTCAAGTATTCTGCTTGGGCCGCGCGGAAGTCGGCTTCGATCTGCGGATCGGCGGCAGCCATCGATTCCGCCACTCCCGGAGCGGGCCCCGCTCGATCCTGCCAGTTCCGACGGACCCCAACGATCCAGAATCCTAGCACCAAAACCCAGACAGCAACTGGAGTTGCCCAGGTCGGCAAAGCCGCCGAGAGCCCCTGCGGCCAGACAAACGTGGTTATCAGAGCCAGATTCAGCACGCCCGCAAAGGCAACCGCCACGACCAGACCCCGGAATTGACCCCGCAGCCATGCAGCGACAAGGCCGGGCCACAAGCAGATCATCCAGGTCAGGGCGCGCATCGGGGTCGTACTCCGGCATCCTTGCCGACGTAAATTGATTGCATTGGAGTTGGGCGAAATTCTATCCCCCTAAGTCGGGACCAACAAGGCAAGTTTATAGCAGGCCAGCACTTACGAACAATCGACACGGCCACCGCGACGCGGCCAGCAAGTCTTTCCCGCTAGCAGTGTCAAACTTGCTCGCCTCGCGGCAATAAACTGTATAGTTGCAAGGGATTGCGCCGAATGCGGAAGCCACCTGCCAAAACTGCGCGGCGAACGAGCCGTTGACAGAAGTGCAATAGCCATGCCAACAGAACCCGCCCCAATTTCAGCGACGATTCCGGCAATGCGGGTGAATCCGGCGATGACGAGCGAGACTCTCGTGCAATCCAAAACTGAAGCATTCCCGCTGCTCGCGCCGGCCGACCGCCTGGCTGCCTGGCGAATTCTCGACGCCAACCTGAACCGGGCGACGGAAGGGCTGCGGGTCGTCGAGGAATATTGCCGCTTTCGCCTGGCCGACCGGCACCTGAGCGAGCGTTGCAAGCAATTGCGGCACGACCTGGTCACCGCCCTGGCCGGCCTGCCGGGCAAAGACATGCAAGCCATGCTGCACGCCGCCCGCGAGACGCAGCAGGATGTGGGAACACAGATCGAGACGGTGCAGGAAGGGAGGCGCGAGTCGCTAGGCCAGTTGCTCGCCGCCAATTGGCAGCGCGTCGAACAAGCGCTCCGCGTGCTCGAGGAATACTCGAAGTTGCTCGCCCCGGCGGTCGGCGCGACGATCGAAGCGCTCCGTTATCGGGCCTACACGCTGGCCAAAGCGGGGACAATCTCGGCCGACAGCCAACACCGGCTGGAGCACGCGCGATTGTACGTTCTCTTGGACGGCGGCTCGTCCGAACAAGAATTCGCCGAGCGGGCGCGGGCTCTAGTTGCCGCCGGTGTCCACGTCATTCAGCTTCGCGCCAAAACCCTTGCCGACCGCGAATTGCTCGCCCGAGCGCGCGTGCTGCGGAGCGTTATCGATGAAACTCCCCCAGCCCCCAGCCCCGAGCCCCGAACCCCGAATCCCCGCCCCCTGCTGATTATCAACGACCGGCCCGACCTGGCGGTGCTGGCCCGGGCCGACGGAGTGCATTTGGGACAGACGGAGTTAACCGTACTCGACGCGCGGCAGATCGTCGGGCCGGAACTGTTGATCGGCATTTCCACTCACACAATTGGGCAGGCCCGCCAGGCGGTTTTCGACGGAGCGAACTACCTGGGATGCGGCCCCACCTTTCCATCGGGGACCAAGCAGTTCGACCAATTCCCCGGCCTCGCCTTCCTTCGGCAGGTGGCAGACGAAATCTCGCTTCCTGCGTTCGCGATTGGGGGGATCACCGCCAGCAACTTGCCCGACGTGCTGGCCACCGGCATTCGCCGCGTGGCAATCGCCGGCGCGCTCGCCACGACCAGCGACATCCCCGCCGAAGTGGCCGCGCTGCACGCCGGGCTGTAAAGTCATGTAGGTTATGCTTTAGCATAACATTTTCAAGAGTTATTGAGAAGTTATGCTGAAGCATAACCTACGCGTGCACTACCGCCTTACCCGGCCCGTTACGTACAAATCGCCGCCGAGCGAATGGATTTGCACGCCGGTTAGCGAGAGGCCATCGGCGACCTGCTCGACTCCCGCGCCCGCCATCGGGCCGATCGCCTTCTGCCCGCCGAACAGCTTGGGGGCGATGAAAATGTGAACCTCGTCGATCTGCCGCGCGTCGAGCAGGGTGCCCAGCAGTTGCGAGCCCCCTTCGACCAGCAGGTTGGTCATTCGCCGGCGGCCCAGTTCGTCGAGCAATTGCAGCAGCCGTTCGTACTGCGTGGCTGCGGCAAACGGCAACACCTCGCAGCCGGCGTCGGCCAGGCGGCGCAGATCGCTCTGGTCGGCGTCGGGGCCGGTGGCGACCAGTGTGGGAACCTTGCGGGCGGTGCCGACCAGTTGGCTGAAGCTCGCCAGCCGGGCGAGCGAATCGACAACGACCCGCGTGGCGAGGCGCGGCGGAGCAAACTCGGCCCGCGCGGTGAGCAGCGGATCGTCGAGTTCCGCGGTTCGCCGTCCAACGAGCACGGCATCGGCCCGTCCGCGCAGGTCATGCACGACCTGCCGCGATGCCTCGCCCGAAATCCACCGGCTGTAGCCGCTGCGGGTGGCGATCTTGCCGTCGAGCGTCATCGCCCACTTGGCCATGACCCAGGGACGGCCCGTTTCGAGCAGTTTTATGTAAGGGGCGCTGAGCAGCCGGGCCTCGTCTTCGCAGAGCCCCAGTTCCACTTCGATTCCCGCGGCGGCGAGTTGCTTGAGCCCGCTGCCGGCGACTTTGGGAAACGGGTCGCGCATGGCCACGACAACGCGGGCCAGGCCGCGGGGAAGGATGGCCTGCGTGCAGGGAGGGGTCTTTCCTTCGTGGCAGCACGGTTCGAGGGTGACGTACATCGTCGCCCCGCGGGCGCGCTCGCCGGCAGCGTCGAGGGCCTCGATCTCAGCATGATTGCCGCCAAAACGCTGATGCCACCCTTCGCCGACGATCTGTCCTTCTTGGACGATCACGCAGCCGACCATTGGGTTGGGCTCGACCAGTCCCTGGCCGCGGCGGGCCAGTTCCAGGGCGCGAAGCATCCAGGCCGCAGCATCGTGTGGAGCAGCATCCATAGGTGCAAGTGCGCAAGTGGGATTGGCGATGTCGAACGACCACCGTCTATCCTAATTCAACCGCGGTCCCAGTTTCACTCCGCAATCTGCATTCCGCACTCACTTTAGTCCATGCCCGGCATCCAGAGTTTCGATTTGCCGCCGGGGGCGGTGGGTGCGCCCTGGTCGGGAGTCCACAAGCCGCTGGGCGACGCCGCCGGGGCCGCGCCCATTGGCATTCCGCCCGCCGTCATCGGGCGGCCGGTCGCCGGGTCGAGCTCGATCAGCCCCAATTGTGCCAACAGCGAGTACACGGCCTGCGAGATTCCCGGCTCGCGCATGTGCTTGGACATCAGCGTGTTGAGCACGCTTTTCGCTTCGTTTTCTTCACCCCGCCGCAGACGCAGAGTGAACTCGCCCAGCAGGTAGCGGGCGGGGGATTGCCCCACCAGCTTGGCCGCCTCCTTGGCCTTCAGCACCATTTCGAGGGCTTCTTCCGGCTCCGTCGCCATCCGCGACAGAACGTCGTAGGTCTCAGCCTTGCTCAGATCCTGGCGATTGTCGAGGTTCGGCCGCGACACAACCTCGCTAGCCAGCTTCTTCACCAGCCGCGGAGCGCCGATCATCAAGGCCCGGCGATACAGCATGACCAGGTCTTCGTCGGAGACCTTGGCGGTGACCAGGCGCGTCTGTTGAGCCGGGGTGAGCGACGCCACTCGCATCCCTTCGGGATCGAGCGGATCGCTGGTCGGCAGGCCGAGCGAGCGGCGGAGCTTGTTGAAGTCGGGATTCTCGTCGGGCTCGGCCAAGTCCATGGTCAGAATGATGGCCGAGACGGCAATTTGTCCGGCCGGATCGGCCACGGCGACACGGGGAGTCTCACCGTCGAGCGGGCCCATCGGCAGGTTCGGCCAGATGCTCAACAGCACCTGTGTCCGATGTTCGAGCAGCATCCGCTTGCGCACGTCGGCCGGCGTGTCGTCGGGAAATCGCCAGTTCACGGCGAGGGCCGCCGCGACAGCCGACATCTTGCCGCTGACCTCTTCCACCTCTTGGGCGCCGAGGAACTGGCCGATCGCCTCTTGCAGCGCCTTGGTGCGCCCCGGTTGGTCGTTGGAACCGATCGACACGAATTCAACCCGCGCGGCCCGGTCGGTTTCTTTGCCGTACAGCAGCGCCTCGCCCATGACCTTGGGAACGTTGTCGCGCGAGAGGTTGGCCGCTGAAACGGGAATTTCCCGGTCGAGCACCAAAAAGGCGGCCAGCGGCGGGGGCTCGTTCGCCTCGCGGAACATGGCCGGATCGATCGGCAAGTTTTGCAGCCGCTTGTTGGCCGGCACATGCTCTTTGAGCGCCGTCGGCTCGGCCACCGCATAGATCCGCGTCACTTCATTGACGAAATCGACGTCGCTCGGCTCGCCCAGAAAACTGGCCATCGCTCGGGCCTCGACCGCCAGATCGCGCGGCACCCCGGCGAACGAGGCATACCGCCGGAGTGCTTCGGCCGCGACACCGTTGTTCATCAAGCGGGCCCGCAACACGCCGATGTTCTTGTGCAGCGCGGGCTCGTTCGGGTGATTGCTGGCAAGCGCCTCGAACCGGGCGGCAGCCGCCATCCAGCAACCGAGGTCGGCCAGACGCATCGCGGCATTGAACTCGGCGACGTCGGCCGCGGGCAAAGGGCTGCTCGCATCGACCGGGGAGAGGGCCATCGCCCCTTGGATGGCGAGCGGAATCTCGCCGCTCCCCTCCAGGTCCATCAGGGCCATAAGGGCGGCCTGGTCCTGCCCGCGGGTCGCGCCGACCTGCATCAGCAGGTGGGCCTGGGCGGCGATCGGCTCGCCGGCCTCGACGAGCGCTCGGCCCACGACCCCGATCGCCTCGTACACGGCGTTGACCAGCTTCCCTTCCTGAGCGTCGAGAGCGTGCTGCAGCTTTTCGACCCCGTCTTCCGGCCGGTCGTCGTGGCAATCGAGCATGGCGGCCAGCGCCAGGCCCGCCGGGTTGCCGGGCGACAGGCGGAGCATCTCGTCCACGGCTTGCTGGGCGCCGGCCGGTTCCTTCAGGCTGAGCTGGACCATCGCCTTGTACATGTGCATGCAGGGCCGATCGTGCTTGGCGGCAATCAGCCGGTTGCACAGGTCGAGCGCCCCCAGCCGCTGTTCGCCTTGTAGGGCTTCTTCCACTTTCTGCAGGTCGCCCAGCACTTCGCTGCCGCAGCAAAACTTGATTTTCTTATCGATGCCGCAGGGGCACGGCTGATATGCATCGGTGGTCATCGCACGCCTCAAACGGGCCGGTAGGGAAAGGTAAACCCTAGAGTTTACGGCCCAACCGACGAGGCGCGTAGGCTACCCCAGCAAAGGGGAATGTTACATCCACTTGTCTTTGTCGCGGCGGCTTGGAAGAAACCCCTGCAGCTTCGCCCGGTTTGCACTGACTGTCTTGTCCGTTCGATGGACCAATCCCATATCTCGTAGCGCGTTTACATCGCGCATTACGGTCTTGGACGTTTTGCCGCCGTACTCCTGGGCCAAGGCTGGCGTCAAAGTCCAAAGTTCAGAAATTTGAACCTTCGACTTCCGAGTGCCGATCGCCAAGGCCAGCAGTCGCTGTCGATGAGTAGCGCGGGTTTTGTGTTCGCGAAACTTGTCGTACACAAAGTCCTTCCACATAACCGCATACTGGTAACGACGAATTCTTTTGATCTGCTTGTCGAGCCGGTCCACCAATCCCTGAACCGCGTAGTCCATGAATAGGAAAGGAGAACGACGTGCTGCATCGAGCTGCCGATAGTATTCTGGGCGTGTTTCGTTGTAGTGATTGCTAAGCAAGTGGGCTGAAACAGCAGGCACTCCGGCGCCCAGAAGAAGCTGAAACTCCAGTAGCCTGGCAGTTCGTCCGTTGCCATCTCCGAAGGGGTGAATCCAGGCCAGGTAGAGATGCGCAACAATCGAACGCATAACACCGAAAGCAATCTTCTGACTTGCATCGGGAGGTCGAAAGTCGTCGTTGATGAATGCGCACAATCGCTCGAGCAAGTATCTACAGTCCTGGGGGGGAGCACCGCGATAACGCCCTACGCCTACTTCATAGTTCCGAATCTCACCCGGGACGACATGCTCCTCGACCGGCAATCCGGAGAGCACCATGCTGTTGTAACGCGCGACGCTGTCCACCGTCAGATCGCAGTCGTCGCCAGCGGTGACCTTGTCGGCTATCTCGCCGCAAGCCAGAAGCAAGTTATCAACCTCGCGGCCCTGATATTCCAGCGATTTCGGCAGTGAGTTTACCTTTTGAATCCTCTCTCGCACCTGCTCTTCCGTCAGGGTATTGCCTTCGATTGCGGTCGTAGCGCGCACCCCTTTCGCAAGGTACATCGTGTATAGCTCGGCAGCAATTTGCGGCGGAAGCATGGTGTGTGCGATGTGCTCGCACTTCGACTGCGCCGCCCCCAAATTCATCCATGCCGTCCACTGGACTTTTCGCAAATCGAGACCGAATTCCAACCAGGGATGAGACTGCTCGAATGTCCTTTGCATTGTCCCAAATTTATTCGACGTAACTTGTTTTCTATAAATCACTTACGTCGATTGAACACATAATTTGTCCATTCGACTGTCCAATTATGGGCTGGCAATCAAGAAAGTCAACGGCCAATTTCCTCCGACTTAAAAGGGGCTTCTCAAATCTACCCCAGCAGCGCGTCGATCACCTTGCCCTGGCTGAAGGCCATCGGGCGGCCGATCGGCGTCATCGCTTCCTGGGTATAGTCGATCCCCAGTGCGTGCAGCACGGTGGCATGAATGTCCTCGACGTTCCAGGGGTCTCGCAGGCCCGCGGTCGGCGCTTTGCCTTGCGGCGCCTCGTCGGGCGTTTCGCCGATCGCGCGCCCGCCGGCAATCCCGCCCCCGGCCAGGGCGATGGTAAAGCCGTGCGGCCAGTGGTCGCGACCGCCGACCGGGTTGATCGTCGGCGTGCGACCAAACTCGCCTCCCCACAGGACGATCGTCGAATCGAGCAACCCCCGCTCGCGGAGTTGCTTCATCAGTGCGGCATAGGCCGGATCGAGCACTTCGCAGCGGCCCCGCACCAGGCTTTCGTTTTCGGCGTGGGTGTCCCAGCCGCTCAGCGTCACCTCGACGCACCGCACGCCCACCTCGATCAGTTGCACCGCGGCCAGGCACGAGCGGCCGAAGGGAGTGTCGCCAAATTCCTGCTGGAGGCTTTCCGGCGCGAGGCGGACGTCGAACGCCTTAAGCTGGTCCGAGGTCATCATCTTTCGCGCGGCGGCGATGCTGGTGGAGTGCAGCGTTTTCTTTTCGAGATACTTGATCCGACCCCGGGCAAAGCCCGCTTCCAGCACGTTTTTGAGATCTTCGAGCCGCCGCTTGGCCCGCAGTTCCGGCACGTGCGCGGTGACGTCGGGAATGGGCCCGCTGGGGTCGAACGTTTTGAAGGCGTCGTACTGGTCTCCCAGATAGCCGCCCCGGGCGGGCCATTCTCCCGAGAGAATTGAAACGTGCCGAGGGATCTCCACCTTTCCATTTTCTGGCGCGCTCTGGTCTTGCGACTCGGTCTGATGGCAGATGATCGCCCCGAGCGACGGATGCACGAGCGTCGGGTCGGGACGCCAGCCGGTCTTGATGTTGTAGGCGGCTCGTTCGTGGTCCCCTTCCTTGCTGACGACCGAGCGGACGAGCGAGATGCGGTCCATCTGCTCGGCCACTCGTGGCAGCCAGTCGGAGATTTGAATGCCGCCAGCCCGCGTTTTAATTGCCTTGGTCGCGGTGTGCGAAATCTTTTTGCCCGGATGCGGATCGAACGTTTCGAACTGGCTGGGCCCCCCTTCCATGTAGAGCACGATCACGCTCTTGGCGGTCGCGCCGCGGGGCGCCGCTTCCTCGGCCCGCGCCAGCCGCTGGGCCAGCGGCGTGAGCCATGCCAGACCGGACAAGCCGGCCGCCTTTAAGAGCGTGCGACGAGCGAAGTGATCCGTCGAATGGCAAGCGGGGTTGAAATCTGTCATGGGATGGGACTGCATACCAACCCGACGCGTCAGCGAGGGAAATCGTAGTCCCTCGCTTACGCGTCGGGTTGGTGTTGGTTTCAACTTCGGTCGAGCTTAATGGTTCCACGAGAACTCGGTGCTGTTGATCAGCGACCAGTACAAATCTTCCATCGCCTGGTTGCGGTTGCGATCCGTGCGATCGGCCAGGCGGGCGACGAAGTGCTGTCGCTCGTCGTCGGTCGGGCGGCGAGTGAGCGTCGCCAAAAAGGCGATTTCGACCTGTTTTTCTGGTTTCTGCGTGAGCGCGGCGATGCGCGTCGCCGCGTTCATTGCGAAGTTTTCCCCCGTTCGCTCGCGGACCAGTTCTCCGTTCATCATCAACAGCCGCTGCGGAATCGTTCCGCCGCGCTGGGTGAATTCGTCCTCTCCCATGTCGCCGTAGCGCTCGACGAAGTCGTTGGTCTGGCCAAACATGGTGAGCCGCGAAACGACGTGCGCCTCGTTGTCGATCGTCGTCAGCGAAGCGGACTGAATCAGCGCGCCGGCCATCTGTTCGGGCCGCAAGCGGGTCAGCGGGAAGGCCGCCCAATGCTCTTCGTGCTCTGCGGTAATCTCGAAATCGGCCCGGCTATCGACCAGCATCGGCTCGCAGGCCGCCATCAGCCGGATGAGCCGCCGCACGTCGTATCCGTGGGCGACAAAATCGTCGGCTAGGAGTTGCAAGCCGGGCGGGTAATCGTCGCCGTAGAGCGGAATGTCGTCGATCGGCTCGATCAGCGGCCGGCCAAACAGCATCGCCCAAAACCGATTGACAGTGGCCCGCGCAAACGGCTTGTTTTGCGGATGAGTCACCCAGCGGGCGAGCTCGTCGCGACCATTGCCGGCTTTGTTCTTGCCGCTATCTGACTGCGATTGGTCGGGCAGCAGTTCGTTTGCGAAAGGAACCTTGGCCGGCACGACCGATTCCTGCTCGGCATCGAGATACTTGACCTTGTAGGGATCTTTGCCGTCGCGAACGCCGACGAGCGTGATCTCGGTCGAGCCGAAGAATGCGGCGAGTTGGTGGAAATCGGCCTGCGTGCCGCTGTGGATGTCATCCTCAGGCCCAAGGTTGATGTTGCCCAGCTTGTCGTCGTGGCATTGCAGGCAATCGATCCGCATTCCCAGAAAGGCCCGCGCCGTGCGCCCCGCCAGCCGAATCGGATCGGGCTGGTTGTCCTCGTTCGGGTCGGCCGAAGCGGTAATGAAGTTGGTCGCCGGCTTGCCGGTCCAAATGCCATCTTCGGCCAGCAGGCCGCGGACGATCTCATCGTAGGGCGTGTTGCGATAGAGATTATCGGCGAGCCACATGCCGAAGCGGCGGCGGCGATAGACGATGAACGGCCCGTTCTCGTTGCCGACATAGGCCCGCGCCAGTCGCTCGGCCAGATAGTCGGCATGGCGGCGATCGGCCAGGAGGTGCGACGTCCACCACTCAAGTCGGTCGTCGGCACGCACCGCTTCGAGCGCCCGAATTTCTGCGACCGAGGGGACTGTCCCCGCCAAAGCGAGCGACAGGCGGCGGGCAATCGTCAGGTCGTCGGCCCGCGGGGCGACTTGCATCCCGCGCTCTTTCCAGTCGGCTCGAAACTCGCCGTTCAAGCGCGCCAGCGTGCTCGCCCAGTCGTGTGTCGGCTGGCCGGCGGGCCACGTTTTTTGCAGCTCGCTCGACGCGCCAGCGGGACGAACCGTCGCGGCAAACCGTCCGGGCTGAAAGTCGCGCGGGGTCTCGATCCGCTGCCGCCGGAGCAGGCTGTCGCCAATGGCCAGCACGCCCACCACGCAGATTGCCACAAACAATAAGTTGCGAGCCCACATCGTCGATTCTCGCTCTCACCCAGCAGATGTTTCTTGAAACGACCGGCGGCAAAGCTTAGGTATAGATGTTCGGAGGCAGCACTTCCCAATTTTACCCGCCCGCCGGCAGGCCAGTTTCGTGCTTCCGCGAGGAAAGCGATGACCGCGATCGACGAACTCCTTATCATAACGGAGGATAATTCGCCCGTAATTGCCGTAATTGCCGGCCCAGCGGAGGCGATTCTCGCCCAGATCGACCAGTGCGATCAGCCGCTGGAGGCCAGAATCGAGCCCCATGTCGAGCCGACGAGCCCTTGGCCGCAAAGCTGGCCGATGCAAGCCTGGTACGCCCTGTGTTGGGGGCTGGAATGGCTGCTCGGCCTGGCGAGCGTCGTCGGGTGGCTCGCCATCCTGGCGGCGATTCCGGTGGTGAACTTTGTCAGTTTGGGCTATCTGCTCGAAGCGAGCGGCCGGGTAGCCCGCAGCGGTCGGCTGCGCGACGGCTTTATCGACATGCCGAAATATGCTCGCATCGGCAGCGTGATCGCCGGCACGTGGCTCTGGCTCTGGATTCCGCGATTCATGTCGTCGGTTGCGACCGATGCCTGGCTGATCGATCCCGGCAGCCCGTCGGCCCGCGGTTGGCGTCTGGCCCAGATTGTCGTCACCGTGCTTGTCATCGGACACATCCTGCTCGCCTGGTACAGCGGCGGTCGGCTGCGCCACTTTGTCTGGCCGCTGCTCGCTCCGTTTCAGCTTGCAGCGAGACTGTTATTTGGCGGAATTCTGGGGCCGATCCTGCGGCCAACGATCGCTTCGCTGTCGCCCCGCCTGGCGGCCGATTTGTATATCGCGCGGCCGCTGTCGGCTTGGTTCCCGCCCGCCATCTTGTGGGCGGGAGTGCGCCGCGGGCGAATGTACGCCCAGGCCCGCGACGCGGTGTGGGACTTTATCGTCTCGCTTAAGCTCCCTTATTTCTTTTGGCTGGGGCTGCGAGGGTTCGCCGGCGCGGTTGCCTGGCTGATCGTACCGACGCTGCTACTGATCGCCGGCACCTCGGGCAGCAACCCCGGGCTGACACTGATCGGCTACCTCGGCGCGGCAGGGCTGGCCGTGGTGCTCTTGTATCTGCCGTTTCTGCAAACCCGCTTTGCGGCCGAAAATCGCCTGGCCGCGATGTTCGAGTGGAGCGAAGTGCGCCGCCTGTTCCGCCGCGCGCCGCTAGCCTGGCTGCTGGCGCTCACGCTGACGCTCGCCTTCGCCCTCCCGCTGTTTCTCTTGAAGATCGAGCCGCTCCCCGCCGAGTTGATGTGGACGCTAACGATTTTCTTCATCGTCTTTATCTATCCGGCCCGGCTCGTCACTGGCTGGGCAGTCGGCCGTGCAATGCGGCGCCAAGAGCCGCGGCATTTTGTCTTTCGCTGGGGTGCCCGGCTGGCGGCGATTCCGATCGTGCTGTTTTACCTATTGATTCTGTTTTTCACGCAATACACGTCGTTCCTCGGCCCGGCGAGCCTGCTCGAGCAACACGCCTTCCTGCTGCCGGTGCCGTTTGGGGGCCTGTAGGCAAACGGGAATGGTTCGACTCCAGGCCGGGGAACCGGCAGGGCTAAGCCAGCCAGCGCTGGCCATCCGTCGTGCGCATGATTTCAATTTGCGGACGGCCGGGCTTTGCCGGAGCGAACAAGCGAAACGCCAAGGGCAGAATCTGGCTGGCCACGGCGTTTCCGTCGGCCAAGGTTCCACGGGCATGGAGTTGGAAACCCTGCTCGCCGCGCGAGTAGATCTCCAGTTGCCACGGATCGCGGTCGATGATCAGGAACTCTCGCACTCCAATGGCCGCGTAAAACCCGAACTTCTCGTAGGTACGATCTCCCTCGCTGACAATTTCCGCCACGAAGTCTGGTCCGCCGCAAAGGTGCGTCTCGCAATCCTTGGCCGGACAACCCGGCAAGATGACGACCGCATCAGGAATCCGATAGTTGTGGGTCCAATCCAGTTCGCGATCGCTGACGTTGATAGGGCCGATGACTTCCGCCGACGGGTCGCGCTTCATCGCTTGGACGAGCACGCTCACGAACTGCGTCGCGATCCTTTGATGCTCCATGTTTGCCAAGGGACTCATAATGTACACTCCGTCCCAAACCTCGTCGAAACGGTCGGCGCCGGTGGCCTGGCGCTGGGCAATCAAGCGCTCTTCAAGCAAGCGATCGGTGATTAACGCGGTCATCGTCAGGCGTTCCGAACGGGAGGGGCGATCTTTTCTAAGCTTAAGCTGAAAGTACGTCACGTCCAACCAGTAGCCACCGCTCGCCTAACTCACCGCTGCCATTCCCAGCGTGGTGCCCGGCGCGGGCAAGTCGCTCGCGCCCATCAAAAACAGGTCGATCGCTCGGGCAGCGCCGCGCCCTTCGTTGATCGCCCACACGACCAGCGACTGTCCACGACGGCAATCGCCGGCGGCGAAGACCTTGTCGATGCTCGTCGCGAACCGGCCGTGAATCGCCTGATAGTTCGAGCGCGGGTCGGTCGCCACGCCGAGCATCTCGCCGACGTGCTGCTCAGGCCCTTTGAAGCCCATTGCCAAGAGCACCAGTTGCGCGGGCCAGAATTTATCGGTGCCGGCCAGCTCTTTCAGTTTCCACTGGCCATCGACCTTGTTCCACTGGACCTGGATGGTGCGAATCCCCGCCACATGCCCCCGTTCGTCGCCGACGAGCTCTTTGCTCATCACGCAATAGGCCCGCGGATCGTCGCCGAACCGGGCCGCCACCTCTTGATGGCCGTAGTCGGTGCGGTGGACCTTGGGCCATTGCGGCCAGGGATTGTCGGGTGCCCGCTCTTGCGGCGGCTTGGGCAGCAGCTCGAAATTCACCAGCCCCTTGCAGCCGTGGCGCATCGACGTGCCGATGCAGTCGGTCCCGGTGTCGCCGCCGCCGATCACGATGACGTCTTTGTCCTTGGCCGACAGGAATAGGCCGTCCTGATGGTGGCTATCGAGCAGGCTCTTGGTGTTGGCGGTCAGGAACTCCATGGCAAAGTGGACCCCCGACAAGCCGCGGCCCGGAATCGGCAGGTCGTTGGGACGGGTCGCGCCGGTCGCCAGTAGCAGGGCGTCGTGGTCTTCGAGCAGCTTTTGCGGATCGACGAAGTGGGGCGATTCCCGATGGCCGACGTTGGCATTGGTGACGAACTGCACCCCTTCTTCGCGCAGCAGGTTAATCCGCCGCTCGACCACCCGCTTGTCGAGCTTCATGTTGGGAATGCCATACATGAGTAGGCCCCCGATCCGGTCGGCCCGCTCAAAAACGGTGACCGTGTGGCCCACTTTGTTGAGCTGGGCCGCAGCAGCCAGCCCCGACGGGCCGGAGCCGACGATCGCCACTGTTTTGCCGGTTCGCGCAGGGGGCGGCTCGGGCTTGACCCACCCTTCGGCAAAGCCCCGGTCGATGATCGCGTTTTCGATATTCTTGATCGTGACGGGGGGATCGGTAATCCCCAGCACGCAGGCCCCTTCGCACGGCGCGGGGCAGGTGCGGCCGGTGAACTCCGGGAAATTGTTGGTCTTGTGCAACCGATCGAGGGCGTCGCGCCAGCGGCCGTGATAGACCAGGTCGTTCCACTCGGGAATCAGGTTGTCGATCGGGCAGCCCGAAGCGCTTTGGCAAAACGGCACGCCGCAATCCATGCAGCGAGCCCCTTGCCGCTGGAGGTGTTCCTCGGGCGGGTGCGTAAAAATCTCGCCAAAATCGGCCAGCCGCTGGACCGGGTCCCGATAAGGGACGGGCTTGCGGGGAAATTCTTTGAAACCGGTGGGCTTACCCATAGTTCACTCCACGAGCGAAATGTCGGTTAGGAATCGCTAGTAACCTCGTGCTCTGTCTCATTCACCATTTCCAAGTCAACGGCGGGCAATTCGATATAAATTGCCTCATCATCAGGCGTGAATTGAAACCTGATGCCGTAGAGTCGCCTTCCTCCGACGCCAATCGCGCCGCGATCCTCGGTGATTTTTCCGATCACCTTGGTCAAGCCGAACTTGAAGCGCACGTCGTCTTCGACACGGAAGCGAGTTTCGCCATCTGCCTTGTTTGACATGTTTTCACCTCACCTAGGTTGTATCCCAGTTGCCGTTGTCAGGTGCTGCGTCATCACGGCATCGATTGCAACGGCTAAATGATCGCAGGATCGTTTCCATTCCTTGATTTTAGAATGTCGCAGCAGTGGTGCAAAACCGCCGGTCTGTTCAAAGTTCTGGTGAGCGATTCGATTTCTCCATTCGTTCATTGATTCCAGCGCGATCTGGTGATCTGACAACTTCGGATCGTGTGCCTTTAATGAATCCCAAAACTGCAATCCGAATCTTCCGAAGTCGCTCCCCAAAGCGCTAGGATTGGCGTTCCCTTTCGAAAGCTTTCGATCGTCCAGCAGCTTCGATCTGAGAAAACTTCGCATCACTGCCGGCTGAACGACTCCCGCCAAATGATCAACGCATTCCGAGTGCAAATCTCGACAGAACCCCTGAAACTGCCCGGACAACATCAGGACAAAAGCTTGATTGATCTGTTGTCTGGCGTGCGTCGTCCGCGAGCCGCTTTTGCCGACAAGTTTGTGTACCTCTTCGAACTCCGCCAAGGCGGACGAGCGATTTGTTTGCCATAGTAGGAGAGCAAGTGAAGTCATCTGAACTCGAATCCGCCTGATAAACAGATCGCCTTACCCATGGCTCGTCACCCCATGCACCCCCGCTTCGATCTCCTCATCGTGCTTGGCGCGTTCGGTTAGGACTCGCTTGTAGTCGGTCGGCATCACCTTGACGAACTGCTGCGTCGTGTCGGGCCACTGGTTGAGCAGACGTTCGGCGACGGCCGAGCCGGTCAACTGCCGGTGCTGCTCGATCAGGTGCAGCAGCTCGCCCAGATCTTGCGGCGTTTCGACCCGTTCCGGATTGACGGTCACCATGTTCAGCCGCGTCAAAAAATCGCCCGCCGGATCCCAAACGTAAGCGATGCCGCCGCTCATACCGGCGGCAAAGTTGCGCCCCGTCGCGCCCAGCACCACCACCCGACCGCCCGTCATGTATTCGCAGCCGTGATCGCCCACTCCTTCGATCACGGCGTGGGCGCCGCTATTACGCACGGCAAACCGCTCGGCCGCGCAACCGCGAAAAAAGGCGTGGCCGCTCGTCGCGCCGTACAGGGCGACGTTGCCAATGAGGATGTTTTCTTCCGGCTTAAAGAGCGAGCTTTTGGGCGGGTAAATGACGATCCGCCCTCCCGACAGCCCCTTGCCGACGTAGTCGTTGGCGTCCCCTTCGAGCTCGAAGGTCACTCCCTCGGCCAAAAACGCGCCGAAGCTTTGCCCCGCCGAGCCGTTGAATTTGACGCGGATCGTGTCGTCGGGAAGCAGTTCGTCTCCCCAGCGCTTGGCGATCTCGTGGCTGAGCATCGTGCCGACGGTTCGGTTGATGTTGATGATGTTCCGCTCGAGCACGACCGGCTCGCGGCGCTGGATCGCACGCTGGCAGGCGACGATCAACTCGTTGTCCAAGGCCCCTTCCAGGCCGTGATCCTGCTCGCGGGTCTTATAGACCTCGACATCGGGATGCGGCTTTTTGGCCGGCACGAGCATCGGCGACAGGTCGATTCCCTCGGCCTTCCAATGTTTGATCGCCTCGTTGGTTTCCAGGCAATCTGCGCGGCCGACCATTTCGTTCACGTTGCGAAAGCCCAACTCGGCCATGATCTGGCGGGCCTCTTCCGCCACCAGGAACAGGTAGTTGATCAGGTGCTCGGGCTCGCCCATGAACTTCTGCCGCAGCACTGGGTCTTGCGTGGCAATGCCGACCGGGCAGGTGTTCAGATGACACTTTCGCATCATGATGCAGCCGAGCGTGACCAGCGGCCCGGTCGAGAAGCCAATCTCTTCGGCCCCCAGCAGCATGGCGATCGCCACGTCGCGCCCCGTTTTGATCTGGCCGTCGGTCTGCAGGGTCACTCGGCTGCGGAGGTCGTTCATCACCAGGGTCTGGTGCGTCTCGGCGATGCCCAGTTCCCAGGGCAAGCCGGCGTGCTTGATGCTGGTCAGCGGCGACGCCCCTGTGCCGCCGGTATCGCCGGATATCAAAATGTGATCGGCATGCGCCTTGGCCACGCCGGCGGCGATCGTGCCCACGCCCACTTCGCTGACCAGTTTGACGCTGATCCGAGCCTTGGGGTTGCTGTTTTTCAGGTCGTGGATGAGTTGCTTCAAATCCTCGATCGAGTAGATGTCGTGGTGCGGCGGCGGACTGATCAGCCCCACTCCGGGAGTGCTGTAGCGGATGCGGGCGATGTAGTCATCGACCTTGTGCCCGGGCAGTTCGCCCCCTTCGCCCGGCTTGGCCCCTTGGGCCATTTTGATCTGCAGCTCGTCGGCGTTGGCCAGGTAGTTGATCGTGACGCCGAATCGCCCCGACGCCACCTGTTTGATCGCCGACCGCTTGCTGTCGCCGTTGGGCAGTGGCTTGAACCGTTCGGGATCCTCGCCCCCTTCGCCCGTGTTCGACTTTCCGCCGATCCGGTTCATGGCCACGGCCAGCGTCTCGTGCGCTTCGGCCGAAATGCTGCCAAAGCTCATCGCACCGGTGCAGAACCGCTTGACGAGCTCCTTCGCCGGCTCGACTTCGGCCAGTGGCACCGCTTGGTTCACGCCGAGCTTAAATTTCAACAGGCCGCGGAGCGCGCACTTGCGGGTCGCGTCTTCGTTGGCGTGCTTTGCAAAGCGGACGTACGCCTCGCCGTTGTTCTCGCGAGCGGCCATCTGCAGGTCCGAGATCGACTGCGGGTCCCACATGTGCCGCTCCCCTTCGGCCCGCCAGTGGTATTCGCCAAAGTTGGGGAGCACGGGGAGCCTATGCTCGGCCCGTTGAGGAAAACCGATCTCGTGCCGGCGGAGGGCTTCTTTTGCCAAAATCGCAAAGCCGACCCCCTTGATCCGGCTGGCGGTGCCGACGAAGCACTTGTCGATCACTTCCTCGGCCAAGCCGACTCCCTCAAAAATCTGCGCCCCTTTGTACGACTGCAACGTGGAAATGCCCATTTTGCTCATCACCTTGAGCATCCCTTTGGCGACCGACTTCTGATAGACGTGGACGATCTTGTCGTCGGTGTATTCGGCGGGGAGCAGGCCGTCGCGTTGGGCCTGCCACAAGGCCTCAAACGCCAGGTACGGATTGATCGCGTCGGCCCCGTAGCCGACCAACAGGCAATGGTGGTGAACCTCGCGGGCCTCGCCCGATTCGAGGACGATCCCGATCTGGGTTCGCTTGGCCTGGCGGATCAGGTGGTGGTGGACGGCACCCACCGCCAGCAGCGAACTGACCGGCACGCGCTCGGCCGAGATGCCACGGTCGGACAGAACGACCAGCGAATAGCCGGCGTCGATCGCTTGCTCGGCTTCGCGGCAGATGCGGTCGAGCCGATTGGTCAGCCCGACCGCGCCCTCGCTTTTGGCGAAGGTGATGTCGATCAGCTTGCTCTTCCAGCCGCGATGGTCCAGGTGATTCAGCGCGGCCAGTTCTTCGTTGGTCAGAATCGGATGCGGCAACAGCAGCCGGTGGGCGTGCTGCTCGGTCGAGGTGAGCAGGTTTCGCTCGGGTCCGACGTAGCACTCGAGCGACATGATGACTTCCTCGCGGATCGAATCGATCGGCGGATTGGTCACCTGGGCAAACAACTGCTTGAAATAGTCGTAGGGCATTCGCGGCTGATCGCTGAGCGCAGCCAGAGCCGAATCGTTGCCCATCGAGCCGACCGGATCGCGCTTTTCCTGCACCAGCGGCAGCAGCATGAACTGCATCGTCTCGGTCGAATAGCCGAAGGCCTGCGTCCGCGGCAGCAGGGTCTCGGGATCGAAGCCGTGCGACTGGTCCGACAGGGGGAGGTCTTTCAGTTCGATCCGCTGGTTCCGCAGCCACTCGGCATAGGGCCGCCGCGTCGAGACATCTTTCTTCAGCTCTTCGTCGGGAATCAATTCGCCCCGCTCGAAATCGACCAGAAACATCCGGCCCGGCTGCAACCGCCCCTTCTCTTTCACGGTTTTCGGATCGACCGGCAGCACCCCCACCTCGCTCGCCATGATCACCCGGTCGTCGGTCGTCAGGTAGTATCGGCTGGGGCGGAGGCCGTTCCGGTCGAGTACGGCGCCGATGTACCGCCCGTCGGTGAAGACGACCGACGCCGGTCCATCCCAGGGCTCCATCAGGCAGGCGTGGTACTCGTAGAACGCCCGCTTGTACTCGGGCATCGATTCGTGGTTTTGCCACGCTTCGGGAATCATCATCATCATCGCTTCGGGGAGCGATCGGCCGCCCAGCAGCAACAGTTCGAGCACGTTGTCGAACACGCCCGAATCGCTGGTGTTCAGATCGGTCAGCGGCAGCAACTTTTTCAGATCGTCGCCAAACAGTTCCGATTCGAGCATCCCCTCGCGGGCCGCCATCCAGTTGATGTTGCCGCGCAAGGTGTTGATCTCGCCGTTGTGCGACATGAACCGCATCGGCTGCGACCGCTCCCACGAGGGAAACGTGTTGGTCGAAAACCGCGAGTGGACCATCGCCAGGTGGCTGGTGTAGCGCGGGTCGGCCAGATCGGGAAAATAGGGGACCACCTGCGTCGAGGTGAGTTGACCCTTGTAGATGATTACCCGCGAGCTGAAGCTGCAAACATAGTACATGCTGCGCTGTTTGAGCTTTAGCTTGTTGATCGCGTGAAAGGCCTGCTTGCGAATCAGATAGAGCTGCCGGCAGAAGGCGGTGCGGTCGCCCTCTTCGCCGGCGGTGACGAACAGTTGCTCGATCACCGGCTCGGCGGCCAGCGCGGTCTGGCCTATGTCGGCGGCCCGGGCGTCGGTCGGCACGCGCCGCCAGCCGACGAGCGTCTGCCCCTGGCGCTGCACGTACTTTTCCAAAACCGCTTTGCAGGCGTTGCGCTCGGCCTCGTCGCGCGGCAAAAAAACCTGGGCGAGGGCATAGCCGCCGATCTTGGGCAACTCGACCTGGAACAGCCGCTGGGCCTCGGCTCGCATCAGCTCGTCGGGAATGGCGGTGAGCATGCCGGCGCCGTCGCCCGTGTTGGCTTCGCAGCCGCAAGCGCCCCGGTGATCCATCCGGCAAAGCGCCTCGGCCGCGTCGCGGACAATGCTGTGGCTGCGGACCCCCTTGATATGGGCGATAAATCCGACGCCACAGCTATCTTTTTCGTAGGCGGGATCGTACAGGCCGTACTTCGCCGGAGGCCCGCTGGAGAGTTCGTTGGTCATGGGTCGCACACCTGGTACAGTTTCCGCCGCGCTAGTGACCCCTGGCTTTGGTTGCCTGGGACCAGTCGGCGGCGCTAGTTACGAAGCAACTCGGCCTGCCGCGGCGGCCGGTTTTGCCGCGGCCCCGCGATCGTGATCGTGCAAACGCGCTGCGTCGGCTGAGGAATCCAAGGCCGCCGAGGACTGCTCGGCGGGCTCGTCCAGGTCGGCAATTTCTCGCGATGTCAACGATTGTTTGAGCAACAGTTGCATGAAACGGCAGGCGGTCTTTCCCAACTCCTTGCCGCGGCGCTGGACGATGCCGATCGGACGCTTCAATTCGTCCCCGACCAGCGGCCGCGCGACGAGCGCGCCGGCCGCCACCTCGCGATCGACGGTCGGAGCGGGCAACAGGCTGACGCCCGCGTCGATC
>JBBDYF010000182.1:0-20522 GCA_040901775.1 Pirellulaceae bacterium | reverse complement strand
GGTCGCCTTTGCGGCGATTATGTTCTTCGGCATGGCGGTGACCGGCGAGCGGACCCGCCTGCTGCCCAAGCTCGATGTGCTGATTGTCCGGCTGATGCTGGCGCTCGTCATTCTGTTTATCGGCACGGTGTTGGCCGGCGGAGGAACGGCCGCCTACCAGGTTTGGGCGCGGCTGCGGATGGAACGGGCCGTCGAGAAAAACCTGGGCCTGAGTTTGCAACAGGTTCAAATCGTGCATGGCAGCCGCGTAGTGACCGGGCTGCACATTACCGGCGTCACGAGCGGCGGGATCGCTCACCAAGCGGGCCTGCAAATGGGGGAAGTGATCGTTTTGGAAGGGACCGTAGCCGAAACCATCGAGCGGCTCTATCAAGACCGCGGCAAAGCTGTCGATCTGAACATTGCCACCGGCGCCCTGACGCAGTCCGTCGAGAACTGCCCGCAGCGGTCGGTCACGCTGGCGATTCCTCCGTAGGCGATGCCTCACCTGCCACGGATAGCAGATCGTTCGCAACGCTGGTCCCACGCCCCCACTCAGTCGCCCAGCCTCTCAGCCCATCGCACCACCACCATCCGAGACTTGACACCGCGGTTCCCTAGAAGGCTGATGAATGCGGCTAGGACGCCCCGTTGCGGGCATCGACAAACCGTTTTCCTTTCCCTTCGAACCGCGGCAGCGACCCCAGCTCGACGCACCGCACCTCCACCTTCAGCCCCAGCCGCAGTTGTAGCTCGCGGGCGACCCGCTCCGGCTGGTGCAAACGGTCTTCCACCTCGAACCGCAAGGCGTCCATGCCCCCGTGCTTGTCGATCGTGACCCGATATTCCACCACTTCGGGAAAGGCCCGCAAGATTTGTTCGACCGAACTGGGAAAGACGTTGACGCCGCGGATGATCAGCATGTCGTCGGTGCGGCCGAGTACGCCCCCTTCGAGTAGGACGAAGCGGTTGTGCTGGTCGGCGTCGTGCCGCGGGCGAACGACATCCCCCGTGCGATAGCGGATCACCGGGCTGCCGTAGCGACCCAGCGAGGTGAGCACCAGCTCGGCCAACTCGCCGTCGGCCGCGGGGCCGCCGCTTTCGAGCGACAGAAACTCGGCGATGAACTCCGTCTCCAGCAAGAACAGGCCGCGACCGAGCTTGTCGCCATAGCCCCAGGGGCCAATTTCGGACGCGCCGGCGTGGTCGATTAAGCGGGCGTTCCAAAGCGACTCGATCCGCCGCCGCAGGGCAGGAACGCTGCCGCCAGGTTCGCCGGCGACGACGATTCGCCGCACGTGCAAACCGGCCGGATCGATCTGGTTGTCGAGCCCCACCTCGGCCAGCCGCAAGGCGTAGCTGGGCGTGCAAAACAGCACGGTGGCCCGCGTGCGGCGGATCATTTCGAGCCGGGTGAGCGTGTTCAAGCCGCCGCTGGGAATGACCAAAGTGCCGCGGGCGATCGAGGCGTCGTGCGCGCTCCAGAAGCCGATGAACGGCCCAAACGAAAACGCCAGGAACACGCGGTCTTCGGGGCCGACCTCGGCCGCATCGAGTACGAACTGCCAGGCGTCGATCCACCACAGCCAGTCTTCGGGCGTGTCGAGCACCGGCATCGGCCGGCCGCGCGTCCCCGATGTGTGGTGGTAGCGGACGTAGCGTTCGAGCGGATACGTCAGGTTGGCGGCGAACTCGCCCGCGTACGGCGCCGTGACCAGCTCTTCCTTGAAGGTGTACGGCAACCTGGCCAGGTCGGCGAGCGAGCCGAGCGGCCACTCGGCCTGGGCCAGTTTCTCGGCATAAAAGCGGTTGTGCGGAACGATGCCCACCAGCAGCTCGTTCAAACGGGCAAGCTGATGCCGCTCGAGCTCCTGGCGGGAAAGCTGTTCGAGCCGGCGGCGACTGTCGGGCGTGGAGCGGAGCATGGCTGCATGATAGGGGGGGCAGGCGGCAGGAGCCAGGAGCCAGGAGCCAGGAGACGGGGGGCCAGGGGCCTGTCGTTCACCGCTGCCAGCAAGCTACTCCGCATTCCGCGGTTAAGAGCGGCCCGCTATCCTGACTAGCATGACCACACTCCACTCGCTTGCCCGCAGCCCCGAACTGATGGACCCCGGCGACACCGCCCTGCTCGTCGTCGATATGCAGGACAAGCTGCTTCCGCTCATTCCCGACCACGAGCGTCTGGTGTGGAACATTCGCCGCCTGATCGACGGGGCGAAAGTTCTCGGCGTTCGTGTCGCGGCAACCGAGCAATATCCGCAGGGGCTCGGCCCCACGACCGCGGAACTTGCCCAGCGACTGGGAACGATTCCCGCCAAGCAGAGCTTTAGCTGCGGCGAATGCGGCTCGATCTTCGCCGGCTGGCGCGACTTGGGGATCTGGAAAATCCTGGTCTGCGGCATCGAGACGCACGTGTGCGTCGGCCAGACCGTCCACGACCTGCTGGGCGAAGGCTTTCACGTTTATGTCGCAGCCGACGCCGTCGCCGCGCGGGGCTCGCTCGATCACGAGATCGCCCTACGGCGGATGGATTCGTCCGGCGCGACGCTGACGACCACCGAGGCAGCCCTGTTCGAATGGTGCGGCCGGGCCGGGACTCCCGAGTTCAAACAGATCAGCCAGCTCGTGCGAGAATCGCCCCCGGGCTGAAGGAGATCCGCTTCGATCTGACCGCGGGAGGAAAAAGTGGCTGATTTCGGAACTCTAGCGGACGCCGTCCTATCCCAGCATCGGCCCGGTCGGCAGCGGGTAGTGCTGGGCCCAACCCAGCGGCAGCGTAATGCCGGTGATCCAGCGGGCCTCGCTCGACGCCAAAAAGGCAACCGCGGCGGCCACGTCGTCGGGGCGGCCCATACCTAGCGGATGGCAGGCCTCGATCTGTTGCCAGACCGCGGGCGTGAGCTTTTCCGCGTGCTTGTGGATCATCGGCGTATGGACGAGCCCCGGCGCCACGGCCACGACGCGAATCCCCTGTGGGGCCAGCTCCCACGCCAGCGACTGCGTGAACCCGATCAGCCCCGCCTTGCTGGCGCTATAGATCGAAAAACCGGGACAGCCCGCCAGCCCCAAGGCCGACGCAATGTTGACCACCACTCCCCCCGGCTGGATCAAATGCGGCAGGGCCGCCTTGGTCACCGCAATGGCACCATGCAAATTCACATCCAAGAGGGACCGCCAATCCTCGTCGCTGAACTTATCCAGCGGCCGGGCCAACTCGACCCCCGCATTGTTGACGACGACATCGATCTTGCCGAACTCCTCCAGGCAGTCGTCGATAACGCGGGCAATGTCCCCGTGCTTCGTCACATCGCCCAGCGTATGGACCGCCCCTTGCTGGTAGCGCTGCAATTTTTTGAGCAGCCGCAGCGGCTCGCGTCGCGAGATCATCGCGACGGCGGCCCCTTCGCTCGCCAGCCGCAAGGCAATTTCGCCGCCGATACCCCGGTTGCCGGCTCCGGTTATCAAGGCCACCTTTCCCGCAAAGCGCTGGGGCTGCGAGGGCGCGGCATGCGTTTGGATAGCAGGATTGACGATGGCGGGCTGGGATAGCTCGGCAGTGCGATTCATCGGGGCCTGCTGGCGATGGGGAACGGCTTCTGTTACTGCCTGGTATCGACCGATAGACTGATTCTTCCCGCAGTTTTGCAGATCGTCAACGAACCTCCGTCGATATTTTCGAGAAAGGGGTGACTAGCTTGCGGCAGCTTGACGTTTATCTGGTCCCCGCCCTCGTCGAGCCGGGCAGTCTCGACGGCAAGACGGTCGTCGTGATCGACATTTTGCGGGCGACGACGACCATCGTGCATGCTTTGGCAGCCGGTGCGGTGCATGTTATCCCCTGCCTGGAGGTTGAAGAAGCTCGCCAACTGGCCGACCAGCAGCCTAACAAGACAATTCTGGGTGGCGAACGGGGCGGCCGAAGGATCGCCGGCTTCGAACTGGGCAACTCGCCCAGCGAATACACGCCAGAGCGCCTGGCAGGAAAGACTGTCGTTTTTACGACGACCAACGGCACCCGCGCGCTGCTGGTCTGCAAAACCGCGGCCCGCGTTCTAATCGGCGCATTCGTCAATCTTTCCGCAGTTTGCCGCGCCCTAGCCGATGAGTACGAGGTCGCCCTGGTTTGCGCGGGGACGGACGGGCATGTAACGCGCGAAGATACGCTGTTTGCGGGCGCGGTGGCAAGCGAACTGGCGAGCGGGGGGCGTGAGCCCCCTGAGACCGAGCACACAACGGTTCTCAACGACCAGGCCGAAATCGCCGCCGACGCCTGGCGTTCGGCCGTTCGCGATTTGACGCGGCGTCCGCTCGGCCAAACGCTTCGCGCCAGTCGGGGTGGGCGGAATCTGATCGAAATCGGCCACGAAAACGACATCGACCTGGCCGCGCAGCTCGACCGCTTCGACATCGTGCCGGAACTCGACCTGCGAAGCTGGCGGATTATCCTCCCTGCATAGCCGCGACCAGTGGTCGCGCTTGAAACATAGCCGCGACCAGTGGTCGCGCTTGAAACATAGCCGCGACCAGTGGTCGCGCGTTTGGTGCCATAGACCACCTCGAACCTTCGCCGGTAAACTGGGTCCTTCCGTCAGCACGTTCCATGTTTCAAGTTTCAGGTTCACTGCCGCTGAAACTTCAACTTGGAACTTGGAACTTGGAACCTGAAACTTGGAACGAAAAATTATGGAAATGGAAAAACTTGTCTCGCTGTGCAAACGGCGGGGCTTCCTGTTTCAGTCGAGCGAAATCTACGGCGGGCTCAACGGCTTCTGGGACTATGGCCCGTTGGGAGTCGAGCTGAAGCGGAACATCAAGGAGGCGTGGTGGCGCGACATGGTGACCGGTCACGACGACCTGGCGACCCTGCCCGGCGCGCCCGAGCCTTACGAGATGACCGGCCTCGACTGCACAATCATCATGCACCCGCAAGTTTGGAAGGTGAGCGGGCATTTTGACTTGTTCGCGGACAAGATGGTCGATTGTCGGGAGTCGAAGAAGCGGTATCGCTATGACCAAGTGCAGGGACGATGGCTTCGACCCAAAGAGTGGAAGCCCGTCGATCCTTCGGAAGGTGGATTAGGGGAACAGGATCCGACTGAGCATTCAATATTCATTACGACCGAATTACGCGGAGGCGAAGGTCTTGAGGACGCGCAGCAGCGCGCCTTGAAGTTCTTTGACCTACGGGCCAAAGACCGAGATCGCTTAAATTGGGTGCTTCCAGAACTCGAATCTCTAACAACGGTTCCGGTCGAGCGATTTAGCAAAGTGCTTGGTCCTGACGCAAAAGAGTTGGGCACTTTGATGAATCCACGCGATTTCAACCTGATGTTTCCGACTACCGTCGGTGCGTTGGCTGGCGAAGAAGGGCGCGCTTACCTCCGCCCGGAAACGGCGCAGGGAATCTTCGTCAACTTCAAGAACGTTTGCGATAGCACGCGCCTCCGCATCCCCTTTGGCATCGCCCAGATGGGCAAGAGCTTTCGCAACGAAATCACGCCGCGCAATTTTACATTTCGCTCGCGCGAGTTCGAGCAGATGGAGATCGAGTTCTTCTGCCACCCGAATTCGTCGCGGCAGTGGTATCAGTTCTGGCGCGACCGTCGGATGAAGTGGTACACCGACCTGGGCCTCGCCGGCGAGCGGCTGCAACTGCGCGAGCACCACCAGGACGAACTGAGCCACTATTCAACCGGCACCGCCGACATCGAATATGCCTTTCCGTTTTTGCCGCCGGGAGAGTTCGGCGAGTTGGAAGGGATTGCCCACCGGGGCGATTTCGACCTCCGCAGCCACATGGAGGGCAAGCTGGTCGCCCGCGACGGGCAACTCGTCGTCGAACTGGGCGACGACGGCAAGCCGAAGTGGAAGGGATCGGGCAAGGATCTGTCGTATCGCGACGACCTGACGAACGAACGGTTCATCCCGCACGTGATCGAGCCGTCGGCCGGTGCCGATCGGGGGACGCTCGCCTTTTTGTGCGAGGCCTATCACGAGGATCAGGCCCCCGACGAGAAAGGGGCAATGCAAACCCGCGTCGTCATGAAGTTTCATCCCCGGATCGCCCCGATCAAGGCGGCCATTTTCCCGCTCGTCAAAAAGGACGGCATGCCCGAAGTCGCCCAGCGAATTTACCGCGCGCTCAAGCCGCAGATGACCGTCTTCTACGACGAAAAGGGAGCGGTCGGCCGCCGCTACCGCCGCCAGGACGAGGCAGGCACGCCGTACTGCATTACCGTCGATGGGCAGACGCTGACCGACGGCACCGTCACCGTGCGCGATCGAGATTCGCTCAAGCAAGAGCGGATTCACGAAAGCGAACTGGCGGCGATGCTCCGCGAGCGAATCGGACGATGATTCCAACTTTGAGCCAGGTCTGCTGCCTGAATTCGCCGTTCGATCGCGACCTGGAAGACTTTGCAGCCGGGCAGTGCCGCAGCGTCGAGGTCTGGCTGACCAAGCTCGAAACGTACCTGGAGGCGCATACGCTGCGCGACGTGCGGTTCTGGCTCGATCGACTGGAGATCTCGCTGCCGGTCGCCAGCTTCCAGGGGGGCCTGCTGGCGAGCCAGGGGGATGCCAGACGCGAAGCGTGGGAGCTGTTCGCCCGCCGGCTTGAGCTTTGTCGCGAACTGCGAATCGGCACCATCGTCGTCTCCTGCGACGTGCCCGCACCCCTCAGCCAGACGACGATCGAGCGGGTGCAGGCGTCGCTCGTGCAAATCGCGCAGGAGGCCGGCAGCCGCGGCTTGCGGGCGGCGCTCGAGTTTCAAGCCGACAGCAGCTTTGGCAACAACCTGCAAACGGCGGCGGCGCTGGTGGCCGAGGTGGCTAGCCCCCATCTGGGCCTGTGTCTGGACGCATATCACTTTTACGTGGGGCCGAGCAAGACCGAAGACCTGGGCTATCTCACCCGCGAAAACCTGTTCCATGTGCAGCTTTGCGACCTGGCCGACACGCCACGCGAACTGGCCCGCGACGGGGCTCGAATCTTGCCGGGCGACGGCGACATCCCCCTCGCCCCGATCATCGAACATCTGCGGCGGATCGACTACTGCGGCTGCGTATCGCTGGAGCTACTCAATCCGCAACTGTGGCAAGTTCCGCCGCTGCAACTGGGCGAAATCGGTATGACGGCGCTACGAAAGGTGCTAGGGCAGGCAGGAATGTGAATTGAGGGCGATGGTCCTTCAGGTTACATGTTACAATTACATTGTCAGGCTTCACGGCCAAACTTTGCCGGGGGACTTATCCTCATGACGACAATACAAGCACGACTTATTGGCGACAGCGCGTTAGTCCCGCGCACGGACTTCGAGCATCTGGTGGAAATCGCGCGGCGCTGCGAACCGATCGATTTACAAATCCGTGACGACGACGTTTCTACCGAGGACATGATGCGCTTGGCTGACGCGGGAGGCGCGTTTAAGTTTTGGCTCGACGCCGGTGAGGACATTTACACGGTCGAAGACGGCGAGCCAGTGTGATGAGTGTTCCCATCTCGCGCGGCGATATTGTGCTCACGCAATTCCCGTACACCGACCTGACCGGCGCATCGGTTCGTCCCGCTCTCGTCGTTTCCACGGGACTCATTGGCCAGGATCTGGTGCTCGTCGGAATTTCCAGTGTGGTCCGCGGCGCTGCAATCACGACTGATCTCGTCGTGGACACCAGACATCCGGAATTCCCACAAACGGGCCTGCGCATCGCATCCGTGTTGCGCTTGCACAAGCTCGCGGCAGTCGAATCAACGGTGATCATCCGGCGTTTGGGCCGAATCGGCCCGCACCTGCAAGGCGAAGTCGATCGACTTTTGCGATTGGTTTTGGGGTTGTAGTAAGCGCGGACTCGACCCCCTCCGCGACCAATGGTCGCGGCTTTGCAATCGAATCGCAACCCATAGCGCCTTTGCCCCTCACTTCCCCACGGCCAGAAGCTGTGCGAGTGCATCCGCCAGGCCGTTCAGCGACGCTCGATCGGGCAAGGTCACGGTCAAGCGCTGGCGGCCGGTTTCGTCCTCTTCCACGCACTGGGCCAACCGATTGCGCAGGTCGGTCGCCACGGCGGGTTCGGCCGGGTGGGCGGTCTGGCTCGTGACCAACTCGCCTAAAAACTTGAACGCAGCGCCCAGCAGCTCTCCGCCGGCCGCTGCCACACGCTCCCGCTGTTGGGCGGTGCGAGTTTCCTCTTCGACCGATTGCTGCCGCTGCACTTCGAGCGGCGCCTCGGCCTTGGCTCCCAGCAGCACTTCCAACCGGGCTTTGAGTTGGTCCATGCCGCTGATCATCTCGACGGCGTCTACCGATGCGTCGGGATCGAGCGCCGCCAGTGCCAGATCGCGCTTGGCGGAAAGCGTCGCCAGCAGGTTCTCTTCGATCGTTTGCTCGGTGATCAGCACGAAAACTTGCACCGGCTGGGTTTGTCCCATGCGGTGGGCCCGCGCGATGCGCTGCTCCAACACGGCCGGGTTCCACGGCAAATCGACGTTGATCACTGTGTTCGCCGCTTGCAGGTTGAGGCCGGTCGAGCCGGCGTTGGTGGTCAAAAACAGCCGACAATCGGGCTCGGTCTGAAACTCTTGCACCAGTTGTTGCCGCTGCTTTTGCGGCACGCTGCCGTCGAGCCGGACGTAGCGCAGCTTGCGGGCGTCGAGCAGCGGCTCGATCAGATCGAGCATGCCGGTCCACTCGCTGAACACGATGACCTTGCGGCCCTCCTCGGCGAACAGATCGTCGAGCAGTTCTGCCAGGCGGGCCAGCTTGCTCGAATGGCCGGGAGGCTTTTTGGTGACCAAGACGCTGCTGTCGGCGGCCATCCGGCACATCAAGAGGGCCTGTCGCAGCCGCAGCAGGTCCATTTCCGAGATGAACGCCTTGCGAACGACGCTGGCCACGACCCGCATGTTGGTGGCGTGCAGTTCGAGCTGTTCGGCGGTCGGCGGAATGCGGACGTACTCGATCGTCCGCGGCGGCAGATCCAGCTTGACGCTGTCGCGCGTCCGCCGCAGCAGCACGGGCCGCAGGTTGTCGCGCAGTTCGGTCAGGTTTTTGTAGCCCAGCACCTTTCCTTTTTCATCGACCATGCGATGCCGATTGAAGAAACGGAAACCGGGCCCCAGGCGGCGGTCGTCGATGAACTGCACCACCGAATACAGCTCGTCCAGCCGGTTTTCGAGCGGCGTTCCCGACAGCACCAGCGCATACGGCGAACGGAGTCCCTTGATAACGCGGCTGGTCTTCGCTTCCCAGTTTTTGATGCGCTGCCCTTCGTCGAGCACGATCAAGTCCCAGGGGGTCCGTTCGATGGCCTGGATGTCGCGCAGCACCTGCTCGTAGTTGCAGATCGTGAAGAACGACTCGTTGGAATATTGCGCGCCGCGGTCGCCATTGGCACCCAGGATAAGCTGCACGCTGCGATCGCAAAATCGCTCGATCTCGCCGCGCCATTGTGCCTTGAGCGAAGCCGGACAGACCACGAGCACCTTGCGAATGGCCGCCTGCTGGGCCAGCAATTCCGCCACGCCTACGCCTTGGATTGTCTTGCCCAGCCCCATGTCGTCGGCCAGGATGGCCCGGCCGGCCCCCGCGGCAAAGGCGATGCCGTCGAGTTGATAGGGGAGCAGCGTTGCCTTGAGCAGCGATTCCCGCAGCGGATGCCCCGCCGGATCGCGGCGCAGCTCTGCGACGAAGCTGCTCATTCGCTGCTGGAACAAGCGGTGCTGGATGAGATCTTCGGCATCGGGATAGATGAGCGTCTCGCGCCCCAGTTGCTGGGCCTTGCCGATTGCCTTGAGCAGCGCCTGCAGGTTGTCGATCCCGCGATCCTGAAACGGCTCAACCAGGCGGGCCACTTCCGCATCCAGCCGGGGCGGAATTTGCAACCTCAGCGTCGGCTCGCCGAGATAGTTGACATAGACGGCCAACTGTTTGGGGCGATACGGACGCTTCAAACGTGGCGCGTCGAAACGGCGTTTCACTTTCGTCAGCACATGCAGGATATGCTTGCAGGTGCCCAGCGTATTGGTGCGAAAATCGGGACACGAGCAGAACGATTCGCCGGCCGCCAAGCCCCGCAGCGCCACGCGGTACGTCTTGCCGCTGATCGGGCTGGTCACGCAGTAGTCGGTCCAGGGATCGTCCGCATCCGACGATTTGGTTTTCAGCTTCTCGGTCTTGGCCCGCGCTTCGCGCTCCTCCAGAGCCCGCCGAAGCAGTTCGTCCTCGCCGAGACTTTCGACGGGCGTTCGCGGCTCGGGCGGGGCGGCGGCCAGGCCCAAAGCCGTTTTCTCCTCAAGAACGAGCGAAAACGCCGCGCCGACGTGCTCGCACGCGCCGCTGCAAGCGGTGCAATGGTAGTGCAGCCGGTTGCGAGCCTCGGCCATCAGGGTGATCGAGGCGACCACGGGCCGGCCTTCGCCGTCGGTCCCAAACCGGACGCGAAACAGATCGCCGCCAAGATAAACGTCCTCGGCGATGTCGATCTCGAACTGGCTGCCGCGCTTGAGCAAGTTCTTGCCGTCGTCGCCGAGCAGCTTGCAGGCGTGGAGAAAGGTCAAACGGGACAGCCGGTCTCGCAACGTGAGCCGGTCGCTGGGCTTGGTCTTCATGAATGAGCGCTCCGTCGAGTCCAGACTCCAAAATGTACCAGTCCAAACAACGTAGCCAGTATCGAGAAAAACGCAACGTCGGTTGGATTGACCCGCACCTGCCAAGCGCGAGTTTGAGGTAAGATGCAGTGGATTTTCCGGGTTCGCCGCGCGACAATGAGCAAGAGCGTTCACCCTTCACAATTTGGGCAGGGCGGCCATGACGACCATCTCACGCAGAACGGCACTGACGGCGGCATCGGCAATGTTGGCAGCCGGCGCAATTCCGCGTCGGAGTCGCGGCCAGGGAGCCGACTTCGATGCCGGCCGCAGCGGCAACCTGATTACGCCCAAAACGCAGGCGGCGATCGACCGGGGGCTCACCTGGCTCGGCAAGCGTCAACTGCTATCGGGCCGCAATGAAGGGGCCTTCGGCCATGGCGGGTATCAGGGGGGAGTCGCCGTCAGCAGCCTCGCTGGCCTCGCCTTCATGTGCAGCGGCAGCCCGCCCGGCCAGGGACCGTTCGGCAAAAACATCGACCGCTCGGTCAAGTTCATTACCAATTGCGTGCAAGAGAGCGGCTACATCTCGGTCCCCGGCTCGGGCCAAGACAACATGTACGGCCACGGCTTCGCCACGCTGTTTTTGGGCGAAGTGTACGGCATGGCGCCTCGGAGCGACATCGACGCCACCGTCGGCGACAAGCTGCGGCTCTCGATCAAGCTGACCTGCGACTGCCAGAACGATGCCGGCGGCTGGCGCTACCAGCCGCAAAAGAGCGACGCGGACCTGTCGATCACGATTTGCCAGATCATGGGCTTGCGGGCGGCCCGCGACGCGGGCATTCATGTGCCCGACGACGTGCGCAGCAAATGCATCGACTACGTCAAGAAAAGCCAGAACCCCGACGGCGGTTTTCGCTACCAGATCAGTTCGGGCGGCGGCAGCACCTTCCCGCTGACGGCGGCAGGCGTGGTGTCGCTGTATAGCGCGGGGATCTACGACGGCGAGCCGGTCGAAAAGGCGCTCAAGTGGCTGATGCGGCATGTCCCCGGCAAGGCGGGGGGGAGCACCGGCTATTTCTTTTATGGCCAGTACTACGCCGTGCAGGCGATGTGGCATGCGGGGGGCGAATACTGGCAGACGTGGTACCCGGCGATTCGCGACACGCTGCTCGCCCGGCAAAGCGCCGACGGCTCGTGGCCCGACCAGGAGGTGTGCCCCGAGTTCGGCACCGCGATGGCCGCGATCATCTTGCAGATGCCGAATAATTATCTGCCAATCTTTTCGCCGTGATTTGACATTTCTAATGGTTTACAACACCGTGAACGGTTTGATACTGGAAAGTGCCTAGCCGAGGGTATAAACTCACCACCACCCGTGGCCGCCGCTTGCCGCGTCACGGGCGGCCTTTCGTGTCGCCGGCGTTCTCATCTTTCCTTTCGCACCGAGGTGCCTCTGATGTCCGAGACAAGAACCTCTCCCCCCACGGCCACCGCGCCCGCACGCAGCGGCAGCCCGATTCGCTTGCTCGCTTTGCTCGGCTTGCTGGCCGTGGTGGTCGGCATGTACTGCTACGACTACTTCGTCGCTGAGCCAGAATCGGTACAGGCGCACGCCGACATCGAGGCCCTGGTCATCGCGCGGAACGCACGAGGGGTCGGCGATAATTCGGACGGCGAGAATTCGGACCTGGTCCGCAGCAAAGACATGCAGAAACTACTGGGTGCTCCGACCTTTACCAAGGAAGGCGAGGATTACACGATCGAGTACTATTGCTGGTGGGGGCAGATTCCCGGCCTCAACACCTGGAAGCGATACGTCACCGTCCTTTACGAAGGCGAAGTTCCCCGCCGCTACGAATCGCACTATTTGAACGAGGCGCCGCCGGCCCAAGACATGCCGGGCTATGTGCCGCCCCCGTCGCCGGAAGGAACCGTTGGCGCCGAAGAAATGTTTGGCCCCGACGGGCCGCTGGGCGGAGGCGCCGCCGAAACGACGGCCGAACCCGCAGAGGGGACGCCTGCCGAATCTGCAGAAGACAAGCCGGCCGAGGAAACTTCTCCCAAGCCTGCCGAAGACAAGCCTGCCGAAGACAAGCCTGCCGAAGACAAGCCTGCCGAAGACAAGCCTGCAGAAGACAAGCCTGCCGAAGACAAGCCTGCTGAAGAAACTGCTCCCAAACCGGCAGCCGCAAGTGATGCTCCCGCGGCCAAGAGCGACGAGTGACCGGGTGCCCGCTAGTGCTTTGTCAGTACTGCGTTGAGGGGTAGGACGGGCTTCCCAGCCCGTCCTACTATCCATCGTTTCAATGTTGACTCTGCACTAGGGAACCACAAACACGGGCCGGCTCACAATGACGGGAGCAGCCGGCGCGTAATAGGTAGTGGTGGCAGGCGGGGAATAGTAGGTCGTCGTCGGTACGGCGTAGCTAGCGGTTGGGGCGTAGCTGGCGGTTGGGGCGTAGTACGTCGTCGTCATCGGTACGGCGTAGCTGACAGCCGGCGCGTAGTACGTGGTTGTCGGGGCTAAGTAGGCCGACTGAGGCGCATACCTCACCACCACCGGAGCGGGTGCGAATACCGGCCGAGCAACCACCACCGGTCGAGCAACCACCACCGGAACGCTCGGCAGCGAATAAGCCGTGGTCACGCGGCGGCGATGCCACCAGCCGGCAGCGGCTGGTTCGGCCGTCGTGGCCAGCAGTCCCGCGGCCAGGGCCAAGCCGAGTATTTGCCTCGAATACGTCTTCATTGGTTTCTCTCCTGAGTGAAGTGCCCGACCACAAAAGTGGATCGCGTTCGCCTCAAAGCCTATCCTACGCATCCCCTACACCTTGGCAGAGGGACATTAACATTCACACGCGAATTTCGTGCCATTCGCTGCCTTCCGCCAGTGGTTTGCCCCTGCGGGTTGAGCAGGGCAATTTTGACCAAAGCGATTTGACCGAGGGCCAAATCCGAGATAGGTGTTGAGATAGCGGTTTCATGCCGCTCCTTGTCTTGGTCAGCTTATCAACCACTTGTCTTGCTCGCCGTACATCGTTGCGGACCCGCCCAGCCCCAGGGTGAAATCTGCTTTCGCACTTTCGTACCGGCGAACCGACGACGCAATGCGTCCGGAGGCCTATCGTGCATCTCGTTATCGAAAACTATTCTCGTCGCGTAGCTTGCCTGGGCGCCGCTGTGGCCCTCGTGGGATTACTTGGCTTGTCCGCTCCTGGCTTGGCTCACGGGCAGTCCAATATCTGGCAGGTGGAGGAAGATTGGGAACTGGTCCTTGCCGAGCCGGATGCCGCGACCGCGGGTCCACAGGTGACCTGTACTATTTCGCCTGTGGGAAACATCGCGGGGCAGCATGCCACCTTCGAAGTAAACTACCAAACCGCGCCGGCGTTTTCCGCGGGAGGCGTTCACCTCCACGTTTGGAACCACGAGTCCCGGCTCTCGACGGTATCGCGCAATAGCAGCGTCGTCTTGAGCACGGCGGGCGAAACCATCCGCTGGAAGGTCATCATGAGCGTCAGCGACGGCAATTTGACCGTCGATATCGACAACGGAACTTCTAGTACTTGGGGCGGCTTCGGCGATGGGCAGCTGATATCGGTGGCCACGTCGCTGACCAACCTCGACCAATACTCGCCGGCAGTCTCGGTGGAGCACTCGGGCGTCGGGTTCGCATCGAACCGCGTTCAGTCGCTGAAGATAACGAAGATCAAAACCAAGCGGACGGGCGGCCAGGTGACCGAAGACAACACGATTCGGGTCGTGCACGACTAGTCGTCGGTTTTTGTCCGTTTTTGTCGTCTTACCCACTTTTTCTCGTCTGCCAGACAGGTGCCTGCCATGTCCACTTACCGTTCTAATCGTGCTCGCCGCGCAGGCAACGTCCTGGTCCTGGCGCTGGTCTTCCTGGTGACGATGATCTCGTTCGTGGCGCTCGCCGTCGATGTCGGCTACCTCTACACGGTTCGCAACGAGCTGCAACGCTCGGCGGACGCGGCGGCCATTGCGGCCGCCTGGGAGTTGATCGATGAGGACGGCCCGTCGGGCGGACAGAACGCCTTCGCGGTCACGAACGATGCCTACGCCACCGCGGCCCAGTACGCCGCTTTAAACCCGATCGCCAACCAGCCGCCGGCGCTGGCGTCCGACGACGTGACCGTCGGGCTGATGGCGAATCCGGCCGACCCCGCCTGCCCGCTGCTTCCCGCCGACGGGACGAGCATGCCCAACGCCGTCCAGGTGCGCGTCCAGCGGACGAGTCTGCAAAATGGCGAGGCGCCGCTGTTTTTCGCCCGCGTGATGGGCTACGACAGTCTGGCGATTGAAGCGCAGGCCACGGCAGCCCTGCTGAATAATATCAGCGGCTTTGAACTGCCTGCCGACGGCAGTAATTTGGAAATATTACCGTTTGCCTTGGATGTGGAAACGTGGGATGCCTTGCTGGCCGGCGTCGGCAGCGACAATTATCGCTTCGACAAGGCGAGCGACACGGTCTCCGCCGCCCCCGACGGCATCCTCGAGGTGAACCTGTATCCGCAGGCCACCGGCTCGCCGGGCAATCGGGGCACCGTCGATATCGGCGGCAGCAACAACAGCACCAGCGACATCGCCCGCCAAATCGTCCACGGCATCAACTCCGGCGACATGCAGGCCCTGCAGGACGGCGGCCGCACCCTGGAACTGAACTCGGACGGCGAGCTGGAACTGAACGGCGATACCGGAATCAGCGCGGGGGTGAAAGACGAGCTGACCGGAATCATCGGCTTGCCGCGGATCATCCCGATCTTCGGCTCGGTTACCGAGCCGGGGAACAACGCCGAATACACGATCATCAAGTTCGTGGGCGTGCGCGTGATGCACGTCAAACTGACCGGCAGCATGAGCAGCAAAAAAGTGATCCTGCAGCCTTGCAACATCGTCGCCAAGGGGGGCGTCCTCTCGACCGACGGGCAGAACAGCAACTTCATCTACTCGCCGGTGTGGCTGGTTCGCTAGGTTCGTCGGCCTCGACCGGGCCTGCCAGCGGCTGGCCGGGCAATTGCACCTCGAACATCGTCCCCGGCCCTTGCTGAGCGTCGCGGATGCGGATGGTTCCACCCAGCCGCGTCACCAGCGTGCGCACGATGTATAAGCCGAGGCCGGTCCCCGGCTTGTCCCGTTCCAGTTCGGAACCCAGCCGCATGAAGCGGGAAAACAATTGGCGGCGCGATTGCTGCGGAATGCCCCGGCCATTGTCGCTGATCCGGGCCAGCAGCCGCCCGTCGCCATCGGGCTGCAGGCTCACCTCGATTCGCGGGTCTTCGTCGTTGGCGAACTTAACGGCATTGTCGATCAAGTTGCGAAAGATCAGTTCCAGATCGACCGGTGCCGCGCGAACGGTGCAAGGGACCAGGTCGAACTGCACGATGTCGGGCGGCATTTGATGGCGCAGGCAAACGACCTGGGCCGTCCCTCGAATCACTCCGGCGAGGTTCACATCTTCGGCTTCGGGAGGAGTCCGGTCCTTTTGCAGCCGGGCGGCGTCCAACAGGTGATTGATCAGCGAATCGAGCCGCTCGACGTCTTCCAGCATGTATTTGTAAAAGCCCTCCTGCTCTTCGGCGCTCAGGTGCCGGCGATTGAGCGTTTGCAGATAGAGCTTGAGCGAGGCGATCGGTGATTTCAGCTCGTGCGTGACGCTGTCGATAAAGTTCGATTGCCGCCGGCTGAGGTTGATCGCCTTGATCGTCAGGGTCAGATACATGACGACGCCGACCAAAACGAAGGCCAGCAGCGTCGCCCCGATCGAGAGCAGCGCCCAATACAGCCCGGCCCGCTGGTCGTCGGCCAAGGCCCCGAACACCGTCAGCAGCACCCAGCCGACAAGCAGCACCACCAACAGCACGATCATCACCACCCCCAGGGTGATCGGCAGGCGGAGCGAGCGGCGTTCGAACATGGCAGCTTCCTTGGGGGTGAGCACTTAGCATAACGCAATCCGGGTGGGCATTGCCCGGCATTTCTCGCTGGCCGGGGGGCTGGTATGCTCAGGTTTTCCGCGCGAGAGCCGCAATGACCGTCGTTGGGATCGGAACCGATATCATCGAGTGCTTGCGGATCGCCCAGATGATCGAGCGACACGGCGAGCTGTTCTTGACCCGCGTCTATACGCCGCACGAGGTCGAGTATTGCAGCGCCCGCAAGGCCGCCACCCAGCACTATGCCGGCCGCTTCGCCGCCAAAGAAGCGGTTCTCAAAGCCCTCGGCACCGGGTGGACCCGCGGCGTGCAGTGGCGCGACATCGAAATTCACAACGACCTGGGGGGCAAGCCCGCCGTGGCGCTGTCGGGAGGTGCCCGCGAGATGTGCGAAAAGCTGGGAATTGTCGAGGTGCTGATCAGCATTTCGCACTGCCGCACGCACGCCACCGCCTACGCTTTGGCGCTGGGCCGCGACGAGAACCGCTGAGCCGCGCCGCCTCGGCCGGCTGCCGCTCAGTTGTGCCGACCGACACCCTCGGTTGGCAGGAAACGATCCATCTGCTTCTGCTGCAGTTGGTCGCGTAGCGGCGCGAACGGGCGGATCCGAACGGCATCGCGCGAATCCTCGAACACGCCGTGGCCGGGCGCTACGAACTTGACGTGAACCAGGCCGATCCCCGACCAATCGGTATCGAACTCGGGATGGACTGCCCCGAACCCAAGCCGCAGTCGCGTTCCGTTCGGACCCATCTCGGCGGCCAGCACGCGCCGCGTCCAGCGCTCGACCCGCTGGAGCGTATCGCCGCCCGAGAGGGGCGCATGATTAAAATCGCGAAACTGCGGGGCGAACAACTCGATCTCGACAATGCCGCTGGCCGGCACGACGTAGCCCTCGATGGAAAGCGGCAGCAGATCGACCAGCAGGCCGTCGGTCTCCACGTCGCCATCCCAATTCGCCAGCCGCGCATCGAACGAGACGCTGGCAATGTCCAGGGCCTCTGGCTCCTGATTTCTGAACTCTGACTCCTGATTCCTGGCCACTGCCTCCTGAATCCTGACCCCTGCCCCCTGAATCCTGACCCCTGCCCCCTGATTCCCGGCCTCCGCCTCCTGAATCCTGTCCCCTGGCTCCTGACTCCGGGCCTCCGCCGCCAACGCCAGCAGGCGGTCCTTGGCAACCGGCATGCCGTCGATCGTTGCCGCGCGGACGCTTTGCCAGTCGATCGGCCTCGTCAACGTAGCCCCCGGACGCACGAACCGCAGGACCAGTTGTTCGGGGCTCGTTCGGGCGTCCACCTGACCGGTAAAGCTGCGGCCGCTGGCAAGCTGCACGCTCACAGACGCCGGCTGCTCGGCCGGTGCGCTGGCCAGCGGAAGCAGCCCGGCCAGAACGGCCAGCAGTGAAAGCCGTAAAGTAAACATGATTGGCGTCCCCTAGGTGCTTGCTTTTGGCGGTAACCACCGCCCAGGGCAAGCCAAGGCAAGCCGTGCGCCAGGTGCGTGAGGGAGCGAAGGGATTTCTCGCAAGCGATTGCCTGGAAGCAACTTGCGATTGGGAACATCGCCCAGCGAAGAGCTGCCAGGGACTATTCAGGGGTGCGTTGCCGCAACATGCTGCCAAAACACGACACGGCGTGGGGCAATATTCGTGGCGTAGATTTGAGCGCCGTTTCCAGGAGCACCCGTTCTCAAGGAGTCTCATCGCATGATCTGTTTCCCTCGGATTGCCGCCGGCCCGCTCGCATTAACGATCGCGCTGCTGGTCTGGGTGGTTGCCGGCCTGCCTGCCGCCGAGGAGGATCGTCCTGCTGGCGCGGTGCGCGCGACGGGCGACATTCGACCCGCGCCGGGCTCGGCTTCCCCGTCGCGCCGGAAGGAAGACGACAAGCTCGGCGAGCGACTGCGCGAGGGAACCCGCCTGAACGACCTTGCCGGCTCGTTCCAGTCGTCGAGCGAGCGGATTTCTTTTCATCCCAACGGCAAGGGGGAATCGTACCGGGTTTTGGAGAATTTGAATTTGGAGCGCGTGGCCCGCGTGCTGGACGAGGCCCGCGGGGCGCCCGAGTGGACGGTCAGCGGCGCCATCACCGAATTTCGGGGGGCCAACTACCTGCTGGTTACGAAGGCCGTCGTTAAAACCGGCGGAGACCTTTCAACCGCTCCTTGAAATCCCTAACTCAACCCCTGGCCTTGCATGCCAACACCGGGGACGGCGCGGTTGGTGGGGATCTCGCAACTATCGCTTCCCCTTTCCGAGCTTTTCAAAAGGACCCGCGTTTCTCCGTTGCATTCGGGACGCGGCTGAGTTAGGCTATTCTCACGGAAGCTTCCGTTTTTATCGCGGCATTAGCGGCCCGCTGCGGGCGGGTATCGGAGCGGATCGAATGGCTGTCACTCGTCGAATTGAGGTCACGAATTTCAGCGGCAGCGGCGGCGATGTCTCGATGGTCCGCTTTCTCGACCGCAAGATCATCGACGCCGCCAACATTCAGGAACTGGGGGACGAGCTGTTCGCCCTGGTCGAAAAGGACGAGCGCAAAAACCTGCTGCTCAACTTCACCAGCGTCGAATTCCTCTCCTCGGCCGCCCTCAACAAGCTGATTATTCTCGACAAAAAGGTGAAGGCCGCCGGCGGCAAAATGCGGCTGTGCAGCCTGAAACCCGAGATTTACGAGGTCTTCGCGATCACCCGGCTGAATCAGTTGTTCGACATCAAGAACACCGAAGCCGAGGCGCTGGCCGGCTTTTGAGCGTGCCGGGCGTCGTGCAATGCGCTGGCGGGGCATGCCTTCCACGCTTACGTCCTCGTCGCGATTGCGTGCGAACCTGCCCGGGTCGGCGGTGCTCTCTGGTTCAACGCGAGCGCGCCCGTTGGTGTGACCGCCGACTGACGTAAGTCGCGCTGGCCCAATGGTTTGCGGACACTGCTACAATCCTCGGCCGGCCTGGTTCCTCCCTTGCCGGGCGGAAACCGATGAATTAAAGTAGGGAACTCCCATTCCCCTGTAGCTCAGTTGGTAGAGCAGCCGGCTGTTAACCGGCTTGTCGTAGGTTCGAGTCCTACCGGGGGAGCTTTTTCGGGTCGCGGAATTCCCGCCGACCCCCTGGTTAACGCACGACGCCGAGAGTGAGAGCTCCCGGCGTTTCGTCCTTTCTGCCTATCTGGCAACGACTTGCGCCGGGTAGCCGTCCCGAGAGAGTTCTCGGTCAAACGGGAGCGAGCGCGCCAGCCGCGCTCTGGTATCCGCCTTTGGCCTAAACTCTCTCACTCTCTGCACCACGGGGCGGTTTTGGTTAACAACCTGGTTCCTTTCGTACCCCGGAAGGAACCCATCTCGAACTATGACCTGAATCTCGCAGCGATCCGCTTGGGGGATATCAAGAAGGAGCGAGACTCGCTGTGCGGCGTAATCACACGCCCCGCCGGTGTCCGAAAGTCCTGGGCTATCGCAGCCGAGAGGGAGGAGGATTAGGAGTAGGAGGAAGAGTAAGATGAGGAGTACTTTGAGGAGCACGATCTATGAGCGAAACCCAAGAGTATTGGTTCGATCATGAGAAGCTGGAGGTCTATCGAGAATCGATTGCCTTCATCGCCTGGCTTTCGGCGCTGTTGGACGAGGCAGTGCGAATTGGGGAGGTCAAAGACCAGTTGGATCGGGCATCGACTTCGATCCCACTCAACATCGCCGAGGGTAACGGAAAGTACACGCCGAAGGATCGGTGCCGATTCTTCGATATTGCCCATGGTTCGGCCCTTGAGTGTGCCGTCTGCCTCGACGTTTTGGTGGCCAGGGCGAAGGCATCGCCCGAGCGGATTCGAGGAGGAAAGGAGCGGCTGCAACGAATCGTTCGGATGCTAGTGGGTTTGATCAAGCGACACTCGACGCGCGAATATGCGAAACGTGATTCCTCGACCTCCCAAGCCTCCTCCTAACCGTCCTCCTAATCCTCCTCGTACTCTTCCTCCTCCCCTTCCTCCACTGCCATGATCC
>JBBDYF010000181.1:0-20647 GCA_040901775.1 Pirellulaceae bacterium | reverse complement strand
TCCATCAGGAATAGCGGCTCGCCCAGATCCTTGAGCATGGCGACGTACGGGTCGTCCTTGCAGAGCAGCATGCGGTGGTCGAGATTTTCGTCGATCCAACTGCTGACGAACCGCTTGATGTCGGTAAAGTCCATCACCATTCCCCGCTCGTCGAGCGCGGCGGATTCGATGGTGATGATCGCCCGGCCGTTGTGCCCGTGCAGGTAGCGGCACTTGCCATCGTAGTTCAGCAGGCGATGGCCGTAGCAGAAGTCGATTTCGCGGGATACGCGGAACATGGGACCAGGGGCTGGGGAATGGGGGCTTGGAACTTGGAACTTGGAACTTGGAACTTGGAACTTGGAACTTGGAACTTGCTTAGCGCATGGCGTCGGCATAGGCCGTGCGATCGGGCAACTCCGCGTCGCGAAAGGCGGCGCGTCGCTCCGCACACTTATTGCACCGCCCGCAGTGCAGCCTGCCGGCTGGCGCAATGCACGAAAAGGTCAACTCCAGCGGCAAGTCGCGACCCAAGGCCATGACCTGTCGCTTCGTCAGCCCGCCAAACGGCCGGAGCAAGGCGAGTGCGCGCCGACTCCCCCGGTTGATAGCGTGCTGAAAATTGCGGAAGAAGTCTTCGCCGGCATCCTCGAATGGGCTCGTCCCCAGCGGCGCCATGGCCAGTTCGGCGATCCCGTGCAGTTGGCACCAGATCGCGGCCTTGACCAACAGCAGCGCATTGCGGCCCGGCAGAAACACCGCCTCGTCCGGCGAGTCCGCGGCAGGAGTTGCGTCCCCCGTAACACTCCAGTGCCCGGCATAAATATCCGCCAAGGGGAGATCCAGCACCACTAGCTCGGCCAATTGGTCGGTCGCCAGAGATTGCAAAAATCGTCGCAAAGCCGGCAATTCGCGCTCTTGCCAAACTAGCCCCGTCCGAATGTAAAATGGCTGGACGGGCCGCCGCGCGGCCAGAGTGTGTCCGATGAGGACGGAACTGTCGAGGCCGCCGCTGGCCAGCACGCCCAGCGTGTCGTTCTTTGCACCAGCAATCATCGGCAACGCTTGACCTTGGAATTGCGAAAAGGAGCTGCGAGACCACTATACCATGCAGCGGCACCCGGCGGGCCTATCGCGACGCCCCCAAGGCGCCTCGCCGCGGCCTGGCCGACGGGTAGAGATTTTTGTCGGTTTGCCGCGTACAGATTTCATTTGAATCCGCTTTTACTAAACTATGGTCATGCCCGGTAGGACGCGCCGCGATATTCGCTTTGGACCCTACTTCCGACCCCGTTTTCGGCCAGGACAAGAGGTAGTGTGCCAGGTCCGGGGCCCGGTGCGCATCGTGCGGCTCAGCAATGGACCTTTGCAATGGCCGATCGGCGAAAAGGATGGCCAGCAGGAACTGATCGTCTATAAATCGCTGTTCGACGCCATTCGCAAGGAGCACGCCGAAGCGATTGCGGCCCGCTGGGGAATTCCGGTCGAAACCGCGGCCGGCTGGCAGCAAACGCTGGGCTTTGCGCCGGTCAGTATTCTGGTCAAGCAGGGTCTGTTCTGGATTGCCCGCCGACTGTTTTACGACGCCTTCGTCACGCGCGAGGCGTTTTGGATCGCCCTGGCCTGTTCGGCCGCGGCGATCGTGCTGGCCGCGTGCGTGCGAAGCCTAATCCTTCAATGAACGCCGAACACGACCTGCGTTCGCGGCATCCAGAAGGATCGGTTGCCGGACAAATCAGGCATCCCGCGACGGTTCGTCGGCCGTGGGGCGGCGCAGCCATTTCGCATCGATCGACACGTACACGCCCGCCAGCCCATCCAGCTTGACCAGCCATCGATTCCCACTGTCAACCTTGCTTAATTCCCCCGTAAGTCCCGCCAAACTGCCCTCGGCAATGCAGATTTTCTGACCCACCTTCCAGCGGCAAGGCGGCGGTGTGGCGCGCGAAAGAGGATTGGGCTTTTTCATGCTGCGGCTCTCGAATGAGAGCAGCTACTAAGCAAGAGCCGTACCAAACTGGCCGCCAACCACCGTGACGCCCGCGGTCAGGGCGTAACGTTCTGACGAGAGGAAAAGTTGCGGAGCAAGGATTTGAACCTTGACTAACTGATTCAGAGTCAGTCGTGCTACCGTTACACTACTCCGCACTGGAGGGGCGCGAGCCCCAATTACAGCAGTTCATTACAGCAGACGTGCCGAGATCGTTCAAGGATAGTAAGTCTCCGTTGCCGCAAGGTCAAGGGCTGTGCGGGGTTAGGACAGAGGGTGTCGGACAAGGTTCACTCCAGAATTGGCAGCGGCACTTGCCGGGGGCTGGCAAGATAGGACACCAGGTCGCGCACCTGATCGGGCGAGAGCCGGTCGAGCAGCCCTTCGGGCATCATCGACAGGGGCGACACTTTGCGGGCCTGAATCTCGCCGGTGGGAATCCGGACGATCTCGTTGGCCGTTTGCACGGCCAGTGTTTGCGGCGTCTCTTCCAGAATCACCCCTTGCACCACGCGACCGTCGGCCAGCCGCAAGATGTTGGCCTGGTAATCGCGGGGAACGATCCCGCTCGGGTCGAGCACGTTGTCGAGCACGTAGTCGAGGTTCGTCCGCTGCGATCCGGTCAGTTCCGGGCCGACGCGGCTCCCCTCGTCGAACAGCTTGTGGCAGGTGGCACACGTTCTCGCGAACAGTTCGCGCCCCCGCGACAGATCGGCCAACTGCAAATGTTCGGGCGTCAGTCGCTCTTTCAGCTCGCCGATACGGCGCTGCTTGTCGGCCGAGGCGGGGCGAATGTCGCCCCACACCGATGCCAAGCGTTCGCTCACCTGCTGATTGTCGAGCGCCTGCAACTGGCGAACGACCAGGGCCGAAACTTCGTGGCGAGGAACGATTTCCTGCTCGATCGCAGCGAGCAGCGCTAGGGCGAATGCCGGGCGAGCCGTCAGGGTTTGGATTGCGTCTTGCCGCTCGACTGGCGACAAGTTGGGATACATCGTCACCAGGCGGGGCGGGATCTCCGGCAGGTCAAAGGCCGCCAAGGCCCGGATGGCATCGGGCCGCAGTTCGGGTTCTCGCAAGAGCATCAGCACCGATTTTCCGAACTCCGGCTCGAGCTTGGTCACCAGCAGTTCGAGCGCCCGCTGTCGCTCGGAGAGAGTCGCCCGAGTCCGCTTCATCACCAGATCTTCCAAGCGGGCCATTTCTTTTTGATCGCCAAACAGCACGGCGAGCGCGACCGCTCGATCCTGCACCTGGGCGTCGTCGCTGCTTTTGAGTGCCGGGAAATACTCGCTCCAGCCGGCAGGCGCCGGGGCGGTGCGGCGGCCCCGATACGCCTGGGCGAGGCCCGCCAGGATGTCGAGCCGCACGGCATCGTCGCCGGCAACCAAGGCGCGGAACAGTTCGTCGAGAACCCAGGCATTGCTCGCCTTCGGCTGGCCGTCCCCTTCGTGAACCGCCACGATTCGCCGGGCGAGATACTGCCGCACCAGCGGAATCTGGGCCTCGCCGAGCAAGCCGATCGCCTGCCGCGGATCGGCCGGCACCAGCGGCTCGACGGCATACCAGATCATCAGCGGCAGATTGCGATCGTCGGCGTCTTCGGCGTGAGCGAGCAGAGCTTTGGCGATGGGCCAGCGGTCTTTCAGCGGCAGCCGCTGCAGGGCGGAGGCGATGGAAAGGCGGAGCGCAGAACCACTCGATTCGCCTTCACCCGCAAGGCTCGCCATTTGATCGAGCATAGGGGCCGATGGCCGGCGGCCATCGACCGCGGCCAGCATTGCCAGGCCCGCAATGTCGGGATCGTCGTGCCCGACGAGCGTGACCAATGCCGCATCGTCGAGTAGCCCGCAGGCGATAAGCGTTTGCGCCGCGCGAAGTCTTCGCTGAGCAGTCCAGATTTGTAGTTTCAAGCTGTCGTCCGGATTGATCATGTGCGTCACTTGTGCAAGCAGAAGCTCGACCGTGGCAGCATCGAGTTTGTCGGCAGCGGCTCGCTCCTGCAGCAGCCTCCGGGCGTGACGGACCCACCACTCGTTCCGGTGCCCATGCACCCCCACGAGTTGTTTGTTCGACAAATCGACCAATCTCCCCTCAACACGAACACCAAGCGGAGAGTCTTCTTCAGGCTCGCTATCCGGCGAGTACACAATCTTGAAAATCCGCCCGCCGGTGCGGTCGCAGTCGTCTTCGTTGTAGTCGTGGCACTCGCCCGTGTCGGACCAGTCGCTGATGAACACGCCGCCGTCGGGACCGTACTTGGCGTGCAGCCCGCGGAACCACGGATCTTGTGAGAAAGCAAAGTCGGACGCGTGCCGGGCCACGTAGCCGCTGCCGTGCCGCTCGAGCAGATCGCGATTGAGCCGCCGGCCGTGGATGTTGAGCGTGAAGGCATTGCCGCGATACTCGGCGGGCCAGTTGTCGCCCAGATAGATCATGCTGCCGCTGTGGGCGTGGCCGCCGCCTGCGTCGCCGTGCGCCCCTTCTCCTCCGCGCGACTCGGTCCAGTGGCCGCCGGCCCAATGCTGATGGTCGGCGCAGCTTTCGATCAGGCCATAGCTATGCGGGTTAATGTCCTGCCCGGACATTCGCACATAGTGCCCCCCCGGCACGACGTGGAACAGATGCTTGATCACGCAGTTGGTAATAAACATCTGGCCGCGCTGGTCCCAGTCGATCCCCCAGGGATTGGTCGTGCCGTGGGCGTAGGCCTCGAACGTGTGCCGCACGGGATGATACCGCCAGACGCCGCAATTCATTTCCACGCGCTGCACGTCGGGCGTCCCTGGCTTGCCCACCTTGCTGTTCGACAGAATGCCGTTCAGCCCATACAACCAGCCGTCCGGTCCCCAGGCTAGATTGCCGACAACATTGTGCTTGGCCTTCAAGTCCCAGCCGTCGAGCAGCACTTTGGCTGGCCCGTCGGGCTGGTCGTCGCCGTTGGCATCGGGAATGAAAATCAGATTGGGCACAGCCGTCAGCCAGACGCCGCCGAAACCGACCTCGATGCCGCTCAGGTTCGTGCCCTGGTCGAAAAACACCGTGCGTTTGTCGTGCCGGCCGTCGCCATTGGTGTCTTCCAAAATGGTGACCCGGTCGCTGCCGGTGCCGTCTTCTTTCCAGGTCGGATACGAGAGGCATTCGATCACCCACAGCCGGCCGCGGTCGTCGAATGTGAAGGCAATCGGCTGCACCACGTCGGGCTCGCCGGCGAACAGCGTCGTCGTAAAGCCGGCGGGCAGCTTCATCGTCCCCGCTGCCTCGGCGGGAGGAAGCGGCCGATCTTGGGCGCTGACCGTTCGCTGCCCACAGGCGAGCAATACAAGCAGCACGAACGTTATCCACCGGCGCGTCATCGTTCAAATTCCTCGCTAGAATGGGAGGCGTGCATCGTAATCCTTGTCGCCGCGCCGAACAAACAACTACGCCAAACAAACAACTACGCCAAACAAACAACTACGCCAAACAAACAACTACGCCAAACAACTATCGCCAAACGACTCGTGCCCAACGAACGCGAAAAAATGTTGGCGGGCGAGCTTTCCGACCCGCTCGGGCGTCTGGATCGAGCCGCCGTTCTATTGCGACTATGGCGTCAATATTGAACTGGGCGACAAGGTCTATTTCAACTTTAATTGCGTGGTGCTCGTTCTCGCTGGCTGGGAAATTGCGTGCCGCTCAGGACGCCACGAACCAAGTCGGTACGAGCCAATAGGTTAGGTGCAACACACCAGCCGCATAGACCGACCCCAGCAGGTCGTCGAGCAGCACTCCCCAGCCGGCCGGCAATTTCTCTAAACTCTTGGCCGGCGGCACTTTAACGATGTCGATTACCCGCGTGATCGGAAACGCCCACAGCGTGGTGAGGATCGGCGCTCCGGCAATGTGAAACAGCAGGACAGTCAGCAGAAAGCCGGCCACTTCGTCGGTCACGAAGATCTGGCTGTCCTTGGTCAGATAGTACGTCTCGGCCCAGACGCCCAGGGCGATCGTCAGCCAGCACCAGAACAGCAGGTTCAGGCCGATCAGCACCGATTGCCACGGCTCGTCCGGGACCAGCCAGGCGATGGGCAGATAAATGGCCACGCCCAACAGGGCGCCGCACGTTCCCGGCATGATGGGCGAATAGCCCAAGCCAAAGCAACTGGCGACGGCCACCAGCGCCCGGCGGCGGGTCGAGCGAGTTTCGGCTTCTGGGCGCGGCATTTCCATGCCGTGAAGTTCGCACGTCGAGCCGGCGCTGGCAAGTCCCACTGGCTAGGGCGCGGCTTCTTTTGGTGGCGCCTTGAACTGCCAGGCTTCGTCGAAGAAACCGGCGTCGTGAATCCGCCCGGGCAATAGCGCATCCGGCGGCTGGGTGAGGTCGATCAGCGCCCAGTCCGGCAGCTTGGGATTCTGCAGCGAATTCGTCCGGTCGTGCGCTTCGCGAAAGGTCAGGCCCGAGTTGAGCACGAAGTACCCCTTTTGATTGGCCCGCGGATAGATGAGCGCCGGGACAAACCGGTCGCCCGGATATACCTTGCCGCCGAAAGTCCAGTTGCCGTCCTGAAACGCGACCGGCAACTGTTCGATGCTTGCGCGCAGCACGGAGTTCGAGTCGGGATCGCCCCACAGGATGACGTTTCCCTCGGTTGCTTTGAAATCGACATCCCGCACCACCGGCAATTCCCCGCGCATCAGCGCCCGCCAGCGATCTTTGAAATGCTGCAACTCGAAATCGCACCACGCCTGAAAGGCCGGATTGCGGCTCTTGCCGGACGGCTCGACGACAACAAACTTCCGCAGGAAGGCGTCGTCGATCGGTCCTTGCAGGCCGGGCTTTTTGCGGAGAGCCGAGGAAGAAATATCTTCCTCGGTTGCCCATCGCCACTTGCCAGCCTCCTTGAGCAAAACGCCGCTACCCGCTCCGACTTCCTGTCCATCCACTTTGACAGCCAGTTGATAGTACGGTTCGTCCAGCCGCAGGCGAGTGACGTTCCGCGTCGTCAACTCGATCCCCTTCTTCGGGTCGAGCGCGGCGTCGATTCGCGCCTCTTTCCAGTGTTCTTCGAGCCCTTCGGCCCGCAGCCACTTTTGCACGGGATAACGGAGCGTGCGCGTTTGCAGATGCACTTCGCGCGGCAGGGCAATGTCTTTCACATCGGTCAAGGCGACCACGGTTTCCAGCCGGTGCATCAGTTCTTTGAGGGTCTGTGGCTCGTACTTGTGCTCGACGCCGGGACCGATCAAGTGTTCGAGTTTCCGCCCCTCGTCCGCGTAGGCCTCTTCCATCACGCGAGCCGCTTGAATTTGCTTGTCGAGCTCGCCGCTGTAGGCGATCACGCGGGTATTGAACAGGTTGCGCACGTAGCCGGGCACGTCGTAAGCGCCCCACAGCGTCTGTTCGTAGGCCGGCGGATAGCGGTCGGACGTCAATCGCTGATAGCGGGCCGTTTCGGCAAAACCTGCCCCTGGGCTGACCGCGATGAAGCGATCGGTGTAGTGTGCGCCGATGTGCCACGCCCCGGCCCCTCCCATCGAAAAACCGATCAGCACGATCCGCCGTCTGTCGATGGCGCAGCGCTCTTGCACGCTGGCAATCGCTTCCAAAACGTCGATTTCCCCCGCGTGCTTCCACCCCACGCACTGCCGCCCGAAAGGATGTAGCACAATCGCTCCCGCCGGAGCGATCTGCCCCGTTTTCGTCGCCCGCTCGCGCAAAAAATGCAGGTCGGTGCTTTTGTCTCCCCGGCCGTGCAGCCAGACGTACAACGGGCTTGGCTTGCTAAGATCGTGCCCCTCGGGAATCACCAGGCCATACGGCTGCGCCGAGCCGTCGATCGACGAGCGATAGCCACGCACCGCCAGCCCTGTGGCGCTGGCCCAAGGCGATCCGTCCTTGGCCAGCTCGTCCTTGGCCAAAAAGGACAGCCGCTCGCTCGCCTGGTCGAGCGCCCAATCTGCCTTCTCGAAATCCTTGGGCGAATAGAACTCGCGGTGCAACAGGGCGTATTCCACTGCCTTGGTGAAAATCTCCACGTCCGGCTTCAGATCCTCGCCGTCGAGCTCCTCCAGCCGCTGCTTGGTCGTGGCCAGCCGCTCTTCTAGCCGCTGGCGCACGTCGGCCGGAATTTCGATCCCTTCGGGGGGCAGCCGGCGCTCGATCGGCGCAATCTCGGCAGCGGCCGACTGGAGGAACAAGCAAACCAGCGCGATAGGAGAGGCCAGTTTCAGGAGCAATTTCATGGCGTCACTCGAAGAATGAATTTGGCACCGAAAGATTGAGGGAGGACTACGGTGAGTCTTATGTCAGCGGCCAATATATCGCCGCGGCAGCCAGCACTCCACTCGCCCCGGATTTCCCTCGTTCCGAGTTCGGGGTAGCTTGATCGCATGAAAACCATCAACCACCAACGGCTGCTCGGCCGCTTTTTGCGCTACGTCCAGATCGACACCACGGCGGGCGAGCCGGGCGGCGCCTATCCCAGTTCTCCGGGGCAGCTTGTGCTGGGCAAGCTGTTGGCCGACGAACTGCGCGAAATGGGGCTGAAAGAGGTCGAGCAAGACGCACACGGTCTCGTCTGGGCGACCATTCCGGCGACTGCCCAGGCCGCGGGCGATGTGCCGGTGGCGGTGGTCGCCTTCAACGCCCACGTCGATACCTCGCCCGAAACGACGGGCAAGAATGTCAAGCCGCACGTCATCAAGCATTATCCAGGGGGCGATATACCGCTGGCGGGCGACCCGACCCAGGTGATCCGCGTGGCCGACAATCCCGAACTCGAAAAACTGGTCGATCGCACGCTGATCACGACCGACGGCACCACCCTGCTCGGCACCGACGACAAGGCGGGCGTGGCGGTCATCATGGAGCTGGCCCACACGCTGGTCGAGCATCCGCAAATCTTGCACGGGCCGGTTCGCCTGCTGTTCACTTGCGACGAAGAGATCGGCCACGGCATCGACCACGTCGATCTGGCCAAGCTGGGCGCGACGGTTTGCTACACGCTCGACGGAAGCGGCGCGGGCGAGATCGACACCGAAACCTTTTCGGCCGATCTGGCGACCGTTACCGTCCGCGGGGTCAACATCCATCCGTCGATCGGCAAGGGGCGGATGGTGAACGCCCTGCGGGTGGCGGCTGCCCTGATCGAGAAGCTCCCCAAAAACGGCCTGTCGCCCGAAACGACCGCCGACCGCGACGGCTTTTTGCACCCCTACACGATCGAAGGGGGCGTCGCCGAAGTAAAGCTCAAGGTGCTGCTCCGCGACTTCGACACCGCGGGCCTCGCCGAGAAAGCAGAGCGGATTCGTGCGGCGGCCCGCGGGGCGACCGCCGAGTTTCCCGGCTCGTCGGCCGACGTGTGCGTGACCAAGCAGTATCGCAACTTGGGCGAAGGGCTGGCCCGCGAGCCCAGGGCCGTCGCCTACGCGCAAGAAGCCTACCAGCGGCTTGGCCGCCAGGCGCGGCTCACCACCATCCGTGGCGGCACCGACGGTTCGCAACTGACCGAGCGGGGCCTGCCGGCGCCCAACCTTTCGACCGGCGAACACAACCCGCACTCGCCGCTGGAATGGACCTGCCTCGAGGAGATGGTCGAAGCGGTCGAGGTGCTTGTGGAGCTGGTGCAGGTCTGGGCGGGGAAGAAGGGGTGAGGAGGGAAGGAAGGGGCTGGGGAGCAGGGCGTTGCGTGGCTGTGGCTTGCGCAGGCGTAGGCGTAGGTTATGCTTCAGCATAACATCCTAACGACATCTTAAAGAGTTATGCTAAAGCATAACCTACAGGACTGGATCATTTGCGCTAATCGAAAATGCGGAACAGCCAGCGTAGGGGCATCCAGCCCACCCACACGAATGCCAGCCATAAGGGAATGGCCATAGCGCGACACCAACCTTTCCCGGCGAACAACGCGATGCAAGCGGAGACAAAGCCACATAGGATGGCAAGATTGCAAATGATGTATGCTACTCGGGCCAGAGAGTTTCCTGGCACGCCGAGGTTATCACCGACAATCGAGTAAACGGTGCTTGAAAGGTTGGCGTATACTATCAGGGCGGTAATGAGTCCGCAGCCTATGGCAATCCAAAACGACACCAGTCCAATCGTCCGGACTGGGGCGGCAATCGGCACCGCTGTCCAATTGGACTGTGGACTACGGTAGGGATTCTGCATCTGATTCCTGGTCGATAGAGGTGACATTGGGCAGCTCTTGACATTGACTGCGATCCTAACGGGCAACCTTTTGCCGTAACCTGTCTCGCAATTGCCTGTGGACAATCGGATGATCATCTATGTCCGTATGAATTACGCCGAGGTAAGTGCGATTTTCGTCGTCATCGCCATTGGAAGGCTCCCCTGACGGAATGTTGTTATCCTGGTATTGAGCAGAATGGAATTGCGTCAGCAGCGGGCGTCGCGTTTCAGGCGTGATCGTAGGACCGCCGTCGTCAATTGCATCAATATACCCAGTGAGTGGAACGGTGAACGGCTTTGTGATGTCTGCGACGCCGCTACCGGCGACCGAATTCTGGTGCAGCCGCCACGCTAGGTTATAGGTCGATCCGCCGCCGTGACTGTACCCCATGATCGCGACTTCGGTCACGCTCCGATTTTGGATGGCATTCACGACTTCATCGTAAGCGGCGCCACTTCCGTCCAGGTCCGCCTCGTCCTCGTCGTACATGTGGACGTCGCGTCCGCTGTAGCGATACTCGTCTACGGCAAATACAAACATACCGACGCCAGCAGCAGGTGGATCGGCAGTCATGTAGGTTATGCTTCAGCATGACGTATGCAAACGTCATTGAGGAGTTATGCTAAGGCATATGCGACTACCTGCACTTCTTATAACGTATTGAAAAGTTCCGTGACACAACAATGGCTATAGGAGGCACGCTACCATAAGGAGATGCCACGCCAAAACAAGCAGCGAGAATATGCGGACGCCAGCGGGACCGAGCACTACTCCAATGACTGCTGCGCCGATTCCCAAAGCCAGAAACACATAGCAGGAGTGGCCAACCGCCTGATAGCAAATGGAATTCCACGGACGCGGCAGTTTGTCGTATAAACCAACCATAATGAGCGATATGACAGCAAGCCGGTACGCAATTGCACAGGTTGCACTTAATCCGATAGCGTATGTTCCGATGTGGCGATAGCGAGCTTGTGCGTCGCTAGCTGTTCTGCCACCTTCTGGCGAAGGGGTCTTATAAGGATTGGAGTTCATCGCATATGTAAACTCTTGCGTCGTGTTTTGCAGTCTTGGTAGGTTGCTAAAGCATAACCTACGGAAGTTGTTGCAATAACCATCCCGCGAAATGAAACAGAACTTGAACTAACGATGGAAGTAACGGAAGATAGCCCAGAAAAGCCAGGGCCACAACGATTCTATCCGTTCGATTTCCAGCCCACGCGCCAATCACTCCGGCAACAATTCCCAGGTAAAACAGCCCACAGGCGATGTCGGACACGGCAGTATAGACATAGCTACTCCATGGTCCAAATGAACGGTCGAAAAGTCCAACCTGAACCTGAAGAACCATGAGGAACCACACCCAAACCATGCAAACGAGCGAGCCGAATGCTGCCGTCCGGGTGAGCAGCCGGCGAGTACTGCCAGAAAGTGAATAGCTGCCTCGCGGCGATGCATAGGGGTTGCTGGCAGAACTGTCTTTAGCGGCCACTCAAATGTTCTCCTCATCCGAGAAACGACGCACGGTGAACAAGTAAACTTACGCGCTTCCTGTTTTCTATCGCGGAACCAAGCTTCGAAGGCGCATGCGCAGTAGATAATGAACTTCCAAATGGTCATCGATGTCTCCGTGGTCAACACCTAAATCGGTTCTGTTCCAATCGTCCTCGCCGTCTGAAGGCATTCCCTTTAGATTAGAGGGATCGAGCGGGCGCGTCCTCTGGTATTGCGCGCAGTGAAACTCGGCCAGCCGCGGCCTTCGATCTTCAGCCCGTATGTCGCCGTCAAAAGTGTTCCTAATTGCATCAATATAGCCAGTTAGCGGCACAGTAAATGGCTTTGTGATGTCGACGACGCCGCTGCCGGCGATCGTATTCTGCTCCAGGCGCCATGACAAATGAAACGTCGAGCCGCCGCCATGGCTGTAACCCATTGCAGCGACTTTACTCACGCCTCGCGTATTAATGGCGCTCACAATTTCATTATATGGCGCGCCGCTGCCGTCCGTCGCCACGATGTCCTCATCGTAGAGGAAGACGTCGCGGCCGCTGTAGCGATACTCCCCGCGGGCAAACACAGACATTCCGGTTCCTGGATTCGGAGGGTCGCTCGGCTCTTCAAACTCGCCCACGAACATCACGACGATGCTGTTAAATGGCGTGAAAACAATCGAGTCGAAAAACACTTTGCGGTCATGCGTGGTGTCCCACACGGAATACTCGAGTGTCGAGCTTCCCCCGCCGATTGCCGCCCACTCCACCCAGGCCACGTCCTCCGTCACGTCGTCGTTGACCAGCGTCGTTTCGCCGGCAACTATCCACCAGGACTTGTCGCGTTCCTCAAAGGCTCGGATTTTCGTATCGCTGCGAGCGAGCTGCCAGCCGACCCCTTCCGCGTTGGCCGGCTCGTGAATCAGGTCCACTTGAATCAGGTCGTTATCTCCGCCAGGGACGGTAAAATCATCGCGATCGGCAATGAAGTTGGTGTCGTCGTCGTCTCCGTTGCGACGAATGCCGATGCCGGCTGCTTCCACCGCTTCCGGGAGCGGCCAAGGCGTAAACGGAGGCGTTTGAGGACGATACGCGACTGCATCGATGGTCACGACCGTAATCCGCACCGAATCGACATGGACCACGACGCCGGCGGGGTTTTTCAGCGTGGCGATGGCTTTGAACTGGCCGTTGTCGATACCCTCGACAACGAGCGATGTCGGGATCGGGTGAACGCCGATCGTGACGACGCTGGTGAGCGGCAACTTGTCTTGATCTTTCCAGAGCTTGATGGAAGGCGAATCCGTCGAGTACGTGATCGTATAATTGGTCAGATCGAGTCCCGCCGCGTTGATAGCGAAGGTCAAGGGTTCCAGATCATTGTCCCAGAACGGGTCACCATTGGGCCATACCAAGGGGCCGGCATCATTATAATCGATCACGCCGTTTTGGTCGTCGTCGTCCCAATTTCGATGGATAATGTTGCCGGGCATTTTCATTTCTTCGCCATCTTCCTCAGCCGTTCCCTCGATCGTACCCGTGTTGTCCGAGTCCGTGTCCAAATCGACCTTGGGCCGCGGCAGCGCGGTGAACACCACGGCGTCGCGGTCCACCAAGTCGCCGTAGTAGTAGAGGTCTCGATACAGATCGAGGTTCAGCGGGAAGACGCCCGGCCATCGCGCTTCCAGAAACAGCTCGGTCGGAATGATGTCGGTCCCCACGATCCAGTCTTTGTACGACAAATTTTCGTAGTCGTCGTAGGCGAAGACGATCTGGCCGGACTTTTCGGCCGTCGTCCAGATCGGGTGCTCCTCCGGCTCCCCCAGGTAACTGAGCCGCACGATCCAGCCGTTGTAGTTGTCGATGTCGGGCCGCGTGGCGGGCACGAACACGACCTTGAACTTCTCCAGGTCGAGTTCGCCCGACACGGGGGCTTCGTCCAAGTCGATGACCTCGTTCAGATTGCTGTCGTTGTCGTTGACCATCAGGTACGCGCCCGGCTCGATGTTCTCGATCGGGTCGTCAATGGCCTCAATCTCGCCGTTGTTGTCGGCGTCGTTATCGAGATCCAAGTGGTAAATCTCGAAGCCAAAGATTCTTTCGTCGGTCCCCGTGTCGTCGTCCAGGGCGGTGACCGTGACCGTGTAGGCGCTGCCGTCGGCCAGGTAGGTATGCCCCACTTCGAACGGATCGCCCGGCAACAGGCCGGTGAGGACCGTGGGGGGCGAGCCATCCCCCCAGTCGATGGTGACGATCTGCACGTCGGGGCGAGTCGTGTCTCCTTCCTCCAAAACGGTGCCCGCCACGCACCACTCGGGGCCGCCGGCCAGCGGGTTGAAAAAGGTGATGTCGAGTACCGGATTGACGTTATGCACCGTCACCTGCGTCGAATCGCTCGCCGCCAATTCCGGCTCGCCCACCGGCCAGAGGGTGACCGCGATCGGCTCGACGTCGGAGGGCGTGCCGTTGCCGGGCGTGCCGCCGTCGTCGAACACCAACACGCCGACCTGGAACAGACCGTTTTCATCGGTTTCGATCGGCCAAGGAATCGAGTAACTCCAATCGACACTCCCCTCCAGCCAATGATAACCGGCGGGTGAAACCGTGCCAAACAGGGTGAAGGCGGTCCCTTCGAGGGCCGGGCCGGGCGCGATCAGTTCGATGGTGATTCCCCCGCCTTCTCCTTCGCCGAGCTCGGCGGCGGCCGCAGCGCCACCGAGAACGCTGCCTACATCGGCCAATCGCTGCCAGGCGAGCGTTTGCTCGGCCAGATGTTGCAGCACCAGATCGCGGTCGATTGGCGAAAGATAGCCGTCGCCCGAAACGTCCCAGTATTTATCGACGGGGCCGGTCGTGGAGAGTTTCGTCCTCTCGCCGGCCGGCGGCAGCTTGTCGGCGAGCAGCAGGGCATCGCGGGCATCGACCACGCGGTCGAAGTTGACGTCCAACGCGCTCGACCGGTTCTGAAACACGGGTGGGTTCTGCAGCCGTTCTAAAACCAAGGGACTGGCAACCCCAGCCGCGAGCAGCGCCCGGCTTTCAAACTGCTCGAATCGCAAGGAGCGATTGCGTCGGGGCTGGGGCGCGGAAATATCGCGCGCCCAGCGAGCGAGCAGACGTTGGGCAAACACTTTCATGGCCGGCATCCTCGATTAAACGGAGGTTTTCTCGCACGCGCGGGCGGAATGCCGAGGATTTTACCCTTACGAAAGACGAAGTTAACTTTTTTACAAGAATTTATCGAGCATTGTTCCTAGGAGTAAAACCGCTTGCTTCGACGCCAGGGACGAAGCCGTCTGGCTGCTGGGCGCTGTCAGTCTCCCGGCTCTTCTAGATACGTATAGCCGTTAAGGCCATCCTCGTAGAACTTGAGGAAGCTGCCCGCCTCCTGGTGGCTGAGGCGGCCTTCGCGGACAGCCGTTTCGACCGCGGTTTGCAGGCGCGTCGTCAGGTCGCTCGGCTCGAATTCGACATAATCGAGCACCTCGCGAACCGTGTCTCCCTTGACGATCGCCTCCAGCACCACCTCACCCGTCGGCGTCATATCGACGTGGACCGTGTTGGTGTCGCCAAACAGGTTGTGCAGATCGCCCAGGATCTCTTGATACGCCCCGATCAGAAACGCGGACAAGTAATACGGCTGGCCGTCGTAGGGGTGCAGCAGGAGCGTCCGCTTGACATCGCGGCGGTCGATGAACTGGTCGATCTTGCCATCGCTGTCGCAGGTAATGTCGCCCAGTACGGCGGGCCGCGTCGGTCGCTTGTCGAGGCGATGGATCGGCATCACCGGGAACAACTGCTTGATGGCCCAACTGTCGGGCATCGACTGAAACAACGAAAAATTGCAGAAGTACGTATCCGACAGCAGCGTATCGAGCCCTTCCAGCTCTTCAGGCACAAAGTCGAGTTGCTCGGTCAGCCGCTTGATCTTGCGGGTAATGGCCCAGAACAGATTTTCGGCGAGGGCTCGCTGGTCGAGCGTCAGATAGCCCGTGCTGAACAGGGTCATGGTGACGTCCATCGCCTGCTGGGCGTCGTGAAAGCTTTCGAGCACGTTGCGGGCCGTGACGTTCTTGAACGTATCGACCAGGTCGTGCAGCGGTTGCTCGCTATCGGGCGGAATGTCGAGCAGGCTCTCCTCGCCGTTGCCTTGCCCGGCGACCCCCAGCGTGCCGAACACCAGGGCGGCATGATAGGCGGCGATCGCCCGGCCGCTCTCGCTGATGATGTTTGGATGCGTGACGCCCGCTTCGTCGCAGACCGACTGCAAGTGATGCACGATGTCGTTCGCGTATTCCTGCAGCGTGTAGTTGACGCTCGACTCGAAATTGGTCTGCGAGCCGTCGTAATCGACCCCCAGGCCGCCGCCAACGTCGAGATATTCCAGGCCGGCGCCGCGCTTGACCAGATCGACGTAGGCGCGGGCCGCTTCGGTCATCGCGGCCTTTACGTGGCGGATATTGGTGATCTGGCTGCCCAGGTGGAAGTGCAGCAGCTTGAAGCAATCGAGCATGTCGCGCGATTTCAGCTCTTCGACGGCATGCAGGATTTCGCCCACCGTCAGGCCGAACTTGCTCCGCCAGCCCCCCGACGATTGCCACCGCCCGCTGCCGCGCGCGGCCAGCTTGATCCGCATGCCGATCTGCGGGCGGACGCCGACTTTCTCGGCGTATTTCAAAATCAGCGCCAGCTCGGTGTATTTCTCGACTACCGGAATCACCCGGCGGCCGATCTTCTGGGCCAGCATGGCCATTTCGATGAATTCCGCATCCTTGAAGCCGTTGCAGATGATCGGCGTGTCGGCGTCGGTCATGGCCACCACCGCCAGCAGTTCCGGCTTGCTGCCCGCTTCGAGCCCGAAGCCGTACACCTTGCCGTACTGCACGACCTGCTCGACGACGTGCCGCTGCTGGTTGACCTTGATCGGATAGACGCAGGCGTAGCGCCCCTTGTAGTCGTGCTCGGTGATGGCCTGGGCGAAGACGTCGTGCATCTCGCGGAGGCGATCCTTCAAAATGCCGTTGAAACGCAGCAGGATCGGCAGATCGAGCCCGCGTAGTTGCAGCCGTTCGACCAGATCCTTCATGTCGATCGCCAGGGCCGGGTCCTTGTTGGGATGGACCTGCATGTGCCCTTGGGCATTGATCGAGAAGTAGCCCTTGCCCCACCGCGGCACATCGTACAGTTCACTCGAATCGGTAACGGTCCAGCGATCGACGTCTGTGAGCATCAGTAGAGAGGGGCTGGGGGCTTGGGGCTGGGAGCAACGGCGGGCGGGAGGGAGGGCGAGACTCCTGCCGAGCCGCGGATCGCCGCCCGGGCAAAACGGGTCCGTAAAAACTCACCATTATACGCGTCTTGCCGAGGGTACAAGGGACGACCGCGGCTGTCCTTCAGGTTTTTCGGTTTTCTCGCTGGCGAAAACCGAGCGGACATGACTGGCGCTCGTCAGGAAAGTACACTTCCTCTTCTCTGTGCTTGGCGGAATGCAATGGCTGAGGTGATGCAGACGACGAGGATAGGGGAATACAACCACGAATCGTGCGAATCTGATGAATGATCCAGGAAAAGGTCGTTGCTGCCTGATTCGTAGGATTCGTCAGATTCGTGGTTCTTGGCGGACGAATCGCCGCACAGCTTCGCCAGATACGCCGCGCCCAACGAGCGCTCGGCCTCGGTCGGCTCGCGGCTAAAGCAAAGCCGGTAAGCCATGTCGATCCGCTCGGCATCGCTCTCGTGACTGCGCACGAGCATGTTGCGCATGGCAAGATGGCTCCGAAGGTCAAGCGGTCAACCGTCCCAGTTTAACCACCCCGGCGCGGCAGCGGGGAGACGTGCCAAGCGAAAACTCGCTTGAAACAGAGGCCCGGCCCTACATCCGCCATGCGTATTTCCGCACCCTTGGGATGCAGCCCGTCGCACCGCTGACTCCCCCTTCCACATAGAGGTAAGATTGCCGTGCGACGCGGCGTTTTGTGCGTTCTCGCTTCGATCGGCCGATCCGCTTTTCGAAAGGGCCGTGATTCTTTCCGCCAGAATTTCCCCTCATGGATGATCCCTTATCGGTCCTCGACCAGGCGGTTCGCCTGCCCGTGCCGGGCCGCGACGCACTCGACCGCGTTCGGCCCATTGCGGAGCGGATCGTCCGGGTGGCCGCCCTCGCCCTGGCGACGCCGGCTGCCACGCTGGCGGTGGTGAATAGCCAGCGTCAATGGATTTGGGGCTCGATCGGTCTGGCCGAGTCGTGGGGCGACCGCGGCCGCACTCCCCCCGCCGAGTCGTGGTGCCGGCTCGTCGCGGAGTCGGGCCGTCCGCTGGTGGCCCCCGATGCCCAGAACGATTCCCGTTTGGACGATCGCTCCCAGTTCAAGGCCGCGGGAATTGGCTCGCTGCTGAGCGTGCCGATCGCCCTGCCCGACCGCCAGCTCTTCGGCGCGTTGGCCGTGCTCGACCAGAGCCCGCGCCGCTGGTCGGACGACGAGCTGGCCCTGCTGACCGACTTGGCCACGGCAGCTTGCAGCGAACTGTCGCTCTGGCAACAGGTGCATGGCCGGGAAGAATCGCACCGCAGCCTGCTGGCCGACCTGGCGGCCCGCCGCTGGGCCGAAGAGCGCTTTCGCCAGGTCGTCGAAGCGGCGCCCAACGGGATGATCATGTTCGACGAGGCGGGCCGCATCGTGCTGCTCAACGCCCAGGTCGAACGGCTGTTCGGCTATTCCAAGGGAGACCTCATGGGAAGGCCGATCGAGATTCTCGTGCACCAGCGCTACCGCACCGAAGATCCCACGCTGCGCGGAGGTTTTTTCGCCAATCCCCAGGTGCAAGCAATGGGGGCCGGGCGCGACCTGTTCGGCTGCCGCCAGGACGGCAGCGAGTTTCCGGTCGAGATCGGCCTGAACCCGCTGCCCAGCGAGGACGGCCTGTTCGTGCTGGCCTCGATCATCGACATTACCGAGCGGAAGCGGAACGAAGCGGTGCTGCTCAAATCGTTGCGCGAAAAAGACGTGCTGCTGCGCGAGATTCATCACCGCGTCAAAAACAACCTGCAAATCATCACCAGCCTGTTGCGGATGCAGGCCCGCGGGCTGGCCGAGCCGGCCCTGGTGCAGGCCCTGCGCGAAAGCCAGGACCGGATCCGCTCGATGGCCCTGATCCACGAAAAGCTCTACAAGTCGGAAGACCTGGCCCGAGTGAACATCGCCGACTACATCCGCGATTTAACCGCCAGCCTGTTTCAGTCGTATGGCAGCCAGGCGCAGTCCGTCCGGCGGCAGGTCGAGGTGGACGCGATCGAAATGAATCTCGACCAGGCCCTTCCTTGCGGCTTGATTCTCAACGAGCTGCTCTCGAACTGCCTGAAACATGCCTTTCCCGACGGTCAGCCGGGAAGAATCTGGCTGGGCGTGCAGGCCAGGCCCGACGGCCGCTATCGCTTGTTCGTGCGCGACGATGGCGTGGGTTTCCCACCCCAGTTCGATCCCAGCCAGACCTCTTCGCTGGGGCTGCGCCTGGTTCGCTCGCTGGCGGAACAGTTGGAAGGGACGCTGGCCTACAGCGGCCGCGACGGGGCCAGCTTTGAAATCGTCTTTCCCCCGCACGAGCCGACGCCCGTTCAAGAGCACGCCCACGCAAGCGTGGGACGTGGCACCCAATCCTAAAGTCAAGCTGCGACAATGCACTAGACGATTCCGTTATAAATACACGGAGTAACCCGAAAGGAGATGCGCCGAATGTCTGCCCGGATGGTTTGCCTGCGGATCGGAGTAGCCTTGGTTGCCAGTTCGCTGGCGCATGCGATCGCAGTGCGGGCCGAAGACTGGCCGCGGTGGCGCGGCGTGCGCGGCGATGGAACCTGGCAGGCCCCCGCCATCCCCGAAAAATGGCCGGACGAGGGGCCGCCGCTCGTCTGGAAGCAGCCGCTAGGGCCGGGGTACTCGGGCATTTCGGTTGCCGGCGGCCGCGTCTATACGATGGATCGCCCACCGGAGAGCGACGACGAACGGATCGTTTGTTTCGACGAGAAAAGCGGCGAACCGGTATGGCAGCACCGCTACCGGGCCACTTACAAAGACCTCGACTACGGCAAGGGTCCGCGCTGCACCCCCACGGTCCACGACGGCCGGGTCTATACGCTGGGAGCGGTCGGCCACTTGCATTGTCTGGACGCGAGCACCGGCCGAATGCTGTGGGCCAAGGATCTGGTCGAGGACCACAAGGCGAAGCAGCCGATGTGGGGCTTCGCCGCCTCGCCGGTGATCGATGGCGACCGGGTGATTATCCACGCGGGTCTGCCGGGTGGCTGCTATTCGGCCTACGATCGGCTCAGCGGGAAAGAAGCGTGGCGCGGCGGCGACGATCCGGCCGGATACGGAACTCCGATCCTCATCGAACATGCCGGGCTGCGGCAACTCGTCGGCTGGACGCCCGAGCACATCGTGGCTCATCGGCTCGACACCGGCGAGCTGCTCTGGAAATACCCCTACAAAATCACCTACGGCGTCTCGATCGCCACGCCCATCTTCCACGAGGGGATCGTGCTGGTCTGCGGTTACTGGCACGGTTCGCGGGCGATCGAGCTGGGGGATCGGCCGGACAAGGCGGAACTGCTGTGGGAAGAGAATCGCTTTCTCCGCGGAATCATGGACCAGCCGCTCTATCGCGCGGGGCACGTGTACCTGCTCGACAAGCAGCACGGGATCGTGGCCTTTGAACTGGCCAAGGGCGAAAAGCTGTGGACCGACGGCAACCGCCTGACCCCGCGCGACCGGAACCCGCAGGTCTCGATGGTCTGGCTGGGCGACAGCGACCGAGCGATCTGTTTGAATGCCCAGGGAGAACTCGTGCTCGTTCGTCTGACGCCGCAGGGCCTGGTCGAACAGTCGCGGGCCAAGATTGTCGGCGAAAACTGGGCCCATCCGGCGTACGCGGGCAACTGCTGTTTCGCTCGGGACGACGAACAGATCGTCTGCGTGCGTTTGAGTGCAGACTGAGGTGGTGGCGGGGTCGGGAGTCTT
>JBBDYF010000180.1:0-2991 GCA_040901775.1 Pirellulaceae bacterium | reverse complement strand
GTCAGGAAGACGGCCCAGGCCACGGAAACCCGTTCGGCATTGCCATCGAGCGAATCGCCGGCGGGCAACGGCCGGGCCTTTCCTTTGTGAATGGTCGTCTCTTGTCCGGCAGCCGCCAGGGTCGCTTGCGAAGCCTGGCTGATGCTCCCCTCGGCGCCGCTGGCCGAAAACTCGCCGTCGGAATCCTGCGGCTCGCCAGGTTCTTCCGCGGGGGTGGATGGCAAGGGCGCCGGCGACCAAGGAGAACGAATCACCGCTCGCGGGGCGATTGGCGCCGAAGCATCGGCGAATTGTTCCAGCCGGGCCACCACCTCGGCGGCCGACTGGATGCGGGCTTTGGGATCCTTCTCCATCATGTCGGCGATCACCTCGACGAACTCCTCGTTCATATCGGGGTTGAAACGCCGCGGGTGCCACGGCGTGTCGTTCAAGTGCCGATTGGCCTTGTCGCGGGCCGTGCCGCCGGGAAAGGGAACCTTCCCGCAAACGGCATAGTAAAGCGTGCAGCCAAGCGAGTAGATGTCGGTCGTGTGGGTGATGTCGCTGGGCGCGCGAATCTGTTCGGGCGACAGGTAGTCGGAAGTCCCCACGATCTTGCCCGTCCGCGGGTCGTTCTCGGCATCGTGAACGAAGCCCGCCAGGCCCAGGTCCGAAACCTTCGCGATTCCCTCCGCGGTGACCAGGCAATTACCCGGTTTGATGTCGCGATGGATGAGGCCGCGCTTGTGGGCGTGGTCGAGCCCCCGCGCCGCTTGCAGGACCACGCTGGCCGCCTGTTGCTGGGTCAGCGGCCCTTGCGACCGGACCAACCGGCGTAGGTCGGTTCCCGGCACGTATTCGACCACCAGATAGTGGACGTTGCCGTCGTGGCCGGCGTCGTAAGCCCGCACCAGGTTGGGGTGGTCGAGCTGGGCCTGGGTGCGAACCTCGCGCGTGAAGTTGTTAATGGCTTCGGGCGTCGCCTTATTCAGCGGCAGCACTTTGATCGCGCATTCCCGCCCCATCACCTTGTGGACGCCCTTATAGACGTGCCCCATTCCGCCCTGCCCGATCCAGTCTGTAATGATGTAGGGGCCCAGGTTGAACTTGGTGCGGCCCGACTTGAGCTCCTTCACCTGATAGGGCGACAGGATTCCTTGCTGCACGAGCCGCGAGGCGAGGGCCGAGTCTTCAATCTCGACGACATCCACCGCGGAAGCCGGCGACCCTTTTCCTGGGCGTCGCAGCGACTCGACGGCCTCGTCCAACTGCTCCTTGGAAACCAGCTCGCTCAAGAGGGCGAGGTTTCGGAAGACCGAACGGGGAGTAGGCACGCTGTGTAGCTCGAAAAAGGAGTTGGGTGGCCAACAGGTGGAAGAGACTGTTGCAGTATGACGAGTCGCCCCAAACTTGCGATTGGGTTTTCTTTGTTTTTTGCCAGCTTTGGCGAGCGGGAGGCGTCAGCCTCCCGATAGCGTGGTTGCGGATCAGGGAAGTTGATCGGACCAATTCAATTTCCTAACGCTTCTACGGAAGCCAGCTATGCCGCCCTTCTAGGAGAAGCGTCAGCTAAATGCTTCTACCGAGCGGCGCTAATGTGCCGGCAACATTACCCAATGTGAAACTTTGACGATTCTTCCGAGCTAGCAAGCTAGACACTTAGCCTGATGCGATCTTTCGCCCTGCACAAGAATTGGGCAGCATGGCCACTGCCTCAACTCTGGGCAGGGGTGACGGATTTCGGGCATTTGTCCTCGCTATCGCTAAGTGCAAGCATAGCAACGATATCGGTGCTGCTCTTGACTCATTCCGTAAGTTTTGTCAAACCGCAGCCCCAGGTGGCTGCGTTTCAGAGAGTCCTCCGTTTTTTCACGTAAGCAATTGGAAGGAGCCGGCAAATGGAGATGGCAGTTGCGACCCCCGCTCACTCGCACGAAGACCGAAAAGAGGCTGCCCAGCGAATTGCTGCCGAAATGTTTCAGCAGCAGCCCGACTGGATCACGTTCTTCCGCGAAGTGCTCGGGGTGGATGGTCTGGTGCGGAGGTTGTTCGCCTCGCCGGAAGATCTGGCGGCGTTCGAGAGAACTCCTCAGTACGCCGAAATCCAGCAAATGCTGGCTCGGCTGCGCGATCGGGTCGCCATGCCCGACGGGAAGGAGCCCACGCGGGTCATCACCGTTCGTCTGCCGAAAAGTCTGCACGAATCGCTGCGGGCCGAAGCCCACGACCGCAAGACCAGCATGAACCAGCTTTGCATCAGCAAGCTGCTGGCCGTGATGGAAGAAGCAGAACAGGAGATGCCGGCCGAGTAAACGCCGCGCCGGCGCCGGGAGCGGGCCCGCTCCCGGCTGCGAGCGCCGCAGCGCATCGAAATAAAAATAAAAGGTCTCGAAGCGGGCCTGTAAGCCGGGTTCTGTACCTCTCGCGTCCTTGACGGGCGCGACAGGCGACGGCCATTTTTCTAGGACGCCGGTTGCCCGGCGCCTCGAGCAGCCTACCCGGACGCCTGGGATCGGGCCGGATCGGCCCGCGCGCCCCCGAAGGGGCACGGACGCCCTGCTTGGCCTTGCTCCGGGCGGGGTTTGCCAAGCCAGCCGGGTCGCCCCGGCTGCTGGTGCGCTCTTACCGCACCGTTTCACCCTTACCGCGCCGGCCAAAAGACGGGGGCTCATGGCCCTGCGCGGCGGTCTGCTTTCTGTTGCACTTTCCCGGACCTTGCGGCCGGTCGGTGTTACCGACCACCCTCTCCTGTGGAGCCCGGACTTTCCTCCCCCGGCACAAGTGCCGGCGGCGGCCGTCCGGCCCGCTTCGAGACCAGAATGAACCATACCCCTTTCGCCTTTCTTTATCCAGACGCCACCGGGCCGGATCTGCCTCACGTCCGCCGCGGCGCGCAGGGTTACGCCCTCCTTTTTCCACGGCGGGTGGCTGTGGTTGGCGCAGCCAACCACGGCGCCTCGGCGCGCAGGGTTACGCCCTCCTTTTTCGGCTCGCCACCAGCGACTCGTAGCG
>JBBDYF010000179.1:0-20983 GCA_040901775.1 Pirellulaceae bacterium | reverse complement strand
CCGATGTTCGAGCTGTTCATGCTGCGGCGTTAAGCAGTCCACTACGGACGCGATCCGATCTCACTTCCTCTGACACGAAACGAAACGGTTCCATGACGGCGATCGATACCACGCTCGACTGGGAAGCGGACATCGGCTCCTTGCTGGACGAGTTGTCGAGCGTGCAGGACGAACTGCTGGCGGTGCTCTCCAGCAAGCGCGAGCAGCTCGCCGTGGCCGATCTGGCCGGCCTGGCCGAGACGCAAAAGCGTGAGGAAGAACTGGCCCGCCGCCTCGAACAATGCCAGCACCGCCGCGGCGAAATCTTGGCCGCGGCTCGCGAGGCAGGCCTGGCCGGCGATAGTCTCAGCAAGCTGGCGACCCTGGCCGCTGTCGGCGGACGCGGCAAGCTAAGCGAACGGGCGAAGGCGGCCAGCGCCAAAATGCGACTGTTGCGACACCACAGCCTCACGAACTGGGTGCTAGCACAGCGGGCGCTGTTACATGTTTCGCAGCTCGTCGAGATTATCGCTACCGGCGGCCGCCTCCAGCCGACATATGGAGATGGTGAGTCCGTGCATGCCCGCGGTTCGCTCGTCAATCACGAGGCCTAGCGGGGCGCGTTGACATACCCAATCCAAGACATTGACAGAGCACTAGCGTGGCGCGGTCATGACGCTGTTCAGCACGATCCAGCTTTCCAACAATGCGCTGATCGCCGCGCAGTTGGGCCTGCAGGTCACCGGCAACAACATCGCCAACGCCAACACGCCGGGCTACATCCGCCAGCGGCTGGTGCTCGCCCCCGCCCCCACGCAGCGCTACGGAAATTTGCTGCTGGGACTGGGCGTGGACGTCCAAGCGGTCGTCCAGGTAACCGACCGCTTTCTGGCCGAGCGCCTGCGGGCCGCCGAAAGCGACCTGGCCAACGGCGAGATGCAGGAGAACACCTACGTCCAACTCGAATCCTTGGTCGGCGAGTTGAGCGATACCGACCTGAGCACGTCGCTGACCACCTTTTTCAACAGCATTCACGACATCCTCAACCAGCCCGACAGCACCTCGGTGCGCAACCTGGCGGTGCTCCAGGGGCGGACGCTGGCGGAAGACATCAGCCGGCTCGACGGCCGCGTGCGGCAGGTTCGCGACGACATCAACACCCAGGTCGTGGCTTCCGCCGGCGAGATCAACAACCTGCTGGAAAACATTGCCGACTTGAACCTGCAAATCGTCCGGGCCGAAGGGGGCGACACTTCGCCCAGCGATGCCGTGGGCCTGCGCGATCGTCGCGGGGTCGCCCTGTCGGACCTGGCCAAGCTGATGGACATTCGCTCGATCGAGCAGCCGTCGGGCGACGTCACCGTGTTCAGCGGCGGGGACTACCTGGTCTTTGCCGGCACCTGGCGGGAAGTGTCGGTGGCCACCTCCGACGACCGGGGCTTGTCGATCGCCGAAATTCGGATCGACGAGACCGATTCGCCGATCTCGACTGCCAGCGGCAAGCTGGCCGGGTTGTACGCCTCGCGCGACGAAATCCTCGGCGGTGCAATCGACAACCTCGACGAGTTCGCGCAGGCCCTGATTTTTGAGTTCAACAAGGTCTATGCCGGCGGGCAGGGCCTGGTCGGACACTCCTCGCTCGAAGCCGAATTCGCAGTCAGCGACACGACCCTGGCCCTCGACCAGGCGGGCCTGGGCTTTACGCCCACCAACGGCAGGTTCGAGGTCCAGGTGCTCAACACTCAGACCGGCCTGAAGCAGACGGTCGATATTCAGGTCGATCTGAACGGGCTGGACGAAGACACGACGCTCGCCGACCTGGCGGCCGACCTGGACGCGATCGACGGCATCTCGGCCAGCATTTTGCCGTCGCGCAAGCTCCTCATCAACAGCGACTCGCCCCTGGTGCAGTTCAGTTTTGCCGGCGACACCAGCGGCGTGTTGGCCGCGCTGGGCGTGAATTCCTTCTTCACCGGCTCGGGTGCCTCGAACATCGGGGTCAGCCAGGTCGTTCAAAAATCTCCGGGCAAGTTCTCGGCCAGCCTGACCGGCGTGGGCGAAGACACCACGGTTGCCGCCCAGCTTGCCAACCTGCTCAGCGCATCGCTGCCCAGCCGCGGCAACGAGTCGCTGGCGACGCTGTACGACCGGATGACGAGCGACATCACGCAGGGCGCCGCCGTGACGCATTCGGTCGCCGAGGGGTTTCGGGTCTTCCAGCGGACGCTCGAAGGGCAGCACCTGGCGATCAGCGGCGTCAACCTCGACGAGGAAGCGGTGCGGATGATTACCTACCAGAGGGCGTTTCAGGCTTCGGCCCGCGTCATCCAGGCGGTCAACGAAATGCTCGACGTTCTGGTCAACTTGTAGAGGCCGGAGCGGCTTGTTGAGTTGGGGTTTAAGGATTTTTCATGACCGGCGTCTATCCCGTCCCGACGACCCGTACCAGCGACTTGCTCGGCCAGGTCCGGCTGCTTTCGCAGTTGCATCAAGACCAGATCGACATCCTCCGCTATCAGAGCCAGATCAGCACCGGCCGCCGGCTGCTGGTTCCCAGCGACGACGCCCCGGCTGCACTGCGCGGCATGGCTTTGCAACGCCTGCTGGAACTCAAGGCCCAGGCCAAGGTGAACCTGAACACCACCCAGTCGTATCTCGACGCAGCCGACAGCTCGATCAATGGCGTCAGCACGCTCTTGAACGAGGTGAAGGCGATCGCCCTGGGAGTGATGACCACCACCACCACCGAGACCGCCCGCGCGGCGGCCGCCGAACAGGTGCGGCGCACGATCGAGCAACTGGCCAACGTCGGCAACCAGAACTTTCGCGGTCGCTACCTGTTCGCCGGGGCCCGCACCACCCAGTTGCCCTTTGAAATGGTCGAGAAGCACGTCCTCTATCAAGGGAACGAAGGAGACCTGTTCAGCTTTGCCGACATCGACCTGCCGTATGCGTCGAACGTTCCTGGCAGCGAGGTGTTTGGCACGTTCTCGCCCGGCGTGCGGGGGACGGTCGATCTGAACCCCGTGCTCACCCGCCAGACACCGCTGTCCGAGCTGCGCGGCGGCACCGGAGTGACCCAGGGAAGCATCGCCATTTCCGACGGCACGACCACCTCGATCATCGATATCAGTGCGGCTGCCACCGTGGGGGATGTGGCCGACCTGATCGCCGCCAACCCGCCAGCCGGGCGCACCGTGGTGGCCCGCGTTTCCGCGACCGGGCTGATCGTGGACATCGACGATGCCGGCGGGGGCAACCTGACGGTTCGCGAAGTGGGGGGCGGAACCACCGCCGCCGAGTTGGGCATTCTCAGCCCGCTGGGAACCGGCACCAACGAAATTGTGGGAGCAGACCTGAATCCTCGGCTGCGGCTGACGACCCCGATCGGCTCGATTTTGGGATCGCGGGCAATTGCCTTTTTGGACTCGGGGGGGGCCAACAATAACCTGGTGGTAGAGGCCCGCCAGCCGGGCGTCGCGCTCAATGGCGTGGCGGTCCAGTATGTGGACGACGGCATGCTGCACGCCTCGCCGGGACTGGTTCCCGGCAGCGAAACCGCCGCATTCAGCACCACGGCGGTCGCGGCGCGGGCTGCCCTTTCGTTGTCCGGGTTCGGCAACAATCTGCTGCTCACCGGCGGCGCCGTGGGAACGGGGGTCAACAATGTGCGGATCGAAATCGTCGCGGCTGGCGCCATCGGCAATGCGGCGACCGCCAACTACAACGGCGCCACCCGAACGCTGACCTTGGGGGTCGATGCAGCCAACGCCACCCAGACACAGACCTTGGTCAATGCGATCAATGCCGAAGGGACGTTCACCGCGGCCTACGATCCGTCCGATCCGATCGACGGTGGCTACAACCCGGCCGCGGCGGTGCAGGCCACCGACGCGGGCGTCGTCCGAGGAAACACCGGTAATAGCGGCGGCAACGCCAACACCGTGTTCGTCTTTGTCGATCCCGGGGGAACCACGGCCAACCAGGCGCTGGCCGCCCTGCAAGCCGATGCGACCATCGACGGCCTGTTCGAGACCCGTTTAGAAGGGACCGACACGACGTCCGATTTGGCTGCGGGCAACGGCCCGATCGACGTCGGTGTGTCGGCCGCGACCGAAGGGGGGAGCGGCGAGGCGCTCGACCTGGCCTCCGGCATTCAAATCCAGACGGGCGGAATTACTTACACCATCGACCTGAGCATGTCCCAAACCGTCGAAGACCTGCTCAATACGCTCAACGGCTCGCCCGCCAACGTGGTGGCCGAAATCGATTCGGCCGGCGAGCGGATCACGATTCGAACCCGCTTGAGCGGCGCCGACTTCAGCATCGGCGAGAACGGCGGCACGACGGCTTCGCAACTCGGCGTGCGCTCGCTGACCGCCGACACCACCCTGGCGGAGCTCAACTACGGTCGGGGAATCCACACCGCCACCGGCTCGGATTTTACGATTCGCCGCAAAGATGGCGTGGCGCTCGACATCGACGTGGACGGCGCCCAGACCCTCGGCGACGTGCTGGACCTGATCAACGGTCATCCGGCGAACCTCGATCCGGCGACGAACGTGGTTGCCCAGCTCGCCCGCTTCGGCAACGGGATTGAACTGATCGACGACAACACGGCCGTCGGCGCGCTCGAGGTCGAGCGGGCGTTCCTCAGCGAAGCCGCCTACGACCTGGGCCTGGTCCCGCGCGGGGGTACCCTGGCCACAGCCACGCCGGCCGTTTCCCCCACGGCCGGCTTGGCGTTCCCTCCGCCCAACGACCTCAATACGGCGATGCAACTGGCGGCGACGACGGCGGGCACGGCCTTCAACGGCGTCGAGATTGTGTTTCAGGACACCCTGGTCGGCAACGTCGCCTCGGTGTCCTACAACGGCGGCCTGAATCGCCTGACCGTTTCGCTCGATTCCGCGGCGACCACCGCCAACACCGTGCTGACGGCGATCAACGCCGACGGAACGTTCACCGCCGCCCTCGACACGGCAATCGATCCCACCAACGACGGCACCGGCATTGTAGGGACGGTCGGCACGGTCGGCACGGCCGCGGGGGGCGAGCCCGCGCAGTTTCAAGGAACCGACCCCAATCCCCAGGAAGTCGCCGGAGTTTTCAATTCGCTGATCCGGCTGCACGAGGCGATCGCCAACTTCAGCCTGGCCGGCATCCAGCGGGCGGTCGCCCGCATGGACGAAGATTTTCAGCGGGTGAACTTTGCCCGCGCCGAAATTGGCGCTCGAGGGCGGAGCCTCGAGTCGCTCAACGATCGGATCGAGGACGAGCAGATCCAACTCAAATCGACCCTCTCCAACGAAATCGACACCGACCTGACCGACGCCATCTCCAAACTCACCGCCCAACAGGCCATCTTGGAAGCGACCCTCCGGCTGACCGCCCAGACGTTTCAGCTTTCGCTGCTGGACTTCCTGTAGTGCCGGTTTTGCTGATTCTGACGAGCCCTGTCCGCCGATGACGATTCCAGGCGGATCTTGCGCCTGGGGCCATGCCGGCCATTTTCCCTTCGCTCGCCCGAGCTCATGCCATGCAGATCATCACGTCTCGCTTCGGCCCCGTCGAGATCGACATCGAGGACATCCTGCTCTTCCCGCACGGCGTCATCGCGTTTGAAGCGTGTCGCCACTGGGTCTTGCTGGCGGACGACCAGAACGATTCGCTCGGCTGGTTGCAAAGCGTCACCGATTGCGAAATCGCCCTGCCGGTGGTCAGCCCGCGACGTTTTGCCCCGCAATACCAGGTGCATCTGACGCGCGGCCAACTGGCGCCGCTCGAGTTATCGCACTTCGACCAGGCCTACGTGTTAACCGTGGTTAGCAAGAGCGACGATGAGTTGACGCTCAATCTGAAGGCCCCGCTGGTCATCAACCTCGATCGCCGGTTGGGAAGGCAAGTGATCGCCAGCGACGAGCAGTCGGTGGCCTGGCAACTGACCGGGACCGGGCAATTGACCGGCGAGCAGCCGGCCACGCGCCGCAAGAGTGCCTGATACAAACCGTGCGGGCCGAAAAACTGTGCCGTCTGCGCAACGGGGTGATTCTAGGCAAGCCGTGCTACCGATAGTTCTCGTGGACAGGGACCCGATCGGACTCGATCTCGCCGGGTTTGGCCCGCCTCGGTTTGCCGGCCATTCGCTGGCAGGCTTGGTGCCCGCCGCGACCTGCGCCCACCGCGACCTGCGCCCGACGCCTGCCCCGGCGCAGCTTTCATCTACCCCGCCATCATTCGCCGGCAAACACCGGCCCTGCCAAACAGGAAGGAGCCACCCGATGTTGGTTCTGTCGAGACACCGCGACGAGAGCATCATGATTGGAGACGACATCGTCGTAACGATTGTCGATATCCGCGGAGACAAAGTACGCCTGGGAATCGCCGCCCCCACCGATATTCCGGTTCACCGGCAAGAAATCTACGAAGCCATCCAGCGGGAAAATCGCAAGGCCAGCCAGCTGCAGCCGGGAGAAGCCCGCGATCTGGACAAGCTGAACCCCGCCGGCAAATAAGCCTGCCGGACTGGAACGATCGTGCAGCGCGGCGGAGCGACTTTACCGGATTTGTCGCGCGTGCCGAGTGGGCAACCGAGAAATCGATCGCGGGGGCGCATTTCAACTTGCAGGAAGAATGCCGACAACGACGAACGACCTATAGATGGAAAGACGCGGGAATGGCGGTTTCCCCAAATTGCCTAAAGCGACCTGTCTTCGCAGTCGATGGATTTCGATAGCGAGGCGGGTTGTCCCGCGCGAGCGTGACGTGTCGTGCCTCCACTCACGGAAGTTGGGCATGACGTTGTGAACCCGGTTGTCTAAGCCGATGGGGACAAAGACCGGGTTGACGAGTCATCGGCAAACGACACACACAGTCCGCGTCCTGGCCCGTTTCACGCCTAGCGTGAGGTCAGAGCGGAGTCACGATCCAGACGCCGGAGCCGGTCTCCCCAGAACCGGATGAGGCGTCGCAGTCGAACAACCGTATCAAGGGGTGAGTGGACCATGAGTCGCATTAACACGAACGTCAGTTCTTTGATCGCACAAAAGACGTTGGGCCGCAGCAACGCCCAATTGCAGGAAACGCTCGTCCGGCTCAGCACCGGTCTGCGAATCAATGCCGGCAAGGACGATCCGGCCGGTTTGATCGCCAGCGAAAACCTGCGCCGCGACATCACCAGCGCCAACAAGGCGATCAGCAACACCGAGCGGGCCACCCAGTTGATCGGCACCGCCGACAGCGCCCTGGGCCAGATCAGCGGCCTCTTGAACGAAATCCGCGGCCTGGTGGTCGAAGCGGCCAACAGCGGCGTGCTCAGCAGCGAGCAGATCGCGGCCAACCAGTTGCAGGTCGATAGCTCGCTGGAAGCGATCGACCGGATTGCCCAGGTCACCACGTTCCAAGGCCGCAAGCTGCTCGACGGCAGCCTCGACTTCCAGGTCGGCTACACGACCGGTCAGTCCACGGTTCGCGACCTGTCGATTCAACAGGCCAACCTGGGCACGCTCAGCTCGCTCAGCGTGAGCGTGGATGTCACCACTGCGGCCACACAGGCCCTGGTGACCAACACCGGCGGTTTCGATCCATCGGCCGCGTCGCAGGCTTCGGGCTCGGTCACCCTGACCGACTCGGCCGGCACGCTGTCGATCTCGGCGACCGCAGCGGGCGCTGCCGACGGGCTCGTTGGAAACACGACCGACGTTGTATTCCAAGCGGCTGCCGACATTGCTCAATCCGGCGGAACGCTCACGCTGACGGGCGGCACCATTGATGTGGACGCCATTGCCGGCGGGGCCGCCGACGGCGTGGCGGGGGATGCGACCGACATCATCCTGCAAGCCGATGCCGGCATCGTGCAGGCCAGCGGCACCTTCGCCCTTGCCAACGGCGGCTTCGACATTGCCGCGATCGCTGGAACCAGCGCGGACGGCACGCAGGGCAACGGTGTCATCATCGATGTGCAGTGGGCCGCGGCAGCCACGTCGGCCAGCTACAATGCGGGCACCAATACCATCACCATCGTCGCCAACGATGGCGGCACCACGACCGTCAACGATCTGGCGACCGCGGTGGACGGCTTGGCCGAGTTCAGTTCGTCCAACGTGACGACCGGGGGCGGTTTGATTACGGCGGGCGACGACAACACATACAATGGTGAATTGGCCGGTGGCCTCGACGGCACCACCTCGGCCGCCTACAACGCCGGAACCAGCACGATCACCGTTTCGCTGGCGGCCAACGCCACGATTACTCAGCTTGCCGCGGCGATCGACGGCTTGGCCGACTTTTCTTCCACGGCCACCGCCGGCGGCGCGAGCCAATACGATTTCACCGACAATGGTCCCTACAACGGCGAGTTGACCGGCGGCAGCGACGGCACCACCGGCGCGGTTTATGCGGGCAACGTAATCACGGTGGATGTCGCCCTGAATGCAACGGTGGCCAATGTTGCCACCGCCATCGACGGGCTGGCCGATTTCGCCGCGTCCGCCACCGCCGGCAGCGGCAATGCATTTGCCACCACCGACTTCGGCACGACCAACAACCCGCTGACCGGCGGAGCCGCCGCCGCCACGAGCAACGTGCTCACGGCCGACCTGGTTATCAAGCTCAGCGGCCAGACGGGCGCCGAGGTGTTCACCTTCGAGGCGGGGGCGACGATCGCCCAGGTGGCTAGCGCCATCAACCTGGTGAGCGATTCGATCGGGGTCGAAGCGGCCGACAATGGCGGCGTCCTCGAACTCCGCTCGACTGGATACGGCACCGCTGCCTTCGTCGATGTGGAAGTGCTGGAAGAAGGGGTCGCGGGCGGCTTCGAAGCCGGCCTGAGCGCCACCCGCACGATCGGCACCGACATCATCGCCACCGTCAACGGCACCACGGCCAACGGAGCGGGCAACACGCTGAGCCTCAACACCGCGACGCTCGATCTGTCGCTGACGGTCGCCGACGGCAGCTCGACCGACGTGTCCTTCTCGATCAACGGCGGCGGTGCGATCTTCCAGATCGGGCCGAACGTGGTGAGCAACAACCAAGTCCGCGTCGGCGTCGGCAGCGTCAACACCGCCAGCTTGGGCGGCATCGATGGTCGCCTCTACGAGCTCCGCTCGGGGAACGACTCCGACCTCAGCACCGACCCCACCACGGCCGCCAGCATCGTCGATTCGTCGATCAACAAGGTGACCGGGCTGCGGGGCCGGCTGGGTGCTTTCCAGCGGACGACTCTCGAAACGAATATCGCCTCGCTGCAAGACACGGTCACCAACCTGACCGACGCCGAAAGCTCGATCCGCGACGCCGACTTCGCCCAGGAAACGGCCAAGCTGACGCGGGCCCAAATCCTGGTGCAGTCGGGCACCGCCGTGCTGCAGATCGCCAACCAGAACCCGCAAAACGTGCTGGGCCTGCTGCGAGGCTAAAGCCCCTGACCACCTTCCGGCGGGCGACCGAGCGCCGCGCTTTGCCGCTCGCCGGATTCGAGATTTTTTGACAGCCGCCGGGAGCGCAACTTCGCCCCCGGCGGCTCTTGTTTTGGCCGATCGAGCCCGCCAGAAGGCCGCCCGCGGCAATTTCGTTTAGGCAACCTGGACGTGCGCGCCGATGAAGGAACGAAGAGACTTTAGCCAAGCATGGGACGAATTCAATCCAGCGTCGGTCTCGTCACCGGCATTGAAATCGTAGATACCGTCAACCAGTTGATGTCGGTGGCGGCCCAACCGCGCGAAGCGCTAGCCGGCCGCCAGAAGGTTCTCGCAGCCCAGCAGGCCGCCGTCACCGACCTGACCGCCCTGACGCTCGGCGTGCAACTGGCGATCCAGCGGTTCAAAACGCCCACGCTGTTTTCGCAGCGCACCACCACGAGCAGCGTCGCCGGCCTGTTGGCCGCGACCGCGTCGTCCGCCGTTCCCACCGGGCAGTACCAGTTCGTCCCCGTCCGCCAGGCCCAGACGCACCAGCTCCTGTCGAGCGGCGTGGTGGCCCGCGATCAGGCCCTGGGCGCGGGAAGCCTCACGTTTCGCTTCGGCGGGCAGGTCAACCAGGGGGTCAGCCTCGACGACCTGAACGGCGGGTCCGGGGTCAGCCGGGGCAAGATCAAGATTACCGACCGCAGCGGCGCTACCGGCGTGATCGACCTCCGCTTCGCCCAGACGATCGACGACGTACTGGCGGCAATCAACGCTTCCGACGAAATCGAAGTCGAGGCGGTGGCCGCAGGCAACCAACTGCGCTTGACCGATTCGACCGGCGGCGCCGGCAACCTCCGCGTGCAGGAAGTTTCGGGCGGAACGACCGCCGCCGATCTTGGCCTGGCCGGCATCGACGTCGCAGCCGACCAAGCGACCGGGCAAGACATCGTCAGCTTGTTCAACGGGCTCGAACTCGACCGCCTGAACGACGGCAGCGGCCTGGGCCTGCGCAGCGAACTGGCCGATCTGGAAATCACCTTCCGCGACAACAGCGCGGCCTTGCAGATCGACCTGAACCCGGCCGGCGAACCCGAGCCGCGGACGCTCGGCGAAATCGTCGATCGCTTGAATGCGGCCGATCCCGCCCGGCTGCAAGCCGCCATCAGCGGCGATGGCCAGCGCCTCGTCCTGACCGACCTGACGGCAGACGGCGGCGGCACGTTCGCCGCCAGCAATCCGATGACGGGCGGCGTCGCCGAAGAACTCGGCCTGACCAACGCTGCGTCCGGCGCAACGCTCAGCGGTGCGCGCATCCTCTCGGGACTAAAGACGACGCTCGTCGGTTCGCTGGCCGGAGGCGGCGGACTGGGAACGCTCGGCGGCCTGCAACTGACCGACCGGAGCGGAGCGACCGTCACAGTCGATCTGGCGGGGGCCGAAACGCTGGACGACGCCATCGAACTGGTCAATGCCGCGGGGCTGGGCATTCGGGCCCAGTACAATACCGCGCGAAACGGCTTGGCGCTGGTCGATACCACGGGAGTCGCGGCCAGCAACCTGATCGCCGCCAGCGGCGACGCCACCGACACGGCGGCCAAGCTGGGACTGACCGGCAATGTCGCGGCGGACCAAATCAACGGTGCCTCGCTCGCCCGCCAGGTCGTCGGCCGCAACACGCTGCTCAGCTCCTATGGCGGCGGCGAAGGGGTCTCGCTCGGCTCGATCGTCGTCACCGATTCAGACGGCAACACCGGCTCGGTCAACCTGGCGACGCTCGAAGCCGAGACGATCGGCGACGTGATCGACGCGATCAACGGCATTTCGATCGGGATCGAAGCCCGCATCAACGACGCGGGCGACGGTTTGGTGCTGATCGACACGGCCGGCGGCAGCGGCCGGCTTTCGGTCAGCGATGTCGGCTCGGGCACGACGGCAGCCGATCTGCAACTGCTGGGCGATTCGGCCGATGTGACGATCGGCGGCCAGCCGGCGCAGCAGCTCGACGGTTCGACGACGGTGACGGTCGAAATCGACGCCGAAGAGACGCTGGACGATGTCGTGGCCAAGATCAATGAACTGGGGCGGGGCGTGACGGCCGGCGTCGTCAGCCAGGCCAGCGGCTCGCTACGGCATCATCTGTCGCTGGTCAGCGGCACCGCCGGCAAAGCGGGGGAATTGGTCGTCGATGGCTCGGGGGCGGGGCTCTCGTTTCAGGATCTTTCGGCCGCCCAAGACGCCCTGATCCAGTTCGGCAGCGGGCCGGCCGCCACGCTGTTCACGTCGGCTTCCAACCGGTTCGACGACGTTCTTGAAGGACTCGACATTACGCTGACCGGAACGTCGCTCGACCCCGTCACCATCACGGTCGCCCAGACCAGCGAGTCGGCCGCCGGCGCGCTGCAGACCTTCGTCGATAACTACAACAAGCTGCGCGACAAGCTGGCCCTGTACACTTCGTACAGCCCCGAAGCCGGCACCAAGGGAACCCTCTTCGGTTCGTCCGAAACCTTGCGGATCGACGCCGATCTGTCGCAGGCCCTGACGCGGCAATACTTCGGCGCGGGCGAGATTCAGTCGCTGGCCGAGCTGGGCGTGACGATCAACGACCAGGGCAAGCTGGCATTCGACAAAACCCAATTCAATACCCGCTACGCGGCCGATCCCCAAGCCGTCCTCGAATTCTTCACCGACGAGGACAACGGCTTTGCCGTCGAGGCCGACGCCGTGCTCGAACGGCTGGTGGGGCGCGACAACTCGGTGCTGGTGGCCCGCGCGGAAACGCTGTCCCGGCAAGTCGAAGTGAGCGAGGGCCGAATCGACGCCTGGGACGATCGGCTAGACCGTCAGCGCGAGCGCCTGCTCACCGAGTTCTATCGGATCGAGCTGGTGGTCAGCAAGCTCCGCAACAGCCTGACCGCCATCGGCCAGATTCAAGCCATTCCTCCGTTCACCGGCCAGAATTAGCCGCACCCGCCCTTCGCAACAGGCCCCGTATGTACAACGATGCGCACGACATCTACCTCGACATGCAGGTCAACTCGGCCACCCCGCAAAAGCTGCGGCTGATGCTGCTCGACGGTGCGATCCGCTTCGCGCGCCAAACCCAGGAACTGTGGGGCGAGCGAGATTTTGACGCGGCGCTGGAAGCCCTCATTCGCTGCCGCGAGATCGTCGGCGAGCTGCTCTCGGGCGTGCATACCGACGAGTCGCCACTGGCCCGGCAAGTCGGCGGGCTGTACGTCTATCTGTTCTCGGCCTTGGTCGAGGTGCAGCAGACTCGCGACGCGCAGCAACTGGCTGCCATTCTGGGCGTGCTCGCCAGCGAGCGCGACACCTGGCGGCAAGTCTGCGAGCAACTGGGAGATCGCCCGACCGCTCCCGCGGCCTCGGTGTTGGCCACTCGCGAAGAGCTGGCTCCGATGTTGCTCTCATCCCCTGCCGCCTTCTCGATCGACGCGTGACGCGCCGTCATTACAACATCTCGGCGATCGCCCCACACAGCGCGTCGAGATTTTGCTCGGTGATGCCGGCGACGTTGATCCGCCCGCCATTGCCGACGACATAGACTGCGTGTTTGCGGCGCAGCTCGTCCACCTGCATGTTCGTCAGCCCGGAAAACGAGAACATCCCTTTCTGGGCCGCCAAAAACGAGTAGTCTTGCCGCGGCGCTTTGGCCCGCATCGTCTTCACGAACAACTGCCGCATCTTGTGAATCCGCTCGCGCATCGTGGCCAGTTCTTGCTCCCATTGCCGGCGCAGCTCGGCATCGGCCAGCACCGCCGCGACGATGGCCGCACCGTGCGTCGGCGGGTTCGAGTAGTTCGTCCGAATGCTGATCCGCACCTGGCTCAGCGCGCGTTGGGCCGCGACCGCATCACCGGCAACAACGGTTAGCGCGCCGACCCGTTCGCCGTACAACCCAAAATTCTTGGAGAAAGAACTGCAAACCAATAGTTCCTTTCCCGGCTGGGCCAGTTCGCGCAGGCCGGCCGCGTCTTCCAGCAGGCCGTCGCCAAACCCTTGATAGGCAAAATCGACGAGCGGCAAGAGACCCCGCTCGTGTACGATGGCGGCGATCTCTTTCCACTGGGCCGCGGTGGGGTCGATCCCCGTTGGATTGTGGCAGCAGGCGTGCAACAGCACGATGTCGCCCGCCGGGATCTGTTGCAGACTCGCCGTCATCGCGGAGAAATCGAGCCCCCGCCCCGCGGCATCGATATACGGATAGGCCGCGATCTTCTGCCCCGCCGCCGTGAAGATCGCCGGGTGATTGGCCCAGGTCGGCTTGCTGTGCCAGAGCGTGGCGGCGGGAAAATGCTTCTGCAAAAAATCGGCGGTGACCCGCAGGGCCCCGGTTCCTCCCGGGGTTTGAGCGGTTATCCCCCGGCCGCTGGCGACGATCTCATGCGAAGCGCCGAACAATAGTTCCTGCACGAGGGCGTCGTATTCGGGGTGCCCCTCGATCGGCAGATACCCCTTGGTTTGCTGGCTGGCCAGCAGTCGGCGCTCGGCCTCTTTAACCGAGGCGAGGATCGGCGTCTTGCCCTGCTCGTCTTTGAAGACGCCCACGCTGAGGTTGATTTTGCGGGGATTCGAGTCCTTTTGAAAGGCTTCGGTCAGCCCCAGAATCGAATCGGGCGGGGCCAGGGGCAAAGTGTCGAACATGGTCGGCAATTTTTCCAAAATCGTGGCGGCCAATCTACAAGCCGCGCCAAGTCGCCCGCCGGTTCGCTGCTAGACACTCGCGGGAAAGGCTATTATCCTAGCGAGCTTGCACTGTAATCCTAGCCAGCATGTCCGGCGGCCCCCAGTGCCCCCTCCCTCTTCCCACTTCTCCCTCCCCGCGGCAGCTTCTCCCAATAAAGCAACTTTGATGGCTCGCAGAAAAATCGGTGTCTGGCTCATTGGCGCAAAGGGGGGCGTGGCGACCAGCGTGACGGTCGGCCTGATCGCACTGCGAAAGGGATTGGCCGGCGACGCGGGCCTGGTGACGCAGCTTCCGCAGCTTGCCGGATTGGACCTGGTGCAATGGGGCGACATTACCGTCGGCGGCCACGAAATCCGCGAAACTACGCTCTTCGCCGAGGCCCAGCAACTGGTCAAAGCGAACCACGCTCTCGATGGCGATCTGGTCGCCCGCTGCAAGGCCGATCTCGACAAGTTCGACAAGAACACCCGCCCCGGCACGCTGCTGAACGTCGGCCCGACGATCGAGAAATTCGCCGACGCCAACCTGCGCAAAACCCGCGAAGCGCCGCGGGCCGCCATCGAGCGGATTCAGGCCGATCTGCGCGGCTTCGCGGCGGCCAACCACCTCGATCAGGTGATCGTGGTGAACCTCTCGTCCACCGAACCCCCGATCGACGAAGCGCTCCTCCCCACCAAGTGGAAGGAACTGGAACGGCTGCTCGACAAGCCGCGGCGCTGCCCGCTGGCCGCCAGCTCGATCTACGCCATTGCGGCCCTCGACCTGGGCTATCCCTACGTCAACTTCACGCCGTCGCTCGGCTCGGCCCCGATCGCCATTCGAGAACTGGCCCTGGAGCGCGACACCTGCCACATGGGGCACGATGGCAAGACGGGCGAAACGCTGCTCAAAAGCGTGCTCGCCCCGATGTTCGCCGCCCGCAACCTGGGCGTGGAAAGCTGGGTGGGACACAACATTTTCGGCAACATGGATGGCAAGGTGCTCGACGACCCCGCCAACAAGCGGACCAAGGTCCGCAGCAAAGACCGCCTGTTGCACCAGATTCTGGGCTACTCGCCGCAAACGCTAGTCACCATCGAATACATCGAAAGCCTTGGCGACTGGAAAACCGCCTGGGACCACATCCACTTCCGCGGCTTTTTGGGGACGCCGATGATCCTGCAGTTCACCTGGCAGGGGTGCGATTCGCTGCTCGCCGCCCCGCTGGTGATCGACCTGGTGCGGCTCACCGAACTGGCCCACCGTACCGGCGAACGGGGCCTGCTCACCTACCTGGCGAGCTTCTTCAAAAGCCCGCTGGGCGTGGATCAGCACGACTTCGTCCGCCAGTTCCAAATGCTGGAAGCGTGGGTTGCCAGGCACAAGACGGGCGCGGCTGCCAGTTGACGTTCTAAGTTGAGTTGACGAGCGTGGGGGTGCATGGGTGGGGTCATCCAGAACGGGATCCCATCGGGAGGCTGACGCCTCCCGCTCGCCAGGGTTCCCGCCGAGGGCCCTGCCTACAGCTACTTCAATTCGAGCATCCGCTCGAGCGCCACGAGGCTCCAACGGGCAATTTCGTGATCGACCTCGATCGTGTTCACCGGCTGGCCGGCCGCCAGGTTTTCCAGGCTCCAGCAGAGATGCGCCAGGTCGATGCGATACATCGTGGCGCACATGCAGACCACCGGCGAGAGAAAGTGAATCTCCTGATCCGGGTGCTGTTGCTTCAGCCGGTTTACCAAGTGCAGCTCGGTACCGATCGCCCACTTGGTTCCGGGCGGAGCCTCGGCGACGGTCTGAATGATCTTGCTGGTCGAGCCGCTGACGTCGGCCAGGTCGTTCACCTCTTGCGGACACTCCGGATGGACGAGGATTTTGATCCCCGGATGCCGCTCGCGGAACAGGGCGACGTGCGCTGCGGTAAACATCTGGTGGACCGAGCAGTGCCCTTTCCAAAGGATCACTTTGCTGCGGGTGATGGCGTCTTTGCTGTTGCCGCCGAGTTCAGGCTCGTAGGGATCGAAGACCGGCATCTGGTCGTTGGTGATCCCCATTTTCAGTGCCGTGTTGCGCCCCAGATGCTGATCGGGGAAGAAGAAGACCCGCCTGGTCCGTTTGAACGACCAATCGAGGACGGCGCGGGCGTTGCTCGACGTGCAGACGATCCCTTCGTGGCGGCCGCAAAACGCTTTCAGGCTGGCGGCGCTGTTGATGTACGTGACCGGCGTGATGTCGCTCGCGTCAATGACTTCGCCCAGGTCGGCCCAGGCCGCCTCGACTTGGTCGCTGGCCGCCATGTCGGCCATCGAGCAGCCGGCGGCCAGATCGGGCAGGACGACACGGACCCGCTCGCCGCCGCGCTCGGCCAATTTATCGGGCCGGTTCGCCAAAATATCGGCCGTTTCGGCCATGAAGTGAACGCCGCAAAAGACAATCGCGCGGCAATCGCGGCTCGAGGCGGCCAACTGACTGAGCTGGTAACTGTCGCCCCGCAGATCGCAATGGGCGATCACCTCGTCCTGCTGGTAGTGGTGGCCGAGGATTAAGAGCCGCGGCCCCATCTCACGGCGAACCGCCTCGATGCGGGCCGACAGCTCCTCGTTGCCAAGCGACTTGTACGGTTTCAGCTCGTGGAGTGGGGCGGGCGTCGGTTCAAGCAGAAGGGGCATGGTCGGTATCGCTAGCGAGTGAGGATTCAGTCTTTTCCTCCATTATACGCGCTTTCGCCTGCTGGCGAGTTTTGGCCCAAGCATGCAGCTCGCGGCGATGCTGGTGCAAGGCGCGCCAGCGGGTTTTGAACCGCACCGCGCTGCGTCCCCAGAACGGCGCCCGAACGATGAAGTACAACAATCCGCCGATTGCCACCGCCCATAAGGCGGTGGTGACATATCCCGGCAGGTGCTGGGTCGGCAGTCGCTCGAACCAGGGAAGCGCGTAGCGTACGGCCGTGGCCAAGAATGCCGTGGCCAACATGCACGCCAGCAAATGCTTGATGTTGAACTGCAGTTTGTTCGCAGGCGGAGGGGCAAGTTCGGGCGGCGGATCATGCGGGGTGGACATGCCCGCCATTGTACGGCACGATGCGCTCTTGCGGCCGCCGGGCGAAACGAAAATTCCGCCCGAGCTAACCTCGCCACCCACATCATCCAACGGAGCCCATCATGGTTAAAACCGCCAGCACGATGCGCAAGATCGGCACGCCCGCCCCAGATTTTAAGCTGGTCAATATCGACGGGCAGGTCGTCGGCCTTGCCGATTTCGACGACCAGCCGGCACTGCTCGTGATCTTCATGTGCAACCACTGCCCGTTCGTCAAGCATGTGGCGGACGGCCTGGCACAGCTTGCGAGGGACTATATGCCGCGGGGCGTGGCGGTCGTCGGCATCAATAGCAACGACGCTGCGGCCCACCCGCAAGATTCGCCCGAGCAGATGATCCACGAAGCCGAACAGCGGGGCTATCCGTTTCCCTACTTGTACGACGAGACGCAGCAGGTTGCCCAGGATTATGGGGCCGCCTGCACGCCCGACTTTTTTTTGTACGACCAAGCGCGGAAGCTCGTCTATCGGGGCCAGTTAGACGCCAGTCGGCCGGGCAACGGCGTTCCGGTGACCGGGGCCGACCTGCGAGCCGCCCTCGACGCCTTGCTGGCGGGTCAGCCGCTACCGGAAAAGCAAATCCCCAGCATCGGCTGCAACATCAAGTGGCGGCCGGGCAACGAGCCGGTCTATTTCGACGCGGCAGGGGTCAGCTAACAAATTTGCACTATGAACTATTGACATCTACTAGGCGGGCGTATAGAATTCCTCTCGCCAGCCGCGCAAGAACTGCGCGCGGCTCTTTGACAAGCTGGTGAGTTTTAGAAGTAGCGGCTTAAACAGGCCGCTACCTACCCAAAGCCGCGACCAGTGGTTGCGCGGTCGCAGCTTGGCGGCATCGCGCTCGCTCAAGAGGACGTTGGCCGGAGTGGGACGGGAGAAGTATCGTCGTTCCGCTTATCGGTTCGATCACTGAAAAGGAGATTGCGAATCGCTAATCAGCGCGCAACTGCGGCAATCTCAACGAGTTGCAACTGATAAGCGAAATGACCCGCGCCGAAAAAAGCGATTAGCGATTAGCGAAACTCTGGCTGCTACCCCCAGCCGCTCGCCTATCCGAAGCCGCGACCAGTGGTCGCGAAGGCGGCAGGACGACGCTGCCCCGTGTGTCGTTAGATGGAAACGTCCCGTTTGTCGCTCGGCTCGCCTTCGGCAATCGGCCCGCTCCGGTAGATCCGCTCGAACCACCAGCCCCATACGAGATATTGCAGGCCGATCAGCAGGACCAAGCCAAAGCCCAAGAAAAAAACTCCGGAGGCAAAGACCGCCAGCAGGCCGAACAAAGTTAGCAGGCCGGTGCCGACCAAAAACGCCGCCAGCCAGGACGTTCGCGGCGCGGGTTCCAAATCGGGCCGCGGAGCTAGCGGCGGCAAGGGTGCATCCATCCCCTCAATTTAGTCCACAAACTCGGGCTCGACCAGTTGTGGGATCACACCGGCTGCGTGTCCGCGGGCGAGCAATTCGCGCACGGCCTGGCGACCGCGCGGGCCGAAATCGAGCGTCCAGTCGTTGACGTACATCCCGACGAACTTGTCGGCCTTGGTCCGGTCGAGCCCGCGGCCAAACTGCTGGGCGTAGTCGAGCGCGGCGGAGCGATCTTCCAGGCCAAAGGCGATGCTCTGTTTAAGCAGCCGGTTCACCTCGCGGATCGCTTCCGGTCCGAGATCGCGGCGAATGCCGTTGGCTCCCAGCGGCAGAGGGAGGCCGGTTTCGCTCATCCACCAAGCGCCCAGATCGACGACCAGCTTCAGGTTCTGATCGCCAAAGGTGAGTTGCCCTTCGTGGATGCAGAGGCCGGCGTCGATCGCCTGGCCGTTGTGCTGGCCCGCATCGACCACGTTGAGAATTTCGTCGAAAGGGACCACCACATGCTGGAACTGGTCTTTTCCCAGGCACATCGACAGGGCCAGAAACGCGGTGGTGAGGGTTCCCGGAACGGCGATCGTCTGGCCGCGGAGCGACTCGATGGGCCGTGCTTCGCGTGTGATGACCATGGGGCCGTAGCCGTCGCCCATGCTCGCCCCGCAGGTGCAAATCAGGTACTGGTCGGCCAGGTAGGCATAAGCGTGCAGGCTGAGAGCGGTCAGTTCCAACTCGCCCTGGAAGGCGCGGCGGTTGAGCGTTTCGATATCGACCAGCTCGTGCTCGAAGCGGAAGCGGCCCGTGTCGAACTTCTCCTTGGCCAGGGCATAGAACATGAACGCGTCGTCCGGATCGGGGCTATGACCGACGCGAATCAACTGTTTTTCGGCAACTGCGGACATTGCTTTCCCTCGAGAACTCTGCCAGCGGATCGGAAACGGGCGGGAACGAACATTATCGCTAAGGGCGTTGGGCCAATCTTGCCGTAAACCGTCTGCGCCTGCAACGGCCTGGACAATGTTGCTAACCGCAAGGCTGGCGGCGAAGTAACCCAGTTACGACGAGTGGGCCAAAATCGGCACCACCTTGCGTTGCAGTTCGCCGCCGGTCACGTGAACCTGGCCGCTCCGATCGACGAAGACGTCCACTTCGCTCCGGATGCCGAACTCGGGGAGGTAGATGCCCGGCTCGATCGAGAAGCAGGTGCCGGGCAGCACCCGCCGCTCGTCGTGCATTTCCAGGTTGTCCATGTTGGCGCCGTTGCCGTGGACTTCCTGGCCGATGTTGTGGCCGGTGCGGTGGATGAAGTGCTGCCCGTAGCCGGCCTGGTCGATCACATCGCGGGCCGCCTGATCGACCTCCCAGCCGGCGAGCGGACGGCGGGCGGCAAAAGCGTCCCGCACCTTGGCGATCGCCGCATCGCGGGCCGCGGCGACGATCTGGAACACCCGCTCGTACTTTTGCGGCACTTCGCGTCCGATGAAGCCAACGCGGGTCAGGTCGCTATAAACGCTCCGCGGCCGATCGAGCTTGGCCCACAAGTCGATCAGGACGAAATCGCCTTCGCGCATGGCGATGTCGGTCGCCGGCGAAGTGTCGAAATGCGGGTCGCCGCTGTGGGCATTGGCGGCGACGATCGGCGGGTGGTAGGTCGTCAGGCCGTTGGCCCGAAAGTGCTCCATGATGGCGGCTTGCACCTCGGTTTCGAGCGCCGCGCCGCCGCTGCCAGTACGCTGGGCGATGAACCGCCAGGCAACGTCGTACGCCGCGTTGGTGTGCCTGGCGGCCTCCTGGTGCATGACCCACTGCTCGTCGTCCCAAACCGCCTCGAACCGCTGGATTAGATCGCCCGACGAGACGATCTCGCAGCCGAAGCCGCGCACCAGTTCGAGCGTGCCGGCGTCGATCCGCGAGACGTAGGGATTGGCGTTTCGGGGCGAGTATTCCATGGCGATCCGCCGGGTGCCACTGCTGGCTTGCCCAGCAGTGGCAATGGTGGCTTGCCCAGCAGTGGCGGCCACCAATTGCTGCAATCCCGCCTCGAACTCTTGCCAGCGGAGGTAGATCGTCTTCGCTCCCGGCAGCGCGTCGAGCGAGTCGGTTTCGATCCGATGAACGAGCTTACGCGGCTCTCCCTCGGCCGGAATGAAATAGAACCAGCGGCGCGAGCGGATTTGATCGTCGGCGAAGCCCAACACGCGCCGCCCCAGCAAGTTGCTGCCGCGAAAATCCCCCACCAGCCACCCGTCGAGTTGGAATTCGCGGAGGGCGGATTGGATTTCGGAAAGGTTGAACATGTTTCGCACTCGTAGCGACAAGCTGCCAGCTTGTCGTGCGCGACCACTGGTCGCGGCTATGGGTGTCGTGCGCGACCACTGGTCGCGGCTATGGGTGTCGTGCGCGACCACTGGTCGCGGCTATGGGTGTCGTGCGCGACCACTGGTCGC
>JBBDYF010000178.1:0-21032 GCA_040901775.1 Pirellulaceae bacterium | reverse complement strand
GAGGTTCGCTGCCGAGTCACCGGCGGCGGCACCCTCCGCAGCCGGCAGGGGATCAACCTGCCGGGGGCCAAGCTGAGCGTCGCCTCGCTGACCGAGGCGGACATGATCAATGCGATCTGGGCGGCGAAGAACGACGTCAACATCGTCAGTCTCAGTTTCGTCCGCAAGGCGGTCGATGTGCTTTTGCTCAAGGAACTGCTCCGTTCGCAAGGCTCGCAGGCGATGGTGATCGCCAAAATCGAAAAGCCCGAAGCGGTGGCCCAACTGCCGGAGGTGGTGGCGGCGGCCGACGGCATCATGGTGGCCCGCGGCGACCTGGGGGTCGAAATGGACGTGGCCGTAATCGCCGTCGTGCAAAAGCGGATCATTCAGGAGTGCCAGCGGCAAGGCAAGCCGGTGATTGTCGCCACGCAAATGCTCGACAGCATGCACCACAATCGCCGGCCGACGCGGGCCGAAGCGACCGACGTGGCCAACGCCATTCTGGATGGTGCCGACGCCTGCATGCTCTCGGGCGAAACGGCGATCGGCGAGTATCCGATCGAAGCGGTCGAAACGATGAACCGCATCCTGCTTGCCACCGAACCCTTGCTTTACCAGCGCCCGCTACAGCCGGTCGAAATCACGCCCGGCGACGTTCACCCGGTCACCGCGGCGGCCGTCAGCGGCGGGGCGACCATCGCCGAAAGCCTGGGCGCCAAGCTGCTGGTCGTCGCCACCCGCGGCGGCGGAACCTGCCGCCTGCGCAGCAAACAGCGCGACAAAGTTCCCACGATCGGCGTGAGCGACTCGTTGGCGGTCTTGCGACGCCTCTCTTTGTACTGGGGGGTCACCCCGCTGGCCGGCGCGCCGGTTCACGATGGCCCTGAGCTGCGAGCTTTCATCGACCGCTGGGGCCGCGAGCAGGGCCTGCTGCAAGTCGGCGACCGCGTCGTCTTCGTCACCGGCACCAATTTCTATCCGATGGCCCAGAATATTCTGGTGATCCACGAGGTGGAGTGAGGACCAGTTGTCAGTTGTCAGTGGTTTCTGATTCCTGGTCACTGGTCACTGGTCGCTGAGTTTGCGAGATCTCTTGGGTTGGCATGAGGGACAAAAGAACGTGGCGCGCTGCGCCTGAACGACGCGCACGATTGCAGTGCGTTGGCACTGCCGGCAGGCTTCGCCGGCCCGGTCATAAACGCGGTGCTGATTCTGATACCCTCCGGCCTGATTCAAGGCGTTGCGATAGGTGCCGTCCGAAAGGGTCGAGCCCTCGTGCAAGATTGCCTCGTGTAGCACCTGGAGCATCCGGGCGTGGATCGCCTGCCAGTGGCGCGGTGCCAGCAGGTCGCACCGCTTGCCGGGATGAATGCCCGCCAAGTGCAGAATTTCGGAAGCGTACAAATTGCCGATCCCCGCGACCGCCCGCTGGTCGAGCAGAGCGACCTTGATCGCCCGCCGGCTGTTGCCTAGCCGCAATTGCAGTTCTGCCGCCGCGAGTGCCAGCGCGTCGGGCCCTAACCGACCCGCCCCCAACTGCTCGCTGAGTTGCCGTTCGGAAATGAGGCGAACCGAACCGAGGCCGCGGCGGTCCCAGTACCAGATGTGCGGGATCGACCCGCCCGACAGATCGAGTCGAAATCGCAAATGCTCGACCGACGGAGGATCGGCCCGCAGCACCAGGCCGGTCATCCGGGGCTCGAAGATCAGCCGGTCCTGGCTATCCAGCCGCAGCACCACCCGCTTGCCCAGCCGGCCCACTTCCTCGATCCGCCTTCCCACCAGCCGGCGGGAAAGAACGGCCGGGCGGGGCTCGATCCGAATCGGCTTGCGCAGGCAGGGCAACCTCGCGGCGGCGATAATCGTGCTGCCGGCGATCCCGGCAATGCCGCGACGCATCGTTTCGACTTCCGGCAATTCGGGCATGGACGGGCGCTTCGGGTACGAGAGTGCAAAACCTCAAGTGTAGCAGTCGTCGGCCCTTGACCGCCCGAAAGGGTGCATTGACAATCGGGGATTCTCCTCAAGCCAAGAAATTTCATGACCGCCACGACCGATGTTCCCGATGCAGCAGGCCGGTTCGGCTCGTTCGGCGGGCGCTACGTGCCAGAAACGCTGACGCGGGCGCTCGACGAACTGACGACCGAATACCAAAAGGCCCGCCAGGATCCGCAGTTCGCCGCCGAACTGGAGGACCTGTTCCAGAACTACGTCGGCCGTCCCTCCCCTCTGTATTTTGCCAAGCGGCTGTCGGCCGAGTGCGGCGGGGCGCAAATTTGGTTCAAGCGGGAAGACCTGAACCATACCGGCGCGCACAAAATAAACAACACGCTGGGCCAGGCGCTGTTGACGCTGCGAATGGGCAAAAAGCGGGTCATTGCCGAGACCGGCGCGGGGCAACACGGCGTGGCGACCGCCACCGCCTGCGCCCATTTCGGCCTCGATTGCGTCGTGTATATGGGCGAGGAAGACATTCGCCGCCAGGCCCCGAATGTCAACAGCATGAAACTGCTGGGGGCCGAGGTGCGGCCGGTCAGCAGCGGCTCGCGCACCCTGCGCGACGCCGTGAACGAGGCAATGCGCGACTGGATGGCGAGCGTCGAAACGACGCACTACATCATTGGCTCGGTGATCGGCCCGCATCCCTTTCCGCAGATGGTACGCGATTTTCAAGCCGTCATCGGGCGCGAATCGCGCGAGCAGTCGCTGGCCCGGCTGGGCCGGCTGCCGGAGCTGGTGGTGGCGTGCGTCGGCGGCGGCAGCAACGCGGCCGGCATGTTCTACCCGTTCATCGGCGACGCGCAGGTCAAGCTGCTGGGTGTCGAAGCGGGGGGCCGCGGCTCGCAGGCGGGCGAGCACGCCTCGCCCCTGTCGTACGGAACGCCCGGCGTGCTGCACGGCAGTTACAGCTACGTCATGCAGGACGAAGACGGCCAGACCAGCGACGTGCATTCCATCTCGGCGGGCCTCGATTATCCCGGCGTGGGGCCAGAGCACAGCTACTGGAAGGAGAGCGGCCGGGTCGCCTACACCTGCTGCGAAGACCACAACGCCCTGACCGGCTTCGACGCTCTGGCCCGAAACGAGGGAATTCTGCCCGCATTGGAAAGCTCACACGCCGTGTTTCAAGCGATGCAGGAGGCCCGCGGGATGCAGCCGAACGAAGTCGTGCTGGTCTGCCTTTCGGGCCGGGGCGATAAGGACGCGGCGGAGATTGCGCGTTTACGTTCCGGCCTGCCATAACTCGGAGTCGCTCTATGGAACATCTTGCCAGCGCCGTCGTCGAGGCATTTGCCTTCCTTGAATTGTCGGATGACGAGTCCGTTAACGAGGACGATGCGTGTCGGATCATGGAGTCGATAACGGCCGAGCTTCTGCACTGCACATCTGCTGAACGGGCGGCCCTCGAGAAGGCGGCGCGAGGAGAGTACGCGAAACAGAAAGCCGCGCATGCGAGCGACGAGACGCTCAAGTTTTACGCGACATTTCCCGCGTGTATTTTTGACGAAGATTAACCCAACCATCATGTCCCGCATCGACCAGCTCTTTGCCGACCTCCGCCGCCAGGGCCGCAAGGCCCTGATGCCGTTCGTGACGGCTGGGGATCCCGATACCGACTTCACCGCCGACGTGATTCGCGAGCTCGATCGCCGCGGGGCCTCGATGTGCGAGATCGGCATTCCCTATAGCGACCCGATCGCCGACGGGCCGGTGATTCAAGCGTCGTACACGCGGGCCCTGGCCAAGAAAGTCAGCGTCCAGCAAATCTTTGGCATGCTCGAAGGCCTCCGCGGCTCAGTAAAAATGCCGCTGGTGACGATGGTCAGCTATGCGATCGTCTATCGCTATGGTCTGGCGCGGTACGTGGCCGATGCCCAGCAGGCGGGCGTCGCCGGGGCGATCGTCCCCGATCTTTTGGTCGAAGAAGCGGGCGAGCTGGCCGCCCTTTGCAAAGCGGCCGACTTCAGTTTGATTCAACTCGTCACGCCGACCACGCCGCGCGAGCGAGCCGTGCAAATTGCCCGTTCGAGCAGCGGCTTTCTGTATTACGTGTCGGTCACGGGAATCACGGGCGAGAGAACCGAGCTGCCGCCGTCACTGGGCGACAACGTTCGCTGGCTGCGGACGCAAACCGATTTGCCGATCTGCATCGGCTTCGGCATCAGCCGGCCCGAACATGTGAAGCTGCTTGCGCCCGTGGCCGACGGATTGATCGTCGGCTCGGCGATCGTCCGCCGCGTGGCCGAAGCGGCCCAGCATCCGCGGGCCGACGTGCTGCAAGGCGTGGGCGAATACGCGGCCAGCCTGCTGACCGCCCTGCACGGCACGGGCGAGGCTTCTTAATACCCAGCCACCGGCTGCGAAGCGTCCGACGGGTCGTGTTGCTTGGCGTGCTGGTGGGCCCGTTCTTTCGCGCGAGACTTCGCGGCGACCCGTCGCTGGACACTAGCGGCAATCGACCGCCCCAGCGGACCCGCCAAAAGCGCCGGCAGGAAGAGCAGATTGCCCACCAGGCCGACCGTCAACAGGGCGATCATCAGCGCGCCGAAGCGAAAGGTCGGCTCGAACGTACTGAGGGAGAACGCCGCCAGGCCCAGGCCGATGACCCCCCAGCTTTGCACCATCGCCCTCCCGCAGCCGCGATAGGCGAGCAGCACCGAATCGCGCACGCTCAGGCCGCGCTCGGCGCCGCGGCGGAACCAGAGAACGAAGTGAATCACGTCGTCGATGGTCACGCCCAGGGCCACGCACGGCGTCATGATCGACCCGATATCCACCAGCGTGCCCGACCACCCCATCAGGCCAAACACCAGCGTCATCGGAAAGACGCTGGCCAGCAGCATCAACAGGCCGTTCGACCAGTGCCGCAGCACCAGCGCCACGGCCAGAACGACGAGCGCGATGTCGGTGCCAAAGCCCAGCGCCAGTCCGTCGAGCAGCGAATGGCGGGCCTTGAAGATGATCGGCACGGCGCCGGTGTAAATGGCTTCGACCTTGCCCGCCGCGGGCGAGCTGGCGATCAGCGGATCGACGGCGGCTTGCAACTCGCGCTGGAATTCAGAGTAGTCGATGTCGCGAACGGCGTTGACGCGGACGCTTATCCGCCACAGTTCGCCTTCGTCGCTCTCGGCCAGATAGCCCGATTCGATCAGCTTGGGCCGGGCCTGCCGCAGCCGGCGATTGATCATGAAGCTGCGCAGCGAGCGTCCCGACCCGCTTTGCAGCGAAGGGGCAAAAGTGGCGGCCGAAAGGCTCCCTCCCACATCGGGCAGCGTGGCGATCTGCTTCTGCACCGACTCAACCAGGGCCAGCCGCTGGGCCATATTCGGCTGCTCTTCGGGATCGAACCGCAACACGATTTCGAGCGGGACCAAGGCCCCCAGGTGTTGTTCGAGCCACGCGTAGCTGGCGATGATCGGCGTCTGCGGCGAGAAGAGCCGCATAATCTGGATCGAGGTTTCGACCTTGGTGAGTCCCCAAGCACCCAGAACCAACAGCACCAGGCAGCCCGCGGACAGCCAGGCCTGCCGCCCGATGACGAAGCTCGCCAGCCGCTGCCACCTGGGCGAAAGAAGTGGCGCGTCGTCGTCGGCGGAGGTATCGACCGTGGGGCCGAGCGGGCTATTGTCGGGCCAGAACGCCAACAGCGCCGGGAGCAGCACAAACTGCATGACCAGGCCGATCCAAACGCCCAGCGCCGAAAACAGCCCGAACAGGCGAATCGGCGCGATGTCGCTGAATTCCAGCGAGAGCAGACCGACGGCCGTGGTGCCTGTCGCCAGGCCCAGCGGCACAATCGCATGTTTCAGGGCGTGCGCAATCGGGTCGCGCTCGCCCGCGCGACGCGAATCGAGATAGTAGTTTGAGAGGTGAATCGCGCCGGACATTGCCGCCACATACACCAGCGGCACCATCGTCACCAAAATCGCGTTGAGCGGCACTCCAAACAGCGGGACCACGGCCAGGCTGAGCGCGGCGCTGTAGGTGGCGACGATGAACACGATCACCGTCAGCCGCACGGTGCGAAAACAAACCCAGGCGACGAGCAGCCCGATGAGTCCCGCCAGGCTGGCCAGGCGCACGAGCGATTGCGTGCTGGCCCGGTCGATCGCCGCGTTGACGACGGGCGGGCCGCCCAGATGCACCTGTTCGGCGGACAAGCCGACAGCCAGGGCGGCATCGCTGAGTTCCTGCAAGGCGGCGTGCAATTCGTCGCGTGAAGGCTTGCGCAACGTAACGACGGCGCAGGTCTGCTCGCCGTCGGGTCCGATCACCGCCCCGCGCAAGCGGGTGACGACCTCGCGCCGGCTCAGCACGGTGGGCTCGGCGGTAAGTTGCGCCAGCAATTCGCGGCCGGTAATTACCTGCTCGAACAGCGCGACTTCGCCGGTCGCCACTCGGCGAACGCGGCGGTCGCGCAGCAGTTCGGCATACCGGTCGAGCCGCGGATCGTCGAGCGTGCAGCCGGGCCAACTGACGACGACAAAATCGTCGTTGCCAAAGTGTTTCTGGAACGAGCGGAACTGGGAAGTCTCGGCATAGTGGGTCGGCAGCCAGTCCTCGACATCGTTGGCGTTCGACTCGACCGCCCGCCGCGCGCCGACAAAGGTGAGCGGCAGCAGAAACGCGGCCAGCACCAGAACCCAAACGACCCGTCGCGACGCAAACGATTGCTCTTTCATGCGGATTGGGTCGCCGCCCGCGCGCTTCTCGAAAGGGGGAGGATTATCTGGGGCCGGGCGCTTACTTCGCGCCGGCCATCGCCGGCCGAGGACGAGCCAGCTCGATTTCTGCGGGTTTCCGCTGGCTAGACTCTTCCTGAAGGAAGCGCACGATCATCGGGTTGACGATTTGCGGCACCTCCAACTGCGGAGCGTGGCCGCAACGGGGAATCATGACGAAGCGGCAATCCGGCAGATCCTGCACCGCTTCTTGCACATGGTACGGATCGACGATTTGGTCCTCGCGGCCGCAGATCACCAGCGTAGGACTGGTGACTTTGGGCAGCTTGGGGCGAACGGAATGCCGCTTGGTGCCGCGAACGGTCTGCAACAGCGCCTTGCGCCACTGGCGCGAGGCGAATTTGCTGGCGTAGTAGCCCACGATGGCGGGGCTGGCGAGCTGCGAGTTGAAGAACACGCTACGGACCAGCGCGTCGTAGTCGTGGTGACGAACCCCTTCGACGATCGGCAGGTTTTCAGCGCAGCCCATGCCCGACGGGCAGAGCAGCACTAGGCGGCCGACTTTCTCGGGATATCGCGAGGCATACTCGACGACGATCTGGCCGCCGAGGCTGCTGGCCACAAAGTGATAGGGGGGCGTCTGCACGAAATCGTCCAGATACGCCGCCAGCCGATCGGTTAAATAATCGACGTTGATCTGCGACCGCTGGCGAATCCGCTCTTGCAGCACCGGGCCGTCATACACCAGAAACCCCGGCATCCGCACGTCGAAATGGCGCTGCCAATGCTCGCGGCTGCGGAACCAAGTTTCGCTTTGTTCTGCCAGGCCGTTGACTAGGATCAGCGAGGTGCTGCGGCGATAACCATCGACGCTGCGCATTCCCAAAAAACGACGAACGGACTCAATCATAGACGCACTTGCTCTTCACGAGTATTCGCTTGCGTCCTGCAATTGCACTCCGTCGCGGTCCATCCCAACGGGTCTAATCAAAATCGTCAATCGGCGGGCAATCGTAATAGAGATTGCCGGCGGAAGTCCTATCGTACCAAAAGATTTGGTGGGCAGCACCGATTATGCAATCCGGGCCGCCCGGCTGCCGAGCTGGGCACAGAGGGCGATTGCTCGTAAGTCGTAACGCCGACGTGGTTTGCGTCCCATGCCAGGGCACGGGTGCTGCATCGCCTGCCGTCACGCTTAGGCGTGGATACTCCTTGCTTGTTACCGCCACGGGGCGAAATCCGCGCTTCTTTACGACATGCACGCGATTGCCTAAAAGTACGGTGCTAACGATCGGGCAAACCAGACCGCTGCTCTTTCCCCCAAAACTCCGCCTGAATTGATTCTATCGACCTTGACTCCCGGCGGCCAGCGAAATAATAGTTGAGATAGATGGTTTCGACAGTCGTTAGCCGCGGCTGCCAGACGACCCCAGGATGGCATTGGGATCGAAACCGGGCGTGCGCTGCCCCGTGATGTTGCCGAACTTGATTTGCCTCCTTGGGCCGCCTGCTCCGCGACGCGAAAACCCGCGTTTACCGGAGAAGGTGTTGACTATGACCGACCCAACTCGCGGCAGTGTGCTGGCCCGCTACTTCTCGGGCCTGTGCGAATACATTTTTGAGTCCCGCATCGGAATCGCCGATCCGCCGCTGGTCGATTACCTGAGCGACCTGATGCAGCGGTTTGCCCGGCTCGATACGGTGCAGCGGGTGCGCAACCCGGCGGGCCGCCCGGCCGTGGAAGTGGCCGAGATGCTCTCCGAGGCCGAACATCGCGTGGGGTTGGCCCGCCGCGACGTGCATCAGCACATTGGCGACGTCACCCTATTCTGGACCGGCGTCTATCCCGAGTCGTTGCCGCGGCTGCGGGCCGTGGAAAAGAAGGACTTCTTCGTCGATTATTGCACGCAGGGCAAGCGGGCCTACTTCATCGCCAGCACGATCGACACCGACCGCGCCGCCGATGCCCCGAACGAGCTGTTGCAGCGACTCAGCGCGCGATTCGAAATGTGCGCCTATGGCCTGGGCGAAGTTCGCCGCGAGTGGGAACGGCGCGATGCCGAAGCGGGACGGTCGCTGCTAGTGGAATAGATCGGCTTTAATTGCTCTCAAGAAATAGCGAAGCGTCGGATGGCAGCCTTGGCCTGTCCGACGCTTCGCACGATCATCCGTGTCTGGCTGTCTCTTCGGAGAGTCAGCTCGGTTAACAGACAGCTCGGTTACGGGGCCCTTCGTCCGGGAAATAGCCCGCCGCTACGCCCACTGCTCTGCGTCCCTCCCTGCACTCCTCCGCGAGTTCCTCCCCGAACACCGCCAGTGGCAGAGCCGCGCACGCCGCCAGTGGCAGAGCCGCGCAGCCCTTCATTGATTCCGGGGTTGATCGAACCGTCCAACCCACCGCGAGCGCTGCCGCCCACGCCGGTTCGGTCGGTCGCATTCGCGCCAGAGCCCGTTCCGGGACTGACCGAGCGATTGTTTCTGCCGCTGCGCAGGTCACCTCGGCCGCCCGCTTCAAAGCGACCCGTCGCGTCGCCCGTGTTGTCGAACCGTCCCGTGGCGTCGCCCGTATTGTCGAACCGTCCCGTGGCGTCGCCCGTATTGTCGAACCGTCCCGTGGCGTCAGCATCGGCATCCAGCCGTCCGGTGGCATCGGCATTGGCGTCTAGCCGGCCGGTGGCATTGCTGCGGGAATCGATGCTGCGGGAATCGATCCCGTCGATGCCCGACTCAGCGTCCGCGTCGAGCCCGCCGTCGATTGTAGTCCGCGAGCGACCGTCGATGCTCCCCCGCCGATTCAAGCGGTCCGAACCGTCGAGGTTCGGCCGCAATGAGGTGCGGATGTTCGCACGGTTCACCCGCGACAGATCCATGTTCAGACGGCGCAACTGACGGTTGCGACGGACATCGAAGGCGACTGAATCCCAGTTTCCTTGGCCAATCAAGCGGCCAAGGTCGTTGCGGCCGTTCAGACGCTGCCCTTGGAAATTGACGAGCACGTCGCCCGGACGAAGGCCGGCATAGAAGGCCGGCGATCGCGGTGTGACGCGCCCCACCACGACGTAATCGTCGTACCGGTCGTCCAGGTACAAACCATAAGTATCGAGCGGATCGGTCTGATAGTTGGTGTATTCCTGCACGAAGACCGAGGGTTGCACCTGGACGGACCAGGGGCGACCGAGCCGGTAAAACATCACCTCGACCCGCTGATTCCGCAGGTTCGGAGCGTACAGAGTGTCGATAAACTGCTGTTCGGTGCCGACGCGTTGGCCGTTGACCGAATAAATTCGGTCGCCTTCGCGCAGTCCCAATCGGGTGATGGAGCCTTGCGTCCCGATGTCGGAAATGATCAGGCCCTCATCGCTCGAGCGGTCGAACCAGATTCCCATATCGGCCGAGCGGAAGTTCTCGACTCGGAAGTCGCCGCCGGCGCGCGACTCACTGCGGCGGGCGTCGCGTAGAGTGTCGCGAGTCGAATCGCGGAAACCGTCCGCCGTGTCGCGGGCGTCGCGGCGGGTGTCCTCCGCCGCGTCGCGGAAGTCGTCGGCCGTATCGCGGGCCGGCGTGCGGCGGCCGCGCTGCGAATCTTGCAGATCCGAATCGGATCGTTCTTCCCGAGAAAAGCGGGTCCGATCGGTCCTGTCCGAGGCATCCGTATCCGAAGCACTATCGTCGTCTCGCAGGCTGCTGCTGCCGGCCTGTCGCCGATTCCCCAGAGCGGTCGGACCGTCGTCTTCGTCCGCCACGTTTCGCCCGCCACGCGACGTGCCGCCGAACTCTTCGTCGTCGCGGCTGGACGGGCGAGAGGAGGGGAGCGAGTTGTCGTTGTCGGAGGTGCTGCGCCCCGCGCCGGTGCCGCTGGCCCGGGTACCGGGAGTCGCGCGATCGGTCGCCGTGCTGCGGCGAGTCGTATCGCCGGAAGTGCTTCCGCTGGCGCCGGCGGGTCCCTTGGGTGCCGTGTCGTCTCCCGCGTTGTCCGTGTCGCGACCCGTTGCGGACGGATCGTCCGTCGCTACGTCCGTTGCTTCGCTGCTTACGTCCGCAGCATCATCGCTGTCGTCGGGAGGGCTGGGGGGTACTGTCTGTCCGACAGCCAAACTGGCCGTCAGCAGACCAATACTTGCCAGCGCCGTGAGGCGGGCCAGGAATTGAGTCAAGTTCACCGACATAACAATCCTCCTTCTTTCGTGGCGTTGCCGCGAGTCCAGGGACTCGCTTCGAGGGCAGATGAGCGTCCCTCGTATCGGGCTGCACAATACATGCCAACCCATGCCAACATCCGCAAGAGTGAAGCGAACCGCGACACGCTGTCGCTGGCGGTCAGTTTGACCGAGCGCCCCACAGCCAGCCTTGCCGATAAAAATAACAAACCAAGCCCGCCGCAGTCGCCGCCATGAAGCCGAGGCAAATCGGATAGCCGTAGTACCAATCCAGCTCGGGCATGTTCCACGGCGAGCGGTCGGTGTGGAAGTTCATCCCGTAAATACCGGCGACAAACGTGAGCGGGATGAAGATCGTGGAGATGATGGTCAGCACGCGCATCGTTTCGTTGATCCGATTCGACAGCGACGACATGTGCAGGTCGCGCAGGTCGGCGGTCAACTCTCGATAGGTTTCGACCAGCTCGACCACCTGCACCACATGGTCGTGGCAATCGCGGAGATAGGGCCGGATTTCGGGGGGAAAACGAGTGGTTTCCTCGCGCGAGAGTAGCGCCAGAGCTTCGCGCAACGGCCAGATCGCCCGCCGCAGGATCAGCAGGTCCGCCTTCACCTCGTGCAGCGAATCCATGACCCGCGTGTTCCGCGGCTCGAGCACCTGGTCTTCCAGTTCGTCGAGCCGCTCGGCATAGACCTCGAGCACCGGATAGTAGGCGTCGATCGCGGCGTCCATCAAGGCATAGGCGAGGTAGCCGCTGCCAAACTGTCGCAGGCGGCCCCCTTCGCGAATGCGGGCCCGCACCCGGTCGAACGGGTCGCCCGGCCGCCCTTCCTGAAAGGTAATGACCCATTCCGGGCCGACGAACAGGCTGAGCTGTTCGGTCGAGCAGCGGTCGCGGCCCTGGCACCCGACCATCCGCAAAACGACGAACAGCACCTCGCCATAATCATCGACCTTGGCCCGCTGATGCACATTCACCGTGTCTTCCAGCGCCAGTCGGTGCAACCCGAACAGTTCGCCAAAGCGTTCGATCGTCTGGGCTTCTCCCAGTCCCTCGACGTTGATCCAGGCAACGGGCCACTGCTTGGCGATCTTCAGCGCCTCGTCCGCGTTGGCGACGCTCTGGTCGATCATTTGCGTGGCGGAAAAGCCGATCACCTGGATCGAGGGCGCGGGCTGCGCCGGATCGGCGACGACCTGGCCGGGAGACGCGCCGGGAGGCGTCCGCCGGTGAACCCGGATGTCGCGCGGCGACGGTTTGCGGCGGCGATGCTTGCGGCTCACGCGGCGCTCTTCTGGGAACCGAGGGGCTGGGTCAGGCGAACTTCGACGGGCCGCAGCAGGTTCAAATGGACATCGCGCTGCGGATAGGCCATGACGATCCCGCGATCGGCCAACAGTTCGTCGATTCGGAAGCGGAGGTCGCTTTCCACCTCCCCTTTTTTGCAGGCTCGCAGGTGGACCCAGAACCGGATCTCAAATTGCAGGGCGTCGGCCCCAAAATCCTTGAACAGCAGCTCGGGCGCGGGATCTTTCAGCACCTCGGAATGTTCGTTGGCCGCCAGCAATAGCAACCGCTCGACCTCGCGCGTGGGGGAGCCATAGGCCACCCCGACCGCGATGGTGCCCCCGACCGTATCGTCCGAGAGCGTCCAGTTCACCACACTGGTCTCCAGCAACTTGCTGTTGGGGACGATGATCTCGTGGTTCGCGGCCGTCGAAATCTTGGTGCTTCGCGCGCCGATGTGCGACACCATGCCGGTCCAACTGTCGAGCTGGATCACGTCGCCCACGCGGATCGGCCGTTCGGCCAGCAGGATCAAGCCGCTAATGAAATTGTTGACGATGTTCTGGCTGCCGAAGCCGGCGCCGATGGCCAGCGCCCCTCCCAGAAAACTGAAGACCGTCATCGGCACGTTCAACACGTTGAGCGACAGCATCGTGAACGTGGCGAGCAAGACGTAAAACGTAATCGACTGGAGCGGCGCGATGGCGCTCTTGTTCATGCCGAACCGAACGAGCAGTCGGCTGGCGAGCCCGCGACTGATCACCCCGGCCGCGATGTAGCCGAAACCGAGCAGCACCAACCCGCCGCTGAGCGTGCCGATTGTGACCAGCGGCGTCTTATCGGCGCCTTGCACCAGCACAATATTCCAAACCTGACGGACGCTGCGCCAGACCCCTTCCCAAGACTGGCCAATTTCGCTCGTCAACGATTCGAGACCGACAAATTGCGTCGCGGGGGCTGCGGCGGTTTCGGCAGCACTACTTTTTGCAGGGTCGTCGGCCGTTGCCGGGGGAAGCGAAAGAGCCTCGCCCGTTGCCGGCGCTGGCGCGGTCGCTGGCGGAGGCTGGAACAGCTCCAGCGGCTGGTACTGGGCCCTGGCCGAGAGAGCGATCGACATGCCAACCAGAAACACTGCCACGACCGAGCGGATGCGCCGAACCATGGAACGCCTTCGATTCGCGGGGGACGATTTCTCTCTCCAGCCGGGGCGAAATAGCAGATCTGGGCGACTTGGGTCAAGACCAACCGGCGGAAAGGTTTCAGCGGCACTTGCCAAGTGAGCGTCTGGAAAGCCACTTGGGAGATCGCACCCCGGGGCACTGGGTTTCCTGCGGATGGCGAGGATTTTCGCTGGTGGGCGAGGATTTTTGAACAGAAGCAAACGAAGGGAACAAAGAGGAGCGAATGATCGAGTCAAATCTACCCTTCGTTTTCTTCGTTGCCTTCTGTTCCAATTTGTAGCTGCTTGCCCAGCGAGTCCCCGCGGCTCGGCAGGAGCCTCGCCCTCCCGAATCCCGCTGACCCTTTGCGCCTCTGCGCCCTTTGGAGCCATTGCGCTAAACCCTGGCAACGTTGCCTCGCCGCACAGGCCTGCGCCTTCGGCTGCGGGTTAAACGAGGCCCTCACCCCGCGTTCGCATTTTTTCTATCGTTTGTCTTTCTGTCGCACGTCCCTTCCCCGTGGTAATCTGAAGGTCATCCCGCCGGTGATTCGGCAGGAGCCTCGCCCTCCCGAACCCCGAACCCCGAACCCCTCCCGCCCCTCCCCCCATGTCGCTCGACCTTCGCAAACGCCTGTTCGACGAGCTCGACGCCCTCGTCCTCGTCGATCCCCACACCCACATCAACCCGCTCGATCCAGCCTCGCGCACGCTGGCCGACATCCTGGGCTACCACTACTACACCGAGCTGGCTCACTCGGCCGGCCTGCCCAAGGACCGGATCGAAGATCCCGGCATCGGCCCCCGCGAGAAGGTCGGCCGGCTGATCGAGCACCTCGGCCCGCTCGACAACACGATCCAGCACAGTTGGCTGATCGAGATGGCCCAAACGTTCTTTGGCCTCGAAGGGGACGCGATTACCCGCCACAACTGGGAAGGGGTGTACGACGCCGCCAGCACCCTGATGGGGCAAGCCGATTGGTCCCAGCAGGTGCTCGCCAAAAGCAAGCTGGAAGCGGTCTTTCTGACCAACGAATTCGACGACTCGCTGGAAGGTTTCGATTGCCAAGTCTATATCCCTTGCCTGCGGACCGACGACCTGGTGTTCCACCTGGCCAAGCCCCAGGTGCGCGAGCGGCTGGAGCGGACCAGCGGCATCGGAGCGAGCGACGCCCAGGCGCTGCGGCGGGCGATCGGGGCCCTGTTTGCCCACTTCAAGTCGCACGGGGCGCGGGCCTGCGCGATTTCGCTCCCCCCCGATTTTGCTCCGCACAAGGTGTCGCCCGCCCGGGCCAACACGGCCCTGGCCGCGATCAACGCCGACGGCGTGTTCGCCGCCGAGTCGCACCGCCGGGCGATCGGCAACTTCGTTTTTTGGACGCTGGCCGAAATGTGCGCCGAGTATCGCCTGCCGTTTGATCTGATGATCGGCGTGAACCGGGGGGTGTACGAAGGGGGCGTGCATCAGGGGCGCGATCTGTACGACAGCCGCCTGTCACTCGTCCAGTACAAGGAGTTGTTCAACGCCTTCCCGCAGGTGACGTTCCCGGTCTCGGTATTGGCCAGCGTCACCAATCAAGAGCTGACGAGCTTTGCTTGGATTTTTCCGAACGTGGTAACCAACGGCCACTGGTGGTACAGCAACACACCAACCTACATCGAGCACGATCTGGCGGCCCGGCTCGAAGCGGTGCCGCGGACCAAGCAGATCGGGTACTACAGCGACATGTACAAGCTGGAATTCGGCCTGCCGAAATTCGGCATGTATAAGCGCATCCTGTCGAAAGTGCTGGCCGAGCGGTTCGTGATCGACCGCGGCTGGAGCGAAGAGAAGGCGGTCGATCTGGGCCGGCAAGTGCTGCGGGGGAATGTCGAAACGATTTTCCGCTGGGGAGAAGACCTGCGCGACGAAATGCCGTCGGTCGAGAAGATCGAGTACTTTATCGACCCGATTTCCGCTTCTGTCGCGGCCTCGTCGGCGGGTCTGCTCGCGCCGCACGACGATTTGCGGATCGAACCGCCGCGGGACGAGGCAGCCGACGAATTCGAGATCGCGGGCGAGGTGAAAATTGCCGAGCTCACCGCCGATCCGCGGATGACGATGGAAATGCCGACCGAAGAAGAAATTGCCGCGGCTGCCGAAGAGGCTCTGCTTGACGAACCGCCGGCGCCGGGCCGCATGACGATGGCCATGCCCAGCGAGGAGGAGATCGCCGCCGCCGCCGCGGAGTTGCAGCTCGAGGCGAGCGGCTTGGAACTGATCGACGAACCGGCCCCCATCGGCGGCGAGAGCGGCACGCTCTCGCTCGACGAGCAGCCGGCGGCGGATCGGGAAGACACGCTTTCAATCCGCCAGACCGAGCCGTTTCGATTTTACGGCACGGACGAAGAGCAAGCGAACCCGCGGCAAAATCCGGAGCAGGCCCCGCCGACGACCGAGGGGAATTGGGACTTTTTAGACAAAGAGAATCAAGACCGGGAAAAATTGCGATAGCCCAGGAACTTACGGATACCGACGGGGTCAACTTCACGCTTTAGAATTGCAACTTCCTCGGCGCAATCCATACCGCGGACACGAAAACGAAGTGGAGCGGATGACTCGTTCATGGATTCAACCTACAAACGATCAGCGCTGATTCAAAACCTGCACTAATCGGCGGGCGAAAGAATCTGCAGGTCCACGCGCTTCACAAACTCCTTGACCTTGGGGCGGTACTCCATCATGTGCGGCGCGATCAGGTGAGCTTCGAGCAGGGCCACGCTCTCCCACTTTTCAATGACGACCACAATGTCCTCGCGCGGCGCGCCTTGCGCCGGTAAATGCGTGGCATGATCGACCGCGGGAAAGTACTCCACGCAGCCTTGCTCGGCGCGAACCAGGGGAACGATCTGCCGGAACTCGCGCAAGAAATCTTCGCGGCAGCCGGGATTCAGCTCGATAGTGGCCAGAACGACGATCATGGGAGGCTGGGGGGAGAGGGGTTCGGGGCGGTTACGTTGACCGGCCTGCCGCGAGGGCCAATACTGACGGGCAGAGGGTCGAAGCCACGACTCTATCTGTTTATCACGGCTGTGGGGAGGACGCCATGTCGGAGCTTGAATCGATCGCCAGGCAAAATCAGGAACTGGCGGACAAGATCAATCAGGAAGCGCTCGCCAACCGGCAATCGCCCTACGCTGGAAAGTATGTCGGAATTGCCAATGGGCAGGTCGCTGTCGTTGCCGATACGCTGCGGGAAGTCGTCTCGCAGCTCCAGCAAATCGAACCTGATCGTGATCGAGCGCTGATTTTGGAAGCGAGTGTCGATTATGACAAAGTGCAGTACGTTTAATTGGCGGGGCCCCGGCGGCCGGCGCTATCGTTAATGCCATTGTCGGGAATCTCGTTTCTCTGGCTTTGGTCGCATCAACCGCTTAAAATGAAGCCGTTATCAATCCCTTCTGCTTGGGAGCGACGCCGATGCCCGTGGACGGAATTGTACAAAATGGCATGATCGTGCCGGATGGCCCGCTGACGCTGCCTGAAGGGACGCGAGTGCGAATCGAGGTAGCGAGCGAGTTGGCGACCCCCGCCCCCTCGGCTCGTCAGGGGGGTTGGTGGCGCGACAAGGTTTCGCTGGCGGAAGATTTTGACGAATTGCCCGCTGACATAGCCGCAGCCTTAGGCCTGCGACATCCATGAAGTTGCTGCTCGATACTCACATGCTGCTGTGGTGGCTGGACGATCCGGCCCTGCTTGCCATTCCTGCCCGCGAGGCGATATCCGAGCCGTCGAACGAAGTACTGGTCAGCGCCGCCGTGGTCTGGGAGATCGTCATAAAATCCTCGTTGGGCAAGCTGACCATTCCTGACGACTTGGAAAACGTGATTGAGCGATCCGGGTTTGTTGGCTTGCCAATGGAAGCGGTTCACGTCCTGGCGATTCGCAATCTTCCCGAATTGCATCGCGATCCCTTCGACCGCATGTTGGCGGCCCAAGCTGTGGTGGAAAGTGCGACAATCGTCACGCGCGACGCCCAGCTTCTGCGATATCCGGTTCCCAGCATTCGAGCCTAGAGAACAGCACGCTCAGCGCTATGCAAGGCGCTGCTCGGTAATCTCGATCGCCTTCAAGAGGCCGCGGGCTTTGCTCAGCGTCTCTTGAAACTCGGTTTGCGGATCGCTGTCGGCGACGATCCCCGCGCCGGCTTGCACGTAAGCCTGGTTTCCTTGCACAACCAACGTTCGCAGGGCAATGCAGGTATCCATGTTGCCGCTGTAGTCGATGTAGCCCACCGCGCCGGCATAGGGGCCGCGGCGGTGCGGCTCGAGCTCGTCGATGATCTGCATCGCCCGCACTTTCGGCGCGCCGCTGACGGTCCCCGCCGGCAGGCAAGCCTTCAATGCGTCGAACGCGTCGCTCCCCGGCTTGAGCTGGCCGGTCACGTTCGAGGTGATATGCATCACGTGGCTGTAGCGTTCGATCACCATTACATCCGATAGCTTCACGCTGCCGAACTGGGCGACGCGGCCCACGTCGTTGCGCCCCAGATCGACCAGCATCACGTGCTCGGCCCGTTCCTTCGGATCGGCCAATAGCTCGTCGGCCAGGCGGCGGTCTTCCTCGTCGGTCGCCCCCCGCCTACGCGTGCCGGCCAGCGGGCGAACCGTCACCAGGCCATCGACCACGCGGCACATGATCTCGGGCGAACTGCCGACCAGCGTCACCTCGGGCGTCCGCAAAAAGAACATGAACGGACTCGGATTCACCACTCGCAAGGTCCGATACACCTCGAAGGGATCGCACCGCAAAGCAAGCTGCAAACGCTGACTGATGACGACCTGGAAAATATCGCCGGCCCGAATGTACTCGACGCACTGGCGGATCGCCGCTTCAAAATCGGCTTCGGCAAAGTTCGACTCGTACGCGATTCGCGGCTCGCCCGCGGTGGCAATATCGGCCGGCGGCAGCTTCGTCGGTGCCGAAAGCCGGGAGACCAGTTCATCGACCCGGCGGCAGGCGTCGTCGTAGGCGGCGCGGGCTTCACGGTGCTTGTCGAGCCGGGCCATCGCAATCACGAACAGCGTCTTGCTCACGTTGTCGAACACCACCATTCGGTCGTAAAACGCGAACGATAGATCGGGCAAACCGCGATCGTCGTGCGGAGCATGGGGCAGATGCTCGACGTAGCGGACCACGTCGTAGCCGGCGTAGCCGATCGCTCCCCCTTCAAACGGCGGCAATTCGGGCAGATGCACCGACTGAAACGGAGCGAGTCGGCGGCGCAGTTCGTCGAGCGGATCGGGCGAATCGAATTGCTCCTCGCCCTGCTCACCGCGAATGGTGACCCGCGCGCCGTGAGCCGTCATCGTCAGGAATGGCTCGAACGCCAAAAAACTGTAGCGGCCCACTTTTTCGCCACCCACAACGCTCTCGAACAGGCAGGCGTGCCCCCCCGTATCGAGCAAGTGAAAGGCAGTGACCGGCGTCAGCGCGTCGGAGAGCAGCCGGCGATAAACCGGCACCAGCCGGGGCCCCTGGCTAAGGCGGCTGAAGGCATCGAAATTGGGCAAATGAGCCATGCGTGGCACGGTAACATGCGCGGGGCTGGCGAGGCAAGGGCGGAGCAAAACAAGCGTTGATGGACGACGATACTCCGTCATTCCCACGGTACGGGTCGCAACCAACTGCAGCCTAAAATTTGCGAGACAGTCAGCGACTCCTCGTTCGTTGCCCGGCTTTGCTCCATAAGCAATTGGATCTCCGGAAAGCGCGTGGCCGGCTCAAGTTCGGCCAGGCGCAGCAAGGCCGTGCGCCCCACGCCATGCGGAACTTCACCGCCCAACGCTCGCAGGGCAAGTTCCAGGTAGGCGAAAAACGTGTCGGGATCGCCCATCGAGGCGACTTCGTCCAGTTCGATCGTTATCCACTCTCTTTGAACTCCAGTTACTGCTTCCCGCAGGAGGGCACAGTAGTCCATGACAGATGTTTGATCGGCAAACATCGTCTGCAGGATCTCCTGGGCGGCCTCGAGTTGGGCCAAAGCCTTTTGCGTTCTGGCGAGCGGGGCTTTTAAATCCACGCGTTCGCCTTCCATCTCAAACTGCTGAGCCTTCAAGTCGTCGATGCGGAACATCGCCACCCACAAGAGTGGCAGACAATAAATACCCTGAGCCGCTGTCTGCTTCTCCGGCAAGAAATCAGGCTCGATCGCACTGGGATAGATGGTACAAGTGTCCGTCAGGACAATGTATGTGCGATTGGCCATCCTTTACTCACTTCGCGAACAATTCAGGGATAATCACCCATCCCCAAAAATCGCCGAGACCTCGATTCGGCCCAGCTCACGGCCGTCGATGACGACGGGAATCTCGTCGCCGGCGGCGCAGGTTGCCTGAGCGCCGTATCGCGGATCGCCAGCCGGGCCGCTGGGGGAGGTCAAAACTTCGACGCTGCGATCCGCCACATTGACAATCCAGTACACCGGCACGTTCGCGCGGGCATACACTCGCTGTTTCAGCGTGCGGTCGCGACGCAGCGAAGAATCGGCCACCTCAACGACCAGCGCGACCTCGGCCGGGCCCGCATGTCGATCAGAAAAATCATCGACGCTGCCGCGAACCACGAACACATCGGGTTCCGGTTCGCTATCGCCGGTGGTCACCGCCCCCTGCTCATCAACGAAGTATTCGGCCGAGATCAATTGTTCCAGCAGGCGGCGCAATTTGCGCCGCGCCCGTTCGTGCGCTGGGCCTTTCGTCATTTTCGGCACCACGAAGCCTTCCAAAAACTCGACCTGGTCGCCGCTGACATAGACACCGGCCCGGAGCAAGGCGTGATAGGCCGCCAAGCTGAGCGGCACGACCGGCTCCGACGGCATCGCCGCTGGAGGCAAATCGGCGGTCGGCAAGGGAAGCGGCAAGGGAGGTGCATTCATCGGGAAAGTCTCTCCGCCCGTGGCCTGGGCACTCGCCGCATCTTACCATGCCGCACGGGGAAATCGCCCGCCAAGCTCGACTAACCTTGACACACCTAGCCCCCCCCCTAGAATCCATTGCAGACACTTAGTGGTTGTTGTCAAACGACTTAGCGCGAGCGGGCAGGTTCTTCGCCAGCTCGCCAAGCCCGCCGGCGCCAGGCCGGCTACTCAGAGGACGCGGCTCTCGATGCGCGGATTGCCATGAAATGCCAACAGTGCGAGAAGCCCGCCACCTTTCACATTACCGAGCTGACCGGGACGGAGCCGCACGAACTGCACCTGTGTGAATCGTGCGCCAAGACCTACCTGCTGCAAAACGAGGGGGCGGCCCCCGTTCCGGCGCCTACACTGGCCAACGTGCTGGCCAAACAGCTAAAACTGGGGCAGGCGGCCGAAGAACTTGCCAAGCTCGACCAGCGGTCGTGCCCCAAATGCGGGATTACTTTTTTTGAGTTCCGCAACCAGGGGCGGCTCGGCTGCCCGCACGACTATTCCTACTTCGAGCGCGAGCTAACCCCCCTAATCATGAACATCCACGGCGAAGGAAAGCACGTCGGCAAGCGGCCGCAGGGCGAGGCTCCCAGCATCGATTCAGAGACCGAGCGGATCCGCATTCGCCGCGAGATGGACGAAGCGATCAAGAAGGAAGACTACGAACTGGCCGCCCGCTTGCGTGACGATTTGCGAAAAATGGAGTAGCTCGGTCGCCCCATGCCTGTGTTTCCCAGTCCTGTTCCCTAGCCCTAGCCCTGTTCCATGACCGCCGTAAAACTTGACGAGCTGGCGCAGCGTTGCGGCGAATG
>JBBDYF010000177.1:18638-21102 GCA_040901775.1 Pirellulaceae bacterium | reverse complement strand
TGTGCACCTGGTCGAGTAGCATGAGGTGGCGGGGCGGGCCCCCCCCTGGCCGCTTTCATTTCTTGCGGGATTCGGGGCTGGGGGCCGTGCTGGGGGGCGCGGGAGGGCGAGGCTCCTGCCGAGCCGTGCGGTTGCCGTCGCTAGCCCTTCTTCCCCTGCACCAGCGCCGCGGCATAACCGAGCAGGTCCCCCCGCTCGCGGCAATAGTCGAGCACCGGCGCATAGTCGCCCGACTTCTCGGCCAGTTCCAACAGCGACGGCGCCTGGCCGATCGGCTGGATTCCTTTCGGCCCCAGTTTGATCGCCGCGGCAATCGCTGCCGGATAACGACCCACGCGGGTCAGCAAATCGACATACGTCTCGACCGCCGCCAGGCCGTGGTATTGCGGGTCGAGCATCTCGGCCTTGGTCTTGAAGTAGTCGAGCGCCGCCTCGACCTCTTCGCCCAACAGCGCCTGAAAATAGCGGCCGTGCGCCGGGTACATCTCGGCGAACGGCTCGTCCCCCTGGTACTGGAACTGCTGGCTCAGCCGGCGGCCATACTCGGTCAGGTCGAGCGCCAGCCGCAAATCGGCCGGATCCGACAAGGCCCGCGCAATCCGCACGGTCGCTGCCAGGTGGGTGGTATCGAGGTGATAGGCGTTTTCCTGAAACAGCCAGTCTCGGTCGTGCAGCAGTTCTTGCAGCGTGGCCTGGGCCGGCTGCGAGCCTTCCTGGCGGGCGATGTCGAGCTTCACGCTCGCCACCAAGTCGGCATGCACGCGATGCAATAGTTGCCGGGCCGCCGGCTGCTGTTCGAGCCGCGGGCGGCGGGCGACCGAGTTGTCGTAAGTCGTGATCGAGCTGCACGTTCCGTAGCTCGACAAAACGAGTCCGAAGCCCCGACCGATGTCGATCCCTTCGTGCAGGCAAACCTCGATCAGCTCTTCGGTGTTCTCCTCGGTCGGCTCGATCGCCGCCAGCAGCTTGGCCGCCTCGGCCTTTTCTCCCACGGGCCGCAGGTACATCCAGCCTTCGCGAATTTTGCCTTCCCGGAGCAGCAGGTTGCCGACGGTGCGGCAGGCGTCAATCAGCCCCTCCTCGAGCTGCGTCCGCCGCGCTTCCGACAAGTCGTCGCCCGCATCGCCATACAACAGCGGCAGGCCCAGCTTCCGGCGTAGCTGCATCTTCAGCACTTCAAACAGCTCGTGATATTTCTGCTGCTCGCCGAGCAAGGTTGCCGCCTGGGCCAAGGCGGCATCGGCGCCGCCGGCGGCATGTGCGGATTGAAGCTGGTCGAAGTCGCTCATAGCGTGCTGACTTTCTGGGTCAAATCGCAAAGCATTCACTATAACCGGCCAGTCGGCCAGCGCGGTAGAATTGGGAAGGCGGCGAGCGGCGATCCAGAAACTGGCGGCCGCTTACGAGGAACCGGTGTCAACGATAACAGCCAGTCCAGCAGCAGCACCCGGTTCGCGGCTTACCACCGCACCCAACGTGTGTGGCTCAAAAAATGTCGGTGGACATCTTGACACAAACGCGCGCGGCGTATATATTTCTGTCCATGTCGCGCACGAGGTGCGCGCCAGCTCTTTGGCAAGTCGGTTAGCTGAGAAAAAAATCTGCCAAAACTTGCGTCGGCGGGCTTAAGTCTTCTAGGTCTTCTAAGCAGGTCCGCTGATTAGTCGCCCGATCAGTTCCGCAAGTGCGGGCAGCCAAATAGCTTGCGGCCAGCGCGGACATCCTTTTCCAAAGAGAAAATCGGAACCGATCAGCGATTGGATTCCGGCGCAAATGGGCCAGCTTGGCCCCTGGCTGCCACACGACGGGCGAGTGGGCAGGCAGGCGTTCGTGCAGCGCTACGACTCCCTTTTGCCGCTGGCGGGCCGCCAGTACGATGAACCCCATGAGCGAAAAGCAACCCACCTTTGCAGCCCTGCGCGTGGCGGCGATGGAAAGCCGCCATGCGGCCGAGATGGCCCGCCTGATCGAAAAATTCGGCGGGCAGCCCTTTGTCAGCCCCAGCCTGCGCGAGGCCCCGATCGAGCAAAATCGCGAGGCGATCGACTTCGCCCATCGGCTGATTACCGGGCAGATCGACGTGATGATCTTTCTGACCGGAGTCGGCTTCCGACATTTGCTTTCGGCGGTGGAAAAGCACGTCGATCGCCAGCGTTATTTGAACGCCCTGCGCGACATGACGACGATCTGCCGCGGCCCCAAACCGGTGGCCGCGATGGCCGAGGTGGGCCTCAAGCCGACCTACCGAGTGCCGGAGCCGAACACCTGGCGCGAACTGCTGGCGACGATCGACGCGGGCATTCCGATCGCCAACCACAACGTCGGCGTGCAGGAATACGGCATCACCAACCGGAGCCTGATCGCCGGCCTCGAAGCGCGCGGGGCGCGTGTGGTCAACGTGCGGGTCTATCAATGGGAATTGCCGCTCGACACAAAGCCGCTGGAAGAAAACGTGCGGGGGGGG
>JBBDYF010000177.1:9819-18628 GCA_040901775.1 Pirellulaceae bacterium | reverse complement strand
CGCGGGCGAGCGCGACGTGGTGCTGTTCACCAGCGCCCATCAGGTCGCCAACTTGCTGCGGATCGCGCAGCAATTGGGGCTAGAGCCACAACTGCGAGATGCCCTGCGGACCACCGTCGTCGGCTCGATCGGTCCCACGACGAGCGAGATGCTGCAAGACCACGAGTTGCCGGTCGATTTCGCTCCCGAGCACCCAAAGATGGGGCCGCTCGTCGCGGCGGCAGCGGAAAAAAGTGCGGAGATTCTCGAACGCAAACGGCGCTTCTCGGTTGCCGTTCGGGGGCTCGAAACCGACCCGCTCGATCCACAAGCCCCCTGGTACAACAGCCCGTTTATGAAGGCTTGCCGCCGCGAGCCGACCAACGTCACTCCGGTCTGGCTGATGCGGCAGGCGGGGCGCTACATGGAGGAGTACCGCAAGGTTCGCGGCCAGATCAACTTTCTCGACCTTTGCAAACGGCCCGACCTGTGCAGCGAAATCATGTGTACGGCAGTCAAACGGCTGGGGGTCGATGCCGCGATCATCTTCTCCGATCTGCTGCCGATTCTCGAGCCAATGGGGCTGGAACTCGACTTTGCCAAGGGGGAAGGGCCGGTCATTTATAACCCGGTGCGGGCGCCGGCCGACGTCGATCGGGTGGTCGAGTTGGAAGAGCTGGGCGAGCTCGAATTCGTGTTCGAAACGGTTCGCCGGACGCGGGCCGATTTGCCCAGCGACATCCCGCTCATCGGGTTCGCCGGCGCGCCGTTTACCCTGGCCAGCTACACGATCGAAGGGGGCGCAAGCCGCAACTACCTGCATACCAAGACGCTGATGTATCGCGACGAAGGGGCCTGGCGCACGCTGATGCAGCGGCTCGCCCGCTCGATCACGCGGTATTTGAACGGCCAGATCGCCGCCGGCGCGCAGTGCGTCCAACTGTTCGATTCCTGGGTCGGCTGCCTGGGGCCAGACGACTACCGCCGCTACGTGCTGCCGTACGTCAAGCAAGTGATCGACGGCATCGTGCCGGGGGTGCCGGTGATTAACTTTGCCACGGGCAACCCGGCCCTGTTGCCGCTCTTGACCGAGGCGGGCGGGTCGGTCATCGGCATCGACTGGCGGGTCCGGCTCGACGACGCTTGGAAGACAGTCGGGTACGACCGGGCCGTGCAAGGGAATCTCGATCCGCTGGTGCTCCTAGCGGGCCGCGACGAAATCCGCCTGCGGGCCAAGGAAGTGCTTGCTCAGGCGGCCGGCCGGCCAGGGCATATTTTCAACTTGGGGCACGGCGTAGTGCAGCAAACGCCGGTCGATAACGCCATTGCCCTGGTGGACGCGGTGCATGAACTGAGCCGGCGGTAGGGAGTCGCCGGTCATTTGCAACGCGGCGTCGAATAGTCGATAATGGGAACAACACTAGGGATCCGTCTATGTCGATCGACATCACAACACCAACTGCTTTATCTCCGGGCGATTTTGTGCTCGCCACGCCGCTCGATTTGGCCCACCGATTCGGCGATATTCCGCTGTGGCGAATCGGCTTCGATCCGCCGCCAGGACAGGCAACCGAAGCAGAGTGCATTGCAATCAATGAACGATCCGATCGCCTTTGCGAACTGGTGGATGGCACCTTAGTCGAGAAAGTCATGGGCAGCTACGAGTCTTTGATTGCGGGGAACATCGTCACTGAATTTAACATTTATCTAAAGCAACACCGGATCGGCATCGCATTGCCATCCGACGGCATGCTCAAACTGCGATTCAAATTGATCCGCGTTCCCGACGCGTCGTTCATCTCGAAAGAGAATCTTAGGGCAGGCAGCTTTCCGCGGCATGGCGTAGCTGCTGTGGCACCCACGATTGCCGTGGAAGTCATCAGCGAAGGGAACACCCGGCGGGAAATGGAAGAAAAGTTGGACGAGTATTTCCAGTACGGTGCCGCGGAAGTGTGGTATGTGTATCCAAACAGCAAGTCCGTCGTTCGCTATACGGCCCGCAGCCAATCTCAAACTCTGACCGAGAATGAGACGCTCACAACTCCAGTTCTGCCAGGATTTAGCTGCCCGATCGCACCCCTCTTCGCGCATCCTGCCGACGAATTCGGCGATCTCCTCGAGACCGACGGCTAATCGTCGCCATGGACTGCTTCCTGACAGCGACCGGTTCGTACCTCCCTGGCGATCCCGTTGCCAACGACCGCATCACTACGTTTCTCGGATCGCTCGATGGCGAGTTGGAAGTCGCTCACAGCGTCTTGCGGATGAATGGCATCGTCCAGCGTCATTATGCTCAGGACGAGCAGCAACGAGCGACTCAAGATGTTTATGACCTCGCGTCGCGGGCAGCGCACGCCTGCCTGGCCGAGCATGCATTATCATCTCCACGATCCGCAGATTCGACAGTTCTGCGAGCGTTCGCCGGTATCTATGCCGGCGCTCTTCGTATTGTTCCTGCTCCTGCTGAAGCCGCTCGATGGGGCCTATCGAGCCGCGCGGTGGCTACGGCAACGGCCAGCCGCCCGGTAAAGACTCTGTATGGAATCGAATCACTCGACCGCGCCGTCAACCGCCTTCTCGGGCAGGCTGGCGCGTCCGCGATTCTTGTATCGGCAATGGATGCTGGCGGGCAATCCGGCCCTGTTCTTTGACCGGCTCGTGCAGGACTTTGGCGACATCGTCCATTACCGTGGGCTATTCAGTTTCTATCTGGTCAATCATCCGGCACTGGTGAAGCAGGTGTTGCAGGAGACGAACGGGTCGTTCGATAAGAACAGCGTGATCTACAACCGCTTTCGCAACGCCTTCGGAAACGGCCTGGTGGTGGCGGAAGGAGAACGCTGGCGGCGGCAGCGCAAGCTGATGCAGCAGTTGATGGGTCCTAACAGCCCGTTGAAGAACCCGTGGTTGTGATACGCGATTGTCCGCTTTACGCGAGCGCCAGCAGCATGTCCGGTTCGGCCGCTGGAGGCGTGGTACGGCTGGTTCTTGCCTTGTGCCGCCACAGCAGCGTCAGGATGGCAAGATACAAAGCCAGGGCAAGATCCGCAAACGCCTGCAAGCCCCGCGGCGTGCCGATTCCGAACAGACTGCGCATGAGCACGCCCAGATTATGCGCTGCCGCGGCGATCTGATACCGCTTGCGAACCTTGTCGATCCCCCACAGATACGTCCGCCGCGCGCCCCCCGTCTCGCAGACGTGGGCGAAGCTCCGTTCGACCCGCTCGCTCCGCAGTCGCTGCAGCTTCTTGCCGCGCGCTCCACGCGCTCCGCCGGCGATTGGCGACCACCGCCGCTTTCTGCTCTGGCGGCTTGTCGGTCCAGGTCCGGTTATGCTCGTGCGCCGGCTCGGGAATGTACGTGCGGCAGGCGCTGCGCGGCTAGGGATTTGTCAAGTCTTAGAAACAGGAGTGCCACGTCCCACGCCCGGCATCTCAGAAAGCCGGGCAGAGTTCGTAATGAAGCGCGCACCAAAAAGCCCGCGCCGCAAATACGCGGCGCGGGCTTTTGGTGAGTTACGAGGGACACACTCCGGTCGAACGTTCTCCGACATGCCGGTAATCAACTGCGCTTCATCACCCACCGCCAAACGCTCGTCACGAGTAATGTTCGGCGAACGACCAAGCTGACCGGGCGGGCCACGGGGCGCGCCGTTTGCAACCGCGATGGCCCGCCGCCGTTCGCTGCAGCGCATGGTTAGGCGTATGGAGTCTATTTTTCATCATCTGGAATCGGCGGATGCTCGCGTCGCGTCCAAGCTCCACCAACTGTGGTGCGAAGAGCCTGCCAGCCCGGCTCAAGGTCTGCAACTTCCAGAACCGTCGGGTCAATCTCAACTACCTCCACTAAAGCAACGAGCATGGCGTCAGCCATCGAAGCGTCGGAACTGCCGATGAACTGCCAGCTATGGTCATCAGCATCGTGCGAAACCAACAAAATCGGCTCTGAACCATCCATGACTTGACGCATCGTGAACGTGGCGCAATCGCGTGGCTGGTCGAACGGCCAAGTGTCTGTGTGATTGGTTTTCACGGTGCGCGTGCGAATACGCCTAACGACCCAGCTCAGCAGCCGGGGCCGGCTTTGCGGCCCCGGTCAGGTGCAGCGTCTGGTTCGGCGTGCCTTTGCTGCGCTCGGAGCTGCCGCACCTCGTCGATGCTCCGCAGCCGCCCGCCGTGGTGGATGACTGCGTGGCAGTTGGGGCACACCGGCCGCAAGTCTACGACCGGATCGACCACATACTCCCTACCGATTTCGGATAGAGGCCGCAGGTGATGGATGTGGATGAACCCCGCGAACTCCGGCCCATAGGCGGCCCCGAAGTCGAACCCGCACGCGTAGCACCGGGGATGGTGGGCCGCGATGCACCGGCGGCGAGCCTCCGGGTTACGCTCGTAGGCGTTGACCGTGACTCGACAGACTGCCCCTTCGACCAGCGGGGACGCGCCGGCCACTTCGTCCGGAAAAATGAAGCCGGCGGACGGGCCGACCCACCCAAGTTGCTCGAACGCGGCAGCGACCTGCGGAAGCATCTGCCACACGAAGCCGCCGGGTGTGTTCCAGCCGCGGGACCAGACGGACCACCATTGGTAGGTGTTATCGGGGCGCAGTTGCGGCTCGATGCCGAGCTGCTCGCAAACTGCACGGCCGAGCTTGGCGTACCGCAGGTTGACGACGCCCCATGATGCGACGCCCGCCCACTCGGCGATCTGCTTGGCCGTGGCGGCCCGATTGGGCGCGTGGTGATGGACGCGGAACAGCAAACGATGCTCGTCCGTAACCCGTGTGCCGAGAGCGGTCAAGGCACCAACGTACTCCGCCGCGGTGGGCGCGTTCTGCATCTCGTACACCGTCGCCATCGGTGCGTCCTCTTGCCGCCGAGTGAGCTAAGAACTCCAGACAACCTACCTGCCCCTGCCGTGTGCTGCAGCGCCTGGTTCGACGTGCTTTGCCTTGCGACCCGCCGCCTTGCGCTTCTTGGTTCGAGCGACCTGGACCCCCGCTGCATGCCGCTTGCGGGTCGCCGCGGCCTTAACCGCGGCATCGCTCCGACGCCTACCAATCTTGATGAGGGTGAACGGCTCGGTGCCCACGCCCTCCTCGCCCCCCTTGACCCACAACTGCACCTTGGACTGGGCCCTCCAGTCCTGGGCCTTGACCACCTCGATGAAGCCTTCGATGTCGAAGTGCTTGAATCCACCGCCGTATAGATTGGCGTCCAACCCGTTGCCAACGTCGTCCTCGTAGGTCGGGCCAATCAGGCTGACCAGCCGACCGTGCGGCAGCCAAGCGTTGATCCTCTCCAACGGCTCGCACGTCTCGCGGGCCTCGTCCTCTCCGTCCTCCCACAGCTCCGCACTGTCGAAGGACAGCATGACGTTCCAAACGAAACCCATCGCACGCCTCCGGCCTCTTGCCGCCGAACTTGTTATTTTCAGAACGGAACGCCTTAAGAATACCCGGCGGCATCCGCATGTCAAACTCAACAGGGCCAGCGGGATGCGTTGAATTCGAATCCTGAATCGCGCGCATAGAAAAACCCCAGGGTCACGTCGGACGTGACCCGGGGGTGATGAGTTGCGGGGGCCAGATTTGAACTGACGACCTCGAGGTTATGAGCCTCGCGAGCTACCGGGCTGCTCCACCCCGCGTCATGTTTGGGAAGTTGCAAACGACGGTTGCCCAGCAACGACTCCCAGCGTTGCTTCTTCGATTGTAGCAGGCCGCCGATTTCAGTCGAGGGGGCCGGCGGGCTGTGGCTGAAAGAAAATTGTGGCGTAAGTAAATTGTCTCGGCGATTGGCGCCGGCTACGCTCCGCTAAATCGGGGCTGGGGCAATCGCTTCGCTAAGATCGTCATCCGGCAGGCGGTACAGGCCGCGTCGTCGTCACAACCGGCGGGCGCAAAAGGGCCTCTTGCTTGCCGCTGTTATCGACGACGGTTAAACTTGAGCGCAGGTTCGCGCCGGGGGCGAAGCTGGCAATTTCGTCGGCTGGGAGCGAGGGGAAGTCCTGAATGAACAGCGCCGATCATTCTCCACCGGGAGTCCCCCCCGTCGCCCCGGTCATGCCCCCGCTTCCCCCCTTCGCGGAACCGCCGCCGCTCGTCGGGCAATCGCCCCTCCCGGGCGGCGCGCCGCAAGTTGTTGCCGCGTCGAACTTTCCGACTCGTGCGGGGAGTCCAAAGTACCCCGTGGCGCGGCCGGCTCCTCTGCCAGTTCGGCCCGCACAGATCGACGCTCAAACTAGAACCGCCATGCCGGTGGTCGAGGACGCCCCAGCCGGCGAAGCGGCGCGAGATCCGGCGAAGAAAGTGGTGCGGGCCGCTCCTCCCTGGCTGGTGAGCCTGGTCGTCCACATGGCGTTTGTGATCGTTCTGGCGATACTCACCATTCGCCAGCTTCCCACGAATGCATTGGAGTTGGAAGTTGTCTATGCGGAAAAGCTGGGCGAACAGGCGCTCGACGACACGCTGCAATCGCCCAAATCGCTGGACATGGAGGTCGAGGTTCCCGCGCTCGCTTTCGACAACCTTCCGCAGGATGATCCGTTTGCCGCGCCGCTGGTCGTCGATATGAACCTGCTCGACCCGACCAGGGCGACCAATGAGCTGCAAGCCCCCAGCATCGGCTTGGCGTTATCGGGCCGTCAGGCAGGGAGCAAAAAGGCCCTACTAGCGGCGTATGGCGGGACCGAGACGACTGAAGCAGCCGTTCGAGAAGGATTGCTATGGCTCAAGCGGCAGCAGCAAAAGGATGGGGGCTGGAGCCTGACCGGACCCTTTCCCGACGGCGGCAGCCTTGAAAATCGACTCTCGGCCACGGCGATGGCCTTGCTGGCGTTTCAGGGGCACGGCGATACCCATCTGGAAGGCGATTTCAAAAACGAAGTCAAAAAAGGGTGGGACTTTCTGCTGAAGATGCAGAACCTCGACGGCTACTTCGAGCACGAAGCGGCCAGCCATCATCGCTTGTACGCCCAGGCCCAGGCCACGATTGCCATCTGCGAACTGTACGGAATGACTAAGGACGAGCAATACAAAAAGCCGGCTCAAAAGGCCCTCGATTTCGCCCATAAGGCCCAAGCGGCCGAAGGAGGATGGCGATACGAGCCAAAAATCGATTCCGATGTCTCGGTGACCGGCTGGTACGTCATGGCGCTGCAAAGCGGCAAAATGGCGGGGCTCGAGGTGCAAAGCCCCACGCTCGACAAGATTGGCAAGTTTCTCGATCGCTGCGCCCACGAAAACGGATCGCAGTACTCGTACCGCCCCAAGGAAGAGCCGACGCCCACGATGACGGCGGAGGCACTGTTGTGCCGGCAGTATTTGGGCTGGAAGCACGACGACCAGCGGCTGCGAAACGGGATCGACCAGGTGCTGGCCAACCCGATCGATTATGCCGACGACCAGAACGTCTATTACTGGTACTATGCGACCCAGGCTTGCCACCACATGGACGGCCCCGACTGGGACCGCTGGAACGGCGTCATGCGGCAGGCGATTCCCGAGAACCAGATCAAGACGGGCAGCGACAAGGGGAGTTGGCCTTCGGCCAGCGACCGCTGGGGCGCCCACGGTGGCCGCCTGTATGTGACCTGCCTGTCGATCTATATGCTCGAGGTTTATTATCGGCATTTGCCGATTTATAAATGGCGGCTTGAATAGAATCGGTCGCAATCGATGAACAAAGCCGCCGAGCTAGAACCGCACAAGTCGCCGCGCCTGGGAACTCGCGGCGAGATTTCGCTGGTCATCCTGGCGGTGATCGCCGTCGGCACGGTGGTCACCTGGCTGGGGCCGATCCTCAAGCCGTTTCTCACGGCCGTCTTTTTGTACTTTGCGACCCGGTCGCTCGCCCGCTTTTTGATCAGCCGCGGCTGGCCCGCTTGGCTGGCCTATGTGACGTTGTTTCTTACCGCGGTGCTGCTGGCTTCGCTGCTTACGCTGTACATCTACAGCGAAGGGGCCGCCTTCCGCCGCGAATGGCCCGACTATCAGGAGCGGCTAGTCGCCCTGGTGGGGACGCAGGCGAATCGCTGGGTCGATTCGGTGGACGACATTTTTCAGCTCTCGACCAGCGAGGCGATTCGCTTTGCCTTCGAGCAAAGTGTCGGAATGATCGAGTTCGTGCTGATGACATTTTTCTACCTGCTCTTCATGATTCTCGGCGGCCAGCGCTTGCCGCAAAAGGTGAAGCGGGCGCTGCCGCCCGAGCGGAGCGCGCGGGTGCTGCGGATCGCCAACGAAATCAGCCTCAGCATCGAGCAGTTCATGCGGGTCAAAACGCTCGTCAGCCTGGGCATGGGGTCGGTGGTGGCGGCCCTCTGCTTCTTCTTTGGCTTGAAGCAATGGCTGCTCTGGGGCTTCGCGTTTTTCGCGCTCAACTACATTACCTACCTGGGCAGCATCGCCGCCTGCGTGCCGCCCATTTTGATGGGGTTTGTCGAAATTCCGAGCTTCGGATTGGCCCTGACGCTGGCCATTCTCATCGTGATCAATCGTGTCCTCTGGATCGACTTCCTTGAGATTCGGATGTCGGGGCAGCGGCTCGATATTTCGTCGGTGCTGATCTTTCTCTGGCTGGCTTACTGGGGGTGGGTCTGGGGAGTCATGGGGCTAATTCTCGCCTATCCGATGATCGTCAGCTTGAAGCTGGCCCTGATGCATTTTGAGGGGACCAAGGGCTACGCGCTTTTGATGAGCGAGACGTAGCGGCCCGCGGAATGTTTGGCCAGCATACCAACCCGACGCGTCAGCGAGGGACAATCGGCCGGCATACCAACCCGGCGCGTCAGCGAGGGACAATCGGCCGGCATACCAACCCGACGCG
>JBBDYF010000177.1:0-9791 GCA_040901775.1 Pirellulaceae bacterium | reverse complement strand
CCCCGCTTCGGGTTAGTGTTACTAGCCGCTCGAAAACTGCCAGCTCGGTTGCATGCCCATTCGCTCTGCGGCAGAATGGCTGCCGGCTGCGAGGTTGCCTTGAATCGTGCCGACGAAAGGTCATTCCTATGTCCGTGATCGAGCCTCTTCCCGACGATTCCGACCAGTTGTTTCTGCGGTCCGATTCGGCCGGCCAAAGCGGCCTGTGGATGCTGATCGGCGGTGCGGTCCTGGTGCTCTTTGCCTTGTTCGGTTTCGTCGTGTCGTTGTTCGCGGCGGGCAGCCAGTTGCAAATCCACGCGCTGTGTACCTTTCCGGTGATCCTGGGCATTGGCCTGTTGTGGGGAGGAACGTCGCTGCTCACCGCGCCCCGGCAGGTGGCGGTCGGGCCGGGCGGAATCACCATCGAAGGACGCACGCGCCAGTTCCAACCCTGGGAACAGGTCGGCTGGGCCACCGTTGCCGCCGCGGCAATGGGCGGCCGGCGCTCGCTTACCGTTTACGACCGCCACGGCAAGCGGCTGGCCGCCATCAGCGATGCCTTTGAGAATTTCGACGCCCTGGCCGACTTGGTCAAAGCGCATGTCGCGGCTCACGCGGGTGAAGCGGCTACGCGCGTGCAGTCGAGCAAGTCACGCCGCAGCGCCTTGGTCACCCTGGGAACGGCGACCGCCTTGCTGGCGGCCGCTGGCGGCATCGCCTGGTTCACCCGCGCCGAGCAGCGATCCGCCCACTTGCTCGCCCGCCTCGGAGTGCCGGGCGAAGGCGAAATCGTCCGCCGGTTCCTCGCTCCAAATGGGGTAACGCCGCGGCTGGAATATCGCGTGCAAACGCCCGGCGGCGACGCCCCTCTGCGAAACGCCGAACTGACGCGCGACTATTGGGAAAGCTTAGAGGGGCAACTCACGGTGCCCGTCATCACCGTTCCGGAAGATTCAGCCATCAGCAGGTTGATGGAAGGCGAGGTCGTGAATCAGGACTTTTTCGACACACCCGCCGGCGGCTATGGCCTGGCGGGAATGGGCGCGCTATTGAGTTTGGGTTTGCTCGGTGCGGGGATAATGCAGCTTTGGGGCTGGGACATCGATCTCGACTCGAAGACCGGCAAGCTCTCGATAACCCGGTTCGGCGCGGGAAAGTAAGCGCAGCTTCAGTCAGCCTTTGCCCCTGGGGTGGAAGAACCGAAAAGCATTGCTCGCTGGGCGGTGGGGGGTTGCGGCGGTTAAAATGCGCCAAAAGGACGGCGTTTTCCGACCGGCGCGAGCTACCTTGGCATTCCCTTTGCGCCTTGGGTTTCACTCGCGACTTTGCGTTTGAAAAACGCGGGGCGTGAAACCGCGAGCACAGTCTGGTTCGCCTACGACGCTTCCAATTGAAAATCAGCCAATTGCCAAACAGCGCCGTCAAAATCAGACGCTGCATTGACTGTGCGCTAAAGTTCGCCGGCCAGGCCGGGAACGAGCGCGTGCGTCGGCTGGCGAAACTGGTTGTCGTGAACGAGCAATCCCTGTCGGCCGACGAGGTAGGTGTTGAAGTCGTCCACCACCAGGTTGTGGGCCACGGCCGGTTCGGGCAAGGGCTCGACCGAATCGACCTCTACCGCGCCCCCGGTGCTGTGCAGCAGGTCGCCCGCCTTCAACTCCTTGGCCATTCGCCAACCCCGGCCGCTGGCCCAGAACGGATGCCCCAGGGTGGCGGTGATCTCTTCGCTCCCCGCGTGGATGCGGACCATTTCCGCCGGGGGCCGCACGGTCGTCTGCAAAACCACCTTGTATGCCAGTTCGCCCGTGTCTTGATCTTGCGCAACGACCCGATCCCCCGGCTGGATCGTCTCGATCGGCACGTAGCCGGTTTGCGTGCGCACCGGCGTGCCCGCGAGGAAGCAGGACGGCTTGGTTCCCGTGGTTTTGCTGAAGCTCCCCTGTTGGCTGATGTAGGTCGAAACGCCAGCCTTGTAAAGGTATTGCGTCGGCCTAGGCCAGTGGTATTCGTTGTATTGCTGCCACCAGGTCCACCAGGCGACCGGCTCTTGGTACTGCTGGCCGGTCGTTGACTCCAGGGTGGAAAGTAGCCGGGTGTTTTGAGCTTCGACCTGGCTGTTGGCGATGCGCAGTTGCGTTTCGGCGTTCGCCGCTTGATGCATCACTCGCGATCGCTGCTGCTGGAACGCGCTGGCGAAAGATTGCCCGGTGTGAACCGAGGTGGTTTCGCTGCTGCTGGGTTGCCCGCAGGGGACGAGCGCCCGTTGGTCTTTATGGGAACTGCTCATCGAACGAAATCCGACCGAGATTTGCTGCGACGCCAAAAGCAGATTGCTCGATGGCCCTTCCCGCAAGACCACGTGGGAGTGCAGGATTTGCCCGCGCGAGTTCCAACCGACCACAAACCGCGACTGGAACGGGGCAGCGAGCCCTTCCAGCAGCAGAGGAACGTACTCGTGCTGAGGGCGTTTCCTTAGCGCGGTAGCCGCCGCCTCCCGGGCGAGCGAGAAGTTCGACAGAACCGCGTACCGCACCAACGCTTCGGTCGCTTCGTAGTGCGGGAACTTGGACAGCCGCTTGATTACCTCTTCCTGAAAGCGGAAACCGCCGTCGGTCAGAAACGATTCCAGCACCGGGATGATCTTTGGATCGTCAAGCTGCTGGAGCTGCTCGATCGCCTTGTCGCGCTGGGCAAACTTGTCGCGCTGGGCAAACTTGTCGCGCTGGGCAAACTTGTCGCGCTGGGCAAACTTGTCGCGCTGGGAAAAATCGTCGCCGTCGATCACTTGCTGCAACCGCTGAAGTTTCGGGCGCCACGTCGCCAGCGCCTCGACAATTCCTCGCGCTTCGGCTTGTCTCGCGGCCAGTTCTTCCTTGGGCATCCACTGGCCGCCGACCTGGACCAGGTCCAACCGCTCGATCGCTTCGGACAGTGCGGCCCGGTCGGCTCTGGGATTCGCCAGCAGTTGGGCGTAGTGCAGCCGGGCAAGGTCGTGCCAGCCGAGCTTGTGGCTGAAGCGAGCCAGTTCAAGTTGCCGCTTGGGATTGGCGCCGGCCGCGTCGCGCCGCTTACGATACTCGATCAGATTCAGGTCGGCCGCCGCTCGCGACTCGGCATCCGCCAGCGCGAGCCACTCGCCCTCCACCGCGACGCGCCCCAAATGCCAATTGGCGGCCTCCAAAGCGGGGACTGCCAACCAAGCCTCGGTTAACTTTTTTGCCCGCAGCGTGTTGTCCCCTTTCGTCTCCGCGACGAGGGCAAGTTGCACCTTCTCGCGAGCCTCGATTTCGGCCGGCGAAAGTTCCGGCATCTTGTCGGCTGCCGCACTCCAAGATCCAAGCAGAGCCGCAGCCACGCCCGCGAGCGCACAGAAGCAGAGAGATCGCCACATGATGCACCTGACAGTTTGAGGCGGAAGGCGCGCCCCTCGCGCCATCCACTTGTGCATGATTCTATAGATTTCGCCCTCGGAATGCCAGGCAATTCCGGGGGGAACTATTATCGACGCGGTGGCTATTCGTCGAGCTGCGATTTCCGCCGCAGTATGTGGTGATAATGCTGGGCGAAGCGGTGCGCCTCGTCGCGCACGTATTGCAGCAGCCGCAGCGCGTACGAATGCCTCGACAGACGCAGCGGCTCGCTCTCGCCCGGCAGGTAGATTTCTTCCTCTTGCTTGGCGAGCGACAGCAGCGTCGGTGGCTCGATCTGTTGATCGCGGAAGGCGGCCAGGGCCGCGTTGAGCTGCCCTTTGCCGCCGTCGATCAGCAGGATGTCGGGAAAGACTTCCTGATTGTCGGCCAGTTGCTTGTAGCGCCGCGCCACGACCTCGTGAATGCTGCGGAAGTCGTCGATTCCCTGCACCCCCAAAATTTTGTACCGGCGATAGCCCGGCTTGAAGGGCAACCCGTCCAAAAACTGCACGACGCTGGCGACCGTTTGCCCACCGCCAAGATGGGCGATGTCGATCCCTTCGATCGTGCGCGGGGCGGTCGCCAGCTTGAGCACCTTGCGCAGTCCGGCCAGCCCCTTTTTCGGATCGATGTAGAACACTTCGGGCTGGGCGTGGGTGTCGAGATTGCCGCGGCGGTCGAGCGTTTCGAGCAGCTTGATCTCGTCGCGCAAGCGGGCTGCCTGCTCGTATTTCAGTCCCTTGGCGGCCTGCTGCATGTCGTCGCGCATTTCGGCCAGCAGGCGGACCTTTCCCCCTTCCAGAAAACGAACCAGCCGGTCGATATCGCGGCGATACTCTTCCTTGCCGATCCGCAAGTTGCACGGCGCGGTGCATTGCTTGATGCTGGCGAGCAGGCAGGGACGAAACCAGCGCCACCGCTGGTCCCCATCGTCAATGTCCAACGTGCAGGTGCGAAATTTGAAAATCCGTTGCAACACCTGCACCGCGCCGCGCAAGGCCCCCGCGTTGGCAAACGGCCCGAACAGCCGCACGCCCCGCTCGGGCGGCTGGCGAGTGACTGCCACCCGCGGAAAGTCCTCGTAGGTCGTAATCATCAGGTACGGGAATGTCTTGTCGTCTTTCATTTCCTTGTTGTGCTTGGGCTGGACATCCTTGATCAGCCGCGATTCCATCAGCAGGGCATCGACCTCGCTTTCGCACTCGACAAAGTCGGCGTCGGCAATCTCGCGGACCCAGCTTGCCGTACGATGCTCCTGCTGCGCTCCGATCAAAAAGTAGCTTCCCGCCCGGCTGCGGAGGCTTTTGGCCTTGCCGATATAGATGACCCGCCCGGCGGAATCTTTGAGCAGATAAACGCCCGGCGTGCGGGGAAACTCGCGGACCTTGGCCGCCGCCCGGCGGAAGGGAAAATCGTGCCCGGCCGCGGGATTCTCGGCAACGGCTGCCAGCGCCGCGTCGATCTGGGCCTCATCGACCGTCGCCTCGACGGCATCGGCCGCTTCTTCCGCCGCAATCTCCGCGGAGAGCGCATCCGGATCGTCGGCCAGATCTTGAAAATCGTCCGCGAAATCAGAAGGTGAAGAAGACATTTCGCCTGGCAAATCGAGTCGGGGCATACCGCACGAGTCATTGTAGGCAAGCAGGCAAACACGGCCTACACGCTAGCGGCCAGCGCTCGCAGGTCGGCCTCGATGGCGGTCAGCCGCTCGTCCATCTCGCGGCGCGACTCGTCGAGCAGGTGCAGTTGCTCGGCCGGGACAAACGTAAACAGGTAGAACTTCACCTTCGGCTCGGTTCCGCTGGGGCGAATGGCGACGTAGTGCCCCTCGTCGGCCAGATCGAGAACCACCATGTCGGCCCGCGCCGCATCGAGCGGCCAAGTCGCGTCTTCGTCTGGTCGCTTCGCGGGAGGGAGCAGCGTTCTGCCGGTCAGAGTGGCATAGTCAAAAACGCGGCGGACTTCCATTCCGCCAAGCGACTTGGGCGGCGCGTCGCGCAACTGCCGCATCAGGGCCTGCATCCGCTCCATCCCGGCCGAGCCGGTCATCAGCAGGCTGACTTGCCGCTCGCCGTGATAGCCGTGCTGCCAATACAGCGATTCGAGCCGCTCGAACAGCGACTTGCCCGCCGCCTTGGCCTGGGCCGCCAATTCGGCCATCAACATGCAGGCCGCCGCGCCATCTTTATCGCGGACGTACTGTCCGATCAGAAAGCCGTGCGACTCTTCGGTGCCGAACACGAAGTTGTCGGCACCCGCTTCATCCATTTTCTGGGCGATCCACTTGAAGCCGACGTGGACGTTGTCGAACGTGCGGATGCCGTAGCTCTCGCCGATCCGGCGAATCATCGGCGTGGTGACCAGCGTGGTCACCAGAAAATGATCCTTCGTCAGCCGGCCGGCCTTTTTCCGCTGCTCGCAAACGAAGTCGGTCAACAGGGCGGCCAACTGGTTGCCGCTGAACGTGCCCCAGTCGCCGGCCCGGTTCTTGCCGCGCGGCGCGGCGCACCCCATCCGGTCGCAGTCGGGATCGGTCGCCAGGATCAGATCTGCCTGCGCCACTTTGCCCCGCTCGATGATGGCGTCGAAGACGGCGGCGTTTTCTGGATTCGAGACGTGCCCCGGCACGTTCGGAAAATCGCCGCTCGGCTCGCGGTGCGGGCCAAAAATCTCGATGTCGGTAAAACCATCCCCCCGCAAAGCCGGAACCGCCGCGAACTCTCCCACGCCGTGCAGTGGGGAGTAGATGAGCTTCAGGTCGCGCGGCCCGGCAAATCCCTCGCGCACCACCTGCTCGATGAATTTTGCGTCGATCTCTGCCTTGCAAAACACGATCTGGCCGGCGGCCACCGCCGCCGCGAAATCGACCTGTTTGATTTCGCCGACGTTCATCACCCGCTCGACGATCCTCGCATCGTGCGGCGGGACGATCTGCCCGCCGGTGGACCAATAGACCTTCACCGCGTTGTCGCTGGGGGGATTGTGGCTGGCGGTGACCATGATCCCGCAATCGCACTGTTTGTGCCGCACCAGAAACGACAGTTCCGGCGTGCTCCGGTAATCGTCGAGGAAATAGACCGTAAAGCCGTTGGCGACCATGACCCGCGCGCACAGCTCGGCGAATCGCCGCGAGTTGTGCCGGGTGTCGTAGGCGATGGCGCAGGAGAGGGCTGGCTGGGGGCTGGGGGCTAGGGGCTCGGAGATGCGAAATGCAGCGGCTCCCGGCTGACTTCCGACCTCTGACTCCTGACCCCTGACGTACTCCGCCAGCCCCTGCGCGCTTTCGCCGATCGTGCGGTCGTTGATCGCATTCGAGCCAATGGAGTACATCCGCCCCCTCCGCCCGCCGGTGCCGAACGGGATGACCGTCCAAAAAACGTCGTCCAGTTCTTTCCACTTGCCGGCGGCGATGTGCTCGGCCACTTGAGACGCATACTCCGCGTAGCGCGGGTCGGTTAACCACAGCCTCACGTTCGCCGCGGCCGACGGCGTGAGCCGCTGCTGGGCAAGGGCGGCGTCGAGCCGGGACGTGGCGGCAGCAAGGTCGATCGGGTTTGGCATCGGAGGGAGTCTGATTTCCGGCGTGGATGTTTTCAGGCAAGTCTATCGCCAGACTGCCTTGGCGACTACGCCTGCTTGGCGCTTCTCACGGGCGGGCGGCTCATCAGCATGTCGTAGCAAACCTCGTCGAATACGATGTGGCAATACAAATACTGGCTGGGATTGGAGAAGAAGGCGCTGCTGTTGTAGTGCCCGCGGTTGCTGACTTCCTGCATGAAGAAGTCCAGGTCGATCTGCGCGTGCTCATCCCCGGCGTAGATGTGCTTCATGCACCACAGCAAAAGAGAATCCGACCCGAACGAGTTGAGCGCGTTGATCGTGGTCCGGAGGTCTCCAAACAAGGTGATCGTCGTGACAATTAGCAGCACGATATTCGTGGGCCGAGGAGCTGATAGGAGTACTTCTTGTTCTCTTCCAAGACGGCTTTGCTGAGCAGATCGTGGTTTTCCGGCTTGCTCGCGCGAATCGCATCCAGGTTCTCGACGAATCTATCCCGATCAAAACGCTCGACGATTTCATAGGAAAGCAAGTCGTGCCCGACCGTCAATTGATTCTGGAGGGCGATCTGCAAGCTTTCGACGTTATAGTCGCCATCGATGCCGTTCAGCCTCCGCGACGTGCTTTGTGGGGCGGCTTCATGCGGCCCGAGAATATGTCGATAGAGCAGCGGCTCGATCTGCACGTGGCGCATCATCAACTCGGCTGCGTCGTGCGTGGCCAGGTATTCGAGGCCCCAGGTCATCCACCAGTCGATTGCATACGACTCAAATCCCAGCGAGAAGCGGTGAAAGATGAACTTCAGCGGGAAGCTGATCGTCCGTTGAAAGAAGTAACTGAAAATGATCACCGGGCGGAGCAAATTGTAATCCCAACGCCCTTTTTCGCGCGCAAAGACGCCGTTCACTTACGAGTTGATATAGGGAAACTGATTCACCTTGCCTCCAGTCGCGCTTTGACGCCGTACTTCGGCGTCATCGTCAGATGAGCGGCCATTTCATGGCGATGGCTGGCATCCAGAACATGCGGGCGATGCGGTGCCCGGCGGAACGCCTGGCCGCCCGCGACGGCATAATACTCCGCGCATCGCTGCTCGACCCAGGCATCGAAGCCCCCCTCGGCCAGCAGCGCATTCAGCTTGCGATAGAATACGTGGCCCGGCGATTTGGGCAGCTCCGCCGCCGTGACAAACAAGACCTCTTGCTGCTCCGTTTGCCGTTTGCCCAACGCCATCGCCCAGCCTCCCGGTTGCCACAATCCCAAGCCCGGGCGTAGTGTAGCTAGCCTCGGCAGTTTTTCAACGGGCTGTTAGCGCCTGCCATGCATGCTGAATGGCCTCAGGCAACAACCGTTCCTAACAAGCCAAGTGTGGCGGCTCCCGAGCACCGGTCCACCGTCTGGGTGAGTCAAACACTGGCAGGATGCCAGTGCCACCCAGACGAGTAGGTTATGCTTCAGCATAACTCCTCAATAACTTCTAAATACGTTATGCTAAAGCATAACCTACCAGCCAGGCTCCGCTCACCCCAGGCCGCCCAGTTGCGTGGCCGCCTGAACCCGGCGGATGGCGATCATGTAGGCCGCCGTTCGCAGGCTGCATTGCTGCACGTTCGCCTCTTGCCAGACGTTCTCGAAAGCCCGACTGAGCACGTGTTCGAGTTCTTGCCGGACCCGATTCAGGTTCCACTTGTAATACTGCAGGTTCTGCACCCATTCGAAATAGCTGACCGTGACGCCCCCCGCATTGGCCAGGATGTCGGGCAGCACCTTGATGCCGCGGCGGTGCAGAATTTCGTCCGCCTCGGGATCGACCGGGGCGTTGGCCGCCTCGATGATGATCGGGGCGCGAATCCGCTCGGCGTTTTTGGCGGTGATTACGCCCCCCAAAGCCGCCGGAATGAGCAACTCGGCTTCGACTTCGAGCAGTTCGTCGCCGCTGATTTTGTCTCCCTCTGAGTAACCTGCGAGCGTTCCCTTGTTGGCCAGCGCGTGCTTGAGCAGCTTGGGAACGTCGAGGCCGCCGGCCCGGTAGTACGCCGCGGTGTGATCGCCGACAGCGACCAGCTTGTATTCCGATTCGTGCAGGAACTTGGCGGCATGCGAGCCGACATTGCCAAACCCTTGCAGGGCGACGCGGGTCTGGCTCGGCTTGCGGCCCAGGTGCCCCAACAGCTTGTACGCGAGGATGCCGACCCCCCGGCCGGTTGCCTCTTCCCGCCCCTCAATGCCGTAGTGTTCGACCGGCTTGCCGGTGATGACGGCCGGATTGAAGCCGTGATACTTTTCCCACTGGTTGCGAATCCAGGCCATTTCGCGAGACGAGGTGCCCATGTCGGGGGCGGGAATGTCCTTGTCGGGGCCGATGATGTCGTGAATCTGGTCGGTGAAGCGACGGGTGATTCGTTCCAACTCTTTGAGCGAAAGCTTGCGGGGGTCGATGGCGATGCCCCCTTTGGCGCCGCCATAGGGCAGATCGACGACGGCCGTTTTCCAGGTCATCAAGGTGGCCAGGGCCCGCACCTCGTCGAGATCGACCTCGTGATGGTAGCGCAGGCCCCCCTTCATTGGGCCGCGGGCGTCGTCGTGTTGCACGCGGTAGCCGATGAAGGTTTCAAAGCGTCCGTCGTCCATTTCGACCGGAATTTGCACCTGCACTTCCCGTTTGGGAGTGACGAGCAGCTTGCGCATGGCCTGGTCGAGCTCGAGGCGGTCGGCGGCATGATCGAAGTAAAGGCGAACCGCTTCGTGGGCTTTCATCGGGCGGGGGCTCCGGTGTGCGTGTTTTGCTGGCAGGCAATTCTATCCCGCACGGCGGGTCTGTAGGACCGCGGGCCAGCGCAA
>JBBDYF010000176.1:0-21139 GCA_040901775.1 Pirellulaceae bacterium | reverse complement strand
GATGATGGTCAACAAGCCGCTGCTGAACTTCACCTGGATGACGCGTGTGCCGAACATAGCGGGCAGAACGCCCAACTGTGCCAGTTGAAAAATGGCGTTCTGCACATCCGTCGTCAGCATCTCGCGCGCCTGGACAACCCCGTTGCCGCTGATGAAGAACGAGCGGTCGAACTCGCCCGAGCCGATCTCGATATCCTCCATGCCCCACAGCCGCCGGAAGCCGGAGAAACCGTCTTGCGGGTAGATCTCCAGGCGAAACTTGTCGTCCGGCCAGCGAATGGTGAATGTCGTGTGAACGCTGTGCTTGCCTACCTTCATGTGCTTGAAAACCGCCGGATAACCTTGAAACCGGAGGCGAATCTCGGCCGGCGTGAACATCGCGCCCGGCATCAGCTTGCCGCGAAAGCGCTGCGCGATGCGCTGCAGGATTTCGTTGTGCTTTTGCCGCTCGATGATCGAGGCAACGGCGATGGCAACCGTCAAGATGACGGCAAACAAAAACATCACAATAGCCGAACCGTCGCCCATCGTTCTCGCTCGTGGGGTGCATCAGGATGAAAGAACGAGTCGCCGCCGCGGCACGACTCACCGCGGCCGCAAGGGGCGCGCGTGACTCGCCGCCGCTTGCCAGTGTGGGGCCGGCAAAACGAGCGGCGCCTCGCCCGGCGTAAAGTGCATCCGCCCGCCGCAGCCATAGGTCGAGCAGCCGCCGCTATACTCCCAGCACTCGCGATGGTGGGGCGTCTTGCAGCGGGCGCAAAACACGATATCGCTGTGCAGCGTTTCGCAACAGACGCAGCACAATGCGTCGTCGATCACCTGGGCTTCGTCGCTGGTGACGAACTCGATCCCCGCCGCGCCCGCCAGTTGAAACTGATCGTTCAAAGCGCAAACCAGCTCAACGAACCCAGCCAGGTCGCTCGTTCGCGGCTCGTTCCAGACCTTGCGGACCACCAACCAGCCGGGCAATAGGCTGACCGCCACATCGGTGGGGAGCGGGTGCAGCCACAGGCGGTCGAGCGACAAGCGAACCGCGTCGCTCATCAGGTGCCGGGTTTCGTCGTAGTTCGCCGCCAGCACCTGCCAGCGGGCAAACTGGTTGCCCCAGTCGAGCTCGACCTCGGCCAGGCCGCGCGTATCGTGTCCCAGGTGAAAGCGCGATGGTCGCGAGACGATCTCGCCGCGGCAGCGAATCTCGGGCTGCTGGATGACGAGTTGGGCGACCATTCCGCCGCTGCTGCCGCGCAGTTTATAGCAGGTCAGCCGGACGTGCGCCGAGCCGTATAACAAACTGACCGAAGGATCGGCGAACCAGCCGCCGCGAGTGAGGTGGCCGTGAAAGCGTTGGGTAATGCCGGCCAACGCCTGGTTCCAGCGGCCGGAGCGCGACGACGCCGAGCCGACGAACGCCCCCATCGCGGCCAGGGCGAGCACCAGGATCAGCAGCAGTACGACGAACACTTCCACGCGGGCAATCCTTTGACAACATCTGGTTGTTAGCCCTGGCAAATCTCCTTCCCAGCATTGTCGGCACGATCCGACCGCAAAGCAACAACACGTCCCAGGCTACGGCGATTCTGGCCCGATATACATCACGTCTTCGTCGCCACCTCGCCGGCGCCTGGGAACGGGCTTGCGCTGCGGCACCGGGGGCGTGGGAGTATTTTCGTCGATAAACATCACGTCCGACGCGGCGCCGGCCAGTTGCACGCTGCGCGCCCCGCGCCGCTGATAGCGCACAATGTTCGAGGCAGCGCTGGCCGAAGCGTCGCGGAGCGAGCGGCGATCGACCGGCAACTCGAACTGGCATTCCTTCTCGTACCAATTCTTGGCGGCATAGTTGGTCGCCTTGTCGTGGTTCAAAAACTCGCCCCGGGCCACGTCCCACAGCCGCTCAACCACCAGCTCGATCGGCAGCTCACGGGTCCAGACAATGCCGATGTCGGCCAGGTTCACAAACCCGCTGAACGACACGTTGGGATGCATGATCGGCGTGATCCAGCGAATGTCGGGCGGGCTTTGCGGATAGGCATACGGCATCCGCAGGTCGATCCGATGCAACTCGACCAGGGCCACGTCCGACTGGCTCGACGCGTCGCGCCCCAGCCCCTTGCCGCTGAAGGTGATCGTGTAGCGGTCGGGCGGATCGCCCGTCGTTTCGAGCGAAAACACCGTGCTCGCCGCGTCCAAGGATTGAAGCGCGGCCAGGTCGGTTTGCAAGCGATCGTCGCGTGATGGTTCGGGCATGGGAGGGCAGAGTTCAGAGTTCAGATTTCAGAGGGCGGAGGTCAGGGGTCGGGTGTCACTCGTTCGTTCGCGCGATCGTCGGTGGGGCGGTCGCTCTGGCGCGGTGAGTCGGGCTGTTCTTCGGGTTCGAACCAAGCTTTGCCACCAAACCAGACGCCGGCAATCACCACCACCGCCGCTGCAATGCCGCCGGCAACATACCACCAGACGTTGCTCGGCGTTTCGGCGTCGCCATCGGCGTCCCCCGCGGCGTCGGCGGGCTTGTTCGCCTTTTCGGTTTTGGCGACCATTTTGGTCAGCGACACATTTTCGGTCGTTAGCTTTTCCAATCGCGACTCGAGCGCCGCAATGTCCCGCTTCAGTGCCTCCTGGTCTCCCTTGGCGGTGGCTTCCACCGATCGCAGCCGCGTGCTCGTTTGCTCGACCGAGGCGAGCAACTGCCGAATCTGCGCGTCGCGAGCGGCGACATCGGCATCGAGCCGCAGCGACTTGTCGAATTTGTCTTGCAAGTCCTGCACGAAGCCGGGGCGCGTACCGCGCAGCTCGGCAGAAACCTGATCGAGCACTTCGGTCTTGGCCCGCACCCGCTCTTCGGCGGCGCTCAGGGCCGACTGGTCGGCCAGGCGTTCGTCGAGCTTTTCCAGGGCCGCGGCGACCGGATCGTCGCCCCCCGAACCGAGCCAGCCGCCGGCCGGCGCGGCGAGCCGCCAGGCAATCAGGGCCAACAGGCAAAACTGCATCGCCAGCATTCCCACGATCAGCGGCGCTTGCCACGGCGGAGGCGCGGCGGCCGCCGGCTGGTGCAAATGAACGACCGGGGCGCCGTAGCTGCCGCTGGTCGTGCGATCTCGGGTGGTGGTGGGCATTTTTCCGCTCAGCTCCGCTACGTAGTCTTCGAGTTCGGCGGCCCGAAATCGGGATGCGGTGACAAAAAAACCGCTCGTTCTCCGCACCCGCTGCCGCTCGTCGCCGGTCCACTGGAACATCCCACGATCCCCCCGGCAGGGGTCGATCACGTAGGCCACATCGAGCCGCTTATTGAAAAAATTATCGCAAATGAACATGTCCATGCCCGACAGGAACACGCCCCAATCGGGATGCGTGTGATACCAGCCGACCATGGCGAGCTCGGCGGGAAAGGCTTCCCGCTCGCGGGTGATGGCCGACCAGGTGTCGTGCGTGAACTTGAAGCTCCCCTTCGTGCTTTCGTAGTGCTGGGCCCGCAGGCTGTCGGTCACCACGACAAACGGCCGGCCCTCATCGTCCTCATAAACTCCCCCCAGCAGCACGCCCCCCAGTTCGACCGACGTGTCCGACAGGGCATGCTCCTCCATGTCGCGGGCGACATCCAGATCGACAAAAATCGGCAGCTCGCCATCGCGGGGCGCCTCGTAAGCCTCGACGGCATAATGCTTATTCTGATCCGGCCGCAGCGCTACCTGCGGGGACGCCTGTTCCACCTCGCCAAATTGAATTTCTTCGTCCAACTGCATAGCCGCGACCAGTGGTCGCGCTCTCCGTGGGGCAGGCGTCTCGCCTGCCACTTCTTCCGATTTGTCCCTCGGCTCCCCGATTACTACTCAGCCATTTTTTTCTCTGCCCAGCGATAAGCCTTCGGACGCAAACTGTTGCCTCGCTTCACGATCCGCCAAATCGCTGGGGTCGGAATTATCCTTATCGCATGAGGGAGTTTAGAGATTTCTCACCGTTTGACCGATCGCTTCGTCCTCGTCTGGTTCCGCCCTGTAGCGGCGTCTGTCTTTCCCTTGAAGGTGAATATCTCGTAAAAGTGATCACATTGCGAAAGCAGGCAACGGGGGAAATGAACAGAAGGTAACAAAGGGAACGAAGGCTGGGTTCGCCAATTCAATTTCTCTCTTTGGTTATCCTCTTTGTTGCCTTCGTTACCTTCTGTTGAAAAAAATCCTTTGGGGCGAAGTTACCGAAGTTTCTTCTGTCAGCTCCTAAGTCGCCTGCGCTGCGGCCGCGTACTCCAACGCCAGGCGAATACAGACCGACTCACTTTCACCAGCCGACATGCGCGCGTCAATGATCTTGCGCGCGGCCGAAGTCGCTTTGAGCGGATAGGGGCAATTTGCACACCATTGGAGGCTCGTTTTTGTCATTGAGGGAAACGGCTCTGCCACAAAAAACTTCAGACGAACTTTTTCGCGTGACTAGTGTGGTCCTTTCAAAACGTCATCACCCCTGCCCGATCCCCCGCCAACAAAAACACTCCCTCTTTTTGATCGTCGCCGACCCGCACGATGTCGTAGGGCGGAATGCCCAGCGTGGACAGCTTGTGGGCGGCCAACTCGGAGCCCGCGTCGATCGAATGCTCCAGCCGGGGCTTGGTCGTTTGGCCGCAAGCAGGGCAAGGGGCGTCGTGAGCCCCGACCAGTTGCTGCGGCTTGAGCACCGAGCGCGACTGGCCGCACGCGCAGTCGAGCGAGACGACCAGATCCCGGTCGAGCGAAAGCGTGAGCTTCGGGGGCGATCCCTCGCTGACGCTTCGGGTTTGTGTGGCAAAATGCGGGGCGGCCGCGGCGAACAGGTCGTCGGCCGTCGCCACACTTGCCGAGAGGGGCAGTTCGATCGGCTCGTCGTAGGTCTCGTGGCTCAGGCAGTCGTCGCGCCGCTGATAAGCGGTCTTATAAAAGTTGTTCGCCTGGCCGTTCCAGACCATCGCCTGGCCCGCATCGACCGGCAAGCCGTGGATCAGTTTTAGCGCCTCTTGCACCTGCAAGCCGCCGATCATGCTGGCGATGGTCGGCGCGGTCGGCACTTTGCCCGCCAGCAGATCCTCGCGCTTGAGCAGCGGGCAGCTATACCGCAGGTTGATCAGCCGGTAGTCGTTTTCGGTCATCGCGCATTCGTAGCAGGCGCCGTCGGGAGGGACAAAAACCTTGGCGACGCCGCTAATCTCTTGAATGCCGCCGTCGATCCAGGGAGTGCTCACCTTCCAGCACGAGCGGTTGACCCACAGCCGGGCCTCGCGGTTGTCGAGCGCCCCGATCACCACGTCCATCTCGCGAAACAAACCCAGGCCTAGGTCGGTAATCACGTTGCCGTGGATCGGCGTGATGTGAACGTCGGGGTTGATGTCGCGCACTTCCTCGGCGGCGGCAATCGCCTTGCTCTTGCCGCAATCCTCGTGGCGGAAGAGGATCGAGCGGGTCAGGTTGCTGTCCTCGATCTCGTCGAGGTCGATCACATAGACGCGGCCGACGCCGATCAAGGCCAGGTTCTTCAGCACTTCGTTGCCGATCGCCCCCGCGCCGACGACCAGCACCTTGGCCGCGCGGATTTTGTCCTGATCCCACCAGTTGATGAGCCGCAGGCGGGAGTAGCGGTCGGAATCGTCGATGTACAACACGTCAGCCGACATGGCATGTCCCTCAAGTTCCAGGTTCCAGGTTCCAGGTTTCAAGTTGCCAACTTGGAACTTGAAACCTGGAACTTGAAACTATAACTCCTCCGCACACACAAACCCACAATCCCGCACCTCGCCGCTCCGCCAGTGGAAGCAGCCGAACTCTTGCCGCCGCGGATCGACAACCAAGGCGACCTGCCACGGCTCGGCGAAAAAGTTTTTGTGGATGAACAGGTCGTAGCCCGACAGAAAAATACCAAAACCGGGATGCGTATGCTGCCAGCCGACGAGCTCCTGGGTGGGAAAGCTGCGCTCGGTTTCGCGGGTCAACGCGGCCCAGGTTTCATGCGTGAAGGTGAGCGACGCCGAATTGCCCTGCGCCTGCAAGGCCGGATGAAAATGCCGGACGACGACGTACTGCGGGCCTTGGCCATACACCCCGCCGAGCAGAAAGCCGCCGCGTTCGCGCGTCAGATCTTGCTCGGAGTATTCGAGCATCTCGTCCAGCACCCGCTCGCTGAGCACGATGACCGGCCCATCTTTATAGACCGTCCCCTGTTGCCGCGGCTCTTTGAGCTGGGCGAAGGAGAAGGTGTCGGCGGTGAGGGAGGGGAGGGGCAAGGGGTCAGTTGTCAGTGGTCAGTTGTCAGAGGTCAGTGTTCGAAGATGCACGCGTCGTATGTTTTCAGTCCCTAGCCCCCAGCCCTAGCCCCTTACTCTATAAACATGATTCCCCCCTCGTCGCGGGCGTGGGCCGGCGGCACGGGGGGGCGGCGGTGACTCGGCGCTTCGTCCAGAAAAATCAGGTCGTCGCTGCCTAAAGGAGCGCTGCCCAAGGGATCGCTGGCGGCTGCCGCCGGCTGCGAGGCAGGGCGCGGCGGGGGAGCGGTGCGAACGGGTGGAACTGCGGGCGTGGGCGTCGCCCGGCGCGACGGTGCGGCTGCTTTAGCCGGCTTGGTCTTCCGGCGATCGGCCACCGGCTGGTCAGGCACCGCCTCGGCATAGCCCGCCTTCCGGTCGCGCAGCGGACGCGGATCGACCGGCAGCCGGAACTGCGTCTGATGCTTGACCCAATTGGCGGCGTCGCGGTTGTAGGGGCTGGTTTCGTCGTAGTTTTCGTAGCGGATCATGTCCCACAGCATGCTGCACAGTTCGTCGAGCGTCAGGCTCGGCACCCAGTAGGTTCCGTAGCCCCCCAGGCAAACGACGCCGCTCTGCGAGATGTTGGGCTGAAAAATGGGAGACTTCCAGGCGAGTTCGGGCATCATCCGCGGGTAGGCGGCTCCCAGGCGGATATGCACCTCGTGCGAATCGAGCGGCAGCACTTCGCCGTGGTCGCTGCGCCGAAAGCCGCGGCCGGCAAAGCGGAGCACGTACAGTTCGGGCGGGTCGCCGTGCCCCTCGAACGAAAAGATCGTGCTTTCCGCCGCCAATTGCTGGAGGGCCTTCTGGTCGCTCCGCAGCCGGCGAAGACGTGGGGATTCACGCATTGGCGTTTCCTAGGTGTTCACCGTGCCAGGCGGACTAGAGGTCAGAATTCAGAGGTCAGCAAATCAATCTGACCTCGGACCTCTGCTCTCTGACCTCTGGCGTTAGCCTGCCACAATCTCCGGATAGACGATCAGGTGGTGCCCGTCGGTCACGCCCGCCTCGACCAGGGTCTGCTCTTCGCGCAGTCGCTTGCCCCCCTCTTTATGGTCGAGGCTGTAGCTCATCGGCTGGCCGTCCGGTCCCATGACCGGCAGGTTCATTTTGGTGATGATGTTGGGCAGGATTCGCTTGACCGAAACGGTGTCGGCGATGACCGCCTCGACGCTTTTCGCGCCGGTTTGATCGAGAAACGTAACCCGCGTCCCTTTGCGTTCTTCGGTGCCGGCCGACATGGGGAGGACTCCCTATTGCTCGCAGCGTGAAAAGGGCGCTCCCGCGACGACAGCCGCCGCCCAAGGGGTCCGGGAGCGCGAACACAGCGGTGGACCGAGATGGTATTCGCCCGCTGGGGGCCAATCTTAGAGGAGCCGCAAGGGAATTCCTAGAGCGAGGGGGTCCGCTCCAACTCGGCGCGCACCCGTTCATCGAGTTGTTCCCAATACGCGTCGTTCACTTCCACGCCCTCGCCCGAATCCAGTCCCTCTTGGATCAACTCGGCCAGACGTTTCTTCGCCGCCTGAATGCGCGCCTGATCCACCAGATCGGCCAGCATTTCGTCCGTGGAGCTAAAACGCCCCGCGGCGACTTGCTGCTGAATGTATTCGCCGGCCCAGTCGGGCAGCTTGACTTGCAATTCCACCATCTTGCACCTCCTCCTTGCATTCTACTATCCGCGCCAGCATTCGGGTCAATGGATAATAGGCCGAGCAACTATTTCTCGCCCCCCTTGGCCGGCTTGCCTTGAAAATCGAGGTACAGCCGGGCATTGGCGTTGCGGGCCAGGTCGCGCAGCGTCGCCAGCTCTTCCAGCCGCAACAGCTCCGGGTGCCTGGTATAAACGGCGGCCGACTTGGCCCGCTCGGCCAGCGCCTCGGTCTCGGCCTGCACGTTCAGCCGGGTCCGTTCGGCGGCGACCTGGGCCTTGAGCCGCTCGCCCTGCGCTTCCGATTCCGCCTGCAAGCGCTGCGACTCGGCCTGCGACTGCGAATCGATCCGCTGCACCTCGGACTTGGTGCGGGCCTCGACCAGTTGGGCCTGGCTCATCCGCTCGGCGGCGAGAACGCGGTTCATGATCTCTTGCAGGTTGCCGGGAAAGACCAGATCCTTCACGTCGGCCCGCGCGATGGCCACGCCGTAGCTGGCGGCCGATTCCTTGACGTCTTGCAGGATTTCCTCGCTGAGCCGGGTGCGGTTGGTCAATATTTCCTCGAGCGTCATTGCGGCCAGCGAGCGGCGGGCGGCGAGTTGCACGTCGCTATACAGCCGATCTTCGTAGCTGGCCACCGCGTGCAGAGCCGCCTTGGGATCGACCACCGCGAATTGCACCAGAATGCTGACCCGGATCGCCACTTTGTCCGACGTGAGGATTTCCTGCCCTTTGATCGTCAGGTCGCGAGCCCGCATATCGACCAACACCACCTCGACCTTCGGCCGGTCGCTCCAGGGCCAGGTGCCCGGCTTATGCACCTTGTGCCGGCCTGCGCCGAGCACCTTCAGCAAAACGCCATCTTCGTAGTGGAGTCCGCGGTGGGTGTCTTTGATGATGATGTCGTCGCCGCGCATGACCGATCTCGCCGAAAAACCCGTGTAAGGAGGCCCCGAACCCGGTCGATGTCGGGGATGAGCGAAACCGATCGTGGCAATCTGAGCCGCGCGCTGAAACAGACGCGGCAGATACCATAGCTCGCTCTGCCCGTAACCGGGTGGGGCCGTGCGTAGTGTAGCAAACGCCACACACGTCAAGGGAGAGCGGCGGAGGGACGAAGGTTCGCAGGAAGATAGAGCGTCATATCGAACGGACGGCTGCTTCTTAAGCAGCGGCGCGCAGCTTTGCGGTAAAGTTTTGCCACCACTCGGGTGTGTACTCTTCGCCTAGTCCCGAATTCTCGCCCGCGTCGGCCAAGTCGCGCAACGTCAACTGGGCGGTGCGCAATCGAACCGTTTCGACCAGGTCACAGACAAAGTCGCTCGCTGAACCATACTTGCCCGATGCAACCACCTCGGAGATGAACTCGCTGGTGCTTTCGGGAAGCTGAAGTTGTAGTTCCACCATGATTTATCTCCTTACTCTACCGCTCGTCGGCATCCGCTCGGGGAGTAACATCAAGCTGCCGGCTCATTCGACGCTGCCCTGCGGAAGTTTCGCGAGCAACTCGGCCCGTTTTTTGTCCCAGTATTCGTCGTTGACTGGGATGCCCGGACCCGAGTTGATCCCCTCCAGCAATAGCGCCGCCAGCTTTTTCTTGGCCTCGCGGATGCGGGCTTGCGCGAGGGCGTCGTTCACCACGTCGGCCGGCGACTGGAACTGCCCCGTCGCGAGCTGTGCTTGCACGAACTCGCGGTTGTCCGCCGAAAGGGATATGTCGCTAAGTTCCATCGGATGCCTCCTGCCAGCATTCTACCATGCACCACGTCGTGCATCACGTGGCCCGAACCCGCGCCATGCTATGGGCCAACAAGCGCCGCCGCCAGATCACGCGAACTGTGCAGCACGCGAACGACCTCGATCGTCGTCGCCGTCAGCCGATAGAAAATCAGGTAGTGCTCGAAACCCTTCGGCCGGACATAGCGTAGGTCCAACGCTTCGTGCCCATCGAGGAGGAGTTTTCCGCCGGCTTCCGGCATTCTTTCGATGAGCGGCAGCGCGGCATCATAGGCATCGTAAAACCGCATTGCAACGCGCGGATCGACGGCCAGAAAATACTCGAAGATATCCGCAACGTCGATGAGAGCCCGCGGCTGAATGTCGAGGAGGCGATTCATTCGGCAGGCCCTGGAGGAATCTTCGCCAGGTATTTTGCCCGCTGCTCGCTCCGCCATTCGTCGTTGACTGGGATGCCCGGACCCGAGTTGATCCCCTCCAGCAATAGCGCCGCCAGCTTTTTCTTGGCCTCGCGGATGCGGGCTTGCGCGAGGGCGTCGTTCACCACGTCGGCCGGCGACTGGAACTGCCCCGTCGCGAGCTGTGCTTGCACGAACTCGCGGTTGTCCGCCGAAAGGGATATGTCGCTAAGTTCCATCGGTTGCCTCCTGGTGGCATTCTATCACGCGATTACGTCGTGCATCACATGTCCGTGTACGTCGGTCAAGCGCATGTCGCGGCCCGAAAAGCGGAAGGTGACCCGCGTGTGATCCAGGCCCAGCAGGTGCAGCATAGTGGCGTGCAGGTCGTGCATCTCGGCCTTGTTTTCGACTGCCTTGTAGCCGAACTCGTCGGTCTGGCCATAGATGGTGCCCCCCTTCGCCCCGCCGCCGGCCAACCACAGGCTGAAGCCAAACGGGTTGTGGTCGCGGCCGTCGGACCCTTGGGCGAACGGCGTGCGGCCGAACTCGCCCGACCAGACGACGAGCGTCTCGTCCAACAGGCCCCGCTGCTGCAAGTCTTCGAGCAGGGCCGCGATCGGCTGATCGACGGCTTGGGCGTTGTCTTCGTGTCCCGTTTTGAGGGCGCTATGCTGGTCCCAGCGGTCGTGGCCCAGATTGGGGCAGGTCAGCTCGACGAACCGCACGCCCCGTTCGACCAGCCGGCGGGCCAGCAGGCATTGGCGGCCAAACGAGGCGGTCCCCTTGCTGGTGGCATCCAGGCCATACAGGCGGCGGGTCGCTTCGGTTTCGTCCTGCATCTCGGTCAAGCCGGGAACGACCGTCTGCATGCGATAAGCAAGCTCGTAGTTGGCGATGGCCGATTCGACCGCATCGACATTCCCCAGCCGCTCGCTCACCTGGGCGTCGAGTTGCCGGAGCAGGGCGAGCTTGTTCCGCTGCAGCTTGTCGGTCGCTTCCTGTCGGGCGATGTTGGCGACCGGCGGATGCGACGCGGTAAACACCGAACCCTGGTACGATGCCGGCAAAAAGCCGCTGCCAAAATTGTCGAGCCCGCCCGGCGGAACGAGGCCGCCGTTGATGACGATGAATCCGGGCAGGTCGCGCGATTCGCTCCCCAGTCCGTAGCCGAACCAGGCCCCCATGCTGGGCCGTCCCTGCACCCCGGTGCCGGTGTGCAAAAAGTAGTTCGCGGCGGTGTGCTCGGGAAACTGGCTCGTCATCGAGCGAATGACCGCCAGCTTATCGACGTGCCGGGCGACGTGCGGAAACAACTCGCTGACCGGAATGCCGCTTTGTCCGTGCTGCTGAAACTTCCAAGGGCTGCCAAACGTGCTGCCGTTGTTGTTGAACTGCGTCGGCTCCATCTTCATGGCGAACGGCCGGCCGTTTTCTTTGCTCAGCCGGGGCTTGGGGTCGAACGTATCGACCTGGCTGACCCCGCCATCCATGTAGAGAAAAATGACGTTTTTAGCCCGCGCGGGGAAATGCGGCGGGCGGGGCGCGAGCGGATCGGCCGCCGCCGCTTCGCCGGCGGCGATGTCGTTGTTGGCCCACAGCGCGGCCAGCGCCACCGCTCCAAAGCCGCACCCCGCCTGGCGGAGGAACGAGCGTCGGTTGGATATAGGTGGTTGATAGCGAGGGGAAGGAATCATGGGCATGGTCTCAACGAGTTTCTATTCATCTTCTTCAACGATCTGCCGCAGACGCACGAGCCTTTCCCGATTCATATCGAGTAATGCCACCGTGGCCCGCCCCTGCGTTGTCAGGCCTTCCACCATGCCATCGTCTTCGCGAAAATGCTTACTCCATATATCGTTGCGCGGGTTGTAAAGCCCGACCAACAGGCCCGTCAATGGATCGTAACCGCTTTGGTTGGGGCCCTTCTTGAAATTGCATGTGGGACAGGCGAGGCAGCCGTTGTCGGCCGAGTCGTCGCCGCCATGTTGTCGCGCTCGTATATGTTCCGTGTGAAATAGCAGCGAGGGTGCCTGTGATTGATGTAAGCCGCAATACTCACAGCGGTTGTCAGCTCGCTGGCGAATGAATTCGCGAGTCTGGCGATCCATGACTACGCCCGCTGATGGCTGAGCAGGGCTCGCGATTTCGCCTGCACGATGGCGATGTATTCATTGGCTGTGACGTACGCTTCATATTCCTCGCGTTCGTCGGGAGTCAACAGCCCCTCGTTGCACTTACTCCCTAACTCTTCCACTCTAGCCTGGATCGCGTCGTCCGCCTGCAAACGCACAAGCTGTTGTGCCATGTCGGGCGTAATCATCGCATCCATCAACCGATCGAACACTATCATTGTAGGCGACATGCCATCTTCTCCGCGGCTTGATCTAGCCCATCAGTGCAAGAACACAAACTCCTTCACATTATACACTACGTGCCCCAGGTCGGCCCACACGCGCTCGTCGGTCGGGGGGGCCTCGGCGGACAGGCCGTATTCGCCGGCTTGCAGCTCGACGAAGGATCGGGCCGCCGCCGTCTCTTCGGCGGTCGGTTCGCGGCAGAGAGCTTCCTGGTACATTCGGCGGATGCGGTCGTCGGGCGACGCATCCTTGTCGGCGAGGATGTTGTCGGCCCACAGGCGCGCTTGCTCAGCGACGAACGGATCGTTCATCAAAATCAGCGCCTGGGCGGGGACGTTGCTGACGTTGCGGCGACCGACGGTGCTGGCGGGTGTGGGCGTGTCGAATGCCAGCATCATCGGCGAGAGAAAATTGCGCCGCACCGAGATATAGATGCTGCGCCGGCCGGCACCATCGAACGGGCCGCTTTCGCCGGGCCGGCCCCGGCCCTGCATGAAGGGAGTGAGATGCACCGGCACGCTGGGGCCGAACTGCTTGCGGTCTAGCCGGCCGGAGATCGCCAGGATGGCGTCGCGAATCGCCTCTCCTTCCAGCCGGCGTAGGTTTTGCCGGTGAAACAGCAGGTTTTGCGGATCGATTTCTGATCCCTGGTCCCTGACTCCTGACTCCTGACTGTACGTCTGGCTAAGCACGATCGAGCGGATCAGCCGCTTGACCGACCAGCCGTCGTCGATGAACTGGCGGGCCAGGTGATCGAGCAATGCGGGATGCGTCGGCTCTTCGCCCAAGACGCCGAAGTTATCGACGCTCGTCACCAGGCCACGGCCCAATAGATGATGCCAGACCCTGTTGACCATCACTCGGCTCGTCAGGGGATTGGCCGAATCGACCAGTTGGCGAGCCAGCTCTAAGCGCCCACTGCCTGACTCCTGACTCCTGCCCCCTGGCCCCTGACTCCTGACCTCTGACCCCTGCACCGCCTCCAGCATCCGCCGGGGGATCGCGGGACCAACCGTCTTGTGGTTGCCGCGGATCAGCAAGTGCTCGTCCACCGGCGTGCCGTCCCACATCGCCATACAGAGCCGAGACTGGCGGTCGCCGCGCGAAATCTCCTGCTCCCGCGCTGCGATCCAGTCGGTCAGCGTCTGGGACGGATGCTCGGCCAGCTTGGCCTCGGCGATCAACCAATTGGCGAGTGCCGCTCGCTCGCCAGCCAGCTTGTCGCGAAGAATCGCGTTCTTCGCCAGCAGGTCAAGCGTGGTCTCGATCAACTCGCGGCATGCCGCGGCGGTTGCCCCTGGAGGAAGCAGCCCGTTCGCGGAGTTCGCCAGCGGGGCCGGCTTCTGAGCACCATCCACCACCATCAGCACGCGGAATTCTTCGCCCGCCTTGGGGCTGAGCTCGAGATGCACCCGGTGCCCCACGTAGCGAGATAGATCCTGCGTGATCCAGCGCGTCGGAAGGTCGATGTTGCCCCCCGTTTCGCGCACCAGTTCGCCGTGCAGCGGGCCGTTGATTAACAGGTGCGAATCGACCGCCGCGTACACATGCCCCGCCCCTTCGATCAGGGAATGCACTTGGCCGCTTTGGATTGTCCAGGTCGGCGTCTTCAGCGTTCGACCGGCGCGCGTCCAGCCTGCCAAGCGCGCCTGATCTTGTTCCACCCCAGCGGCGATGCCGAGCTCAGCCGCGGCCGGTGTGGATCGGGCGGCACCCACCGTTGCGATCTCCGGCCCGCCCGACAGCGCGCTGCGAACCACTGTCCCGGCCGCCACCGGGCCCGAGCCAAAGGCGGGACCGTCGGCCAGCCATTGGCCGGCCGACAAATTGCCGTAATCGACGACGATCTTGCCACCCTTCAGGTCCAACGCCGGCATGCCCAGTTCGTCGCGCAGCGCCGATAAGTCGCCCGCCAGGCGCTTCTCCAGCCGCCCGGCTAGATCTTCCACCAGAGGGCGAATCGCATCGGCCGCCGCCGCCGCCACGAGCGGCTGGTACTTCTTGTCGAGCGCATCGAGCGCGGTAAGCAACTCGCGGTCTTGCTGCCACGTCTCGAACCGCGCCAGCCGATACGACGAGCTTTGCAGATAGCCCGCCAGGGCGTAGTAGTCGCGCTGGCTGATCGCGTCGAACTTGTGGTCGTGGCAGCGGGCGCAACTCACCGTCAGGCCGAGAAACGTCTTGCTCAAAACGTCGATCTGGTTGTCTATCCGGTCGCACTCGTCCTTACGAATATCGACGGGCGAATGCAGCCCCTCGCCCAAAAACCAGAAGCCGGTGGCGACAATCGACTCGTTCCAGCCTTCGACCGGGTGCAGTCGCGGCTGGTCGAGCAGGTCGCCCGCCACATGCTCGATGACGAACTGGTCGTAAGGCACGTCCTCGTTGAGGGCCCGGATCACGTAGTCGCGATACTCGAACGCGTTGGGGATGTTGTAGTCGAACTCGTGCCCGCGCGATTCGGCATAGCGAACCAAATCGAGCCAGTGCCGCCCCCAGCGTTCGCCAAAATGGGGCGAGGCAAGCAGCTTATCGACGACTTGCTCGAACGCTTTGCCCGGCGACTCTTCGTTGGCACAAGCCTTCACGAACTGCCCGACCTCGTCCGGCGTCGGCGGCAAGCCAATCAGATCGAAGCTGGCCCGCCGGATGAGCGTGCGCGGATCGGCCGGCGGGGCCGGGGAGAGTTTGCTTTCTTGCAGCTTGGCCAGAATGAAGGCGTCGATCGGATTGCGGGGCGCGGAATGCGGAGCGCGGGGCGTGGGAACCGGGGGATTCGCCAGCGGCTGCCAGCACCAGTGTTCGGCCCGGCGCTGGGCCAGGTTGAAGGCGTCTGGCGAGCCGGCCGCCAGGTTCACTTCCTCCTGGGGCCAGGGCGCTCCCATTTCGACCCACTTGGTGAGCGCCGCCACTTCGCCCTCCGGCAGACGCGTCTTCGGCGGCATCTGGTACAGGTCGCCGTAGTTCACCGCATCGACCAGCAGACTCTCGTCCGGTTTGCCGGGCACCACGGCGGGCCCGGTGTCGCCCCCTTTCATCGCCGCGGCCAGCGAATCGAGCCGCAAACCCCCTTCCAGCCGCTTGGACTGGCCGCCGTGGCATTCGTAACAGCGAGCCACCAGGATCGGCCGGACCTGCTTTTCGAAAAACTCGATTCCCGCCGCGTCGTCGGCCGCCGCGGCGCTTGCGGTCAACAGGCCGCAGCAAACGAGTCCCGCGGCGATCCAGCGAAAGTGCAACATGCCGTTAGGGCTCCAGATTTTTGTTGCAGGTGCGGGGCAGGGAGGAGTCGTCCACGGAACGGCGACCCAGCGCAAGGCGGGAACTGGCAATGGTTTCAGTGTAGCCAATCCGCGCGAGAGGGTCAAAAGCGACCGTAAACCTGGGCGAGCGTTGGCAATGGCCGCGCCAAGCACTTACAATTGCCGCACTTCTCGAAAGTCCCCGATGAGCGAACTCACTCGCATTCTTTCCCAAATCGAGGCTGGCGATCCACTCGCTGCCCACCGGCTATTGCCACTGGTCTATGACGAATTGCGCAAGCTCGCCGCTGCTAAATTAGCCCAGGAGAAGCCCGGGCAAACGCTGCAAGCGACCGCCTTGGTTCACGAGGCCTATTTGAAGCTCGTCGGCGACCAGCCCGACCGAGATTGGGGCGGGCGGACCTACTTCTTTGGAGCGGCCGCCGAGGCGATGCGGCGAATCCTCGTCGATCAGGCCCGCCGCAAAACCGCCGCCAAGCGGGGCGGACCCGACATCCGCCGGCAGCCGCTCGATTCCGACCTGGCCGAAATCGCTCCGCCGGCCGAGGTGGTTGCCGTCCACGATTCGCTCGACCAGTTACATGCGCACGACTCGCTCGCCGCCGAGTTGGTCAAGCTGCACTATTTTGGCGGCATGCCGCTCGAAGAGGCCGGCGAATTGCTCGGCATGTCGCGCGCAACCGCTTACCGCATGTGGACTTACGCCCGCACCTGGCTGCGGGCCTGTTTGGATGATGACGCCCGGCCTCCGGAGATTTGAGACGTTGGAGCCTCTTGTTGCGCCAGGCTATCCAATCACCCAAGGGCAAACCATGTCACCCAACGTCTCCATCAAGAATCCGCGCACGATCTATCTCGACGCGGTCGAAAACCACCCCGCCGATGCCTGGCCGGCATTCCTCGAATCGGCTTGCGGGGCCGATCTGGTTCTCCGCGGCCAGGTCGAGCGGCTGCTCGCGGCTCATGGCCGGCTGGGGGGTTTCATGGCCCAGCCCGCAGCCGCGTCGCCGATGTCGGAGGATTGGCCCGCCGGCAATTTGGTTGGCAGCCAGATCGGCCGCTACAAACTGCTCGAGCAAATCGGCGAGGGGGGCATGGGCGTCGTCTATGTCGCCGAGCAGACCCAGCCGCTGCGGCGCAAGGTCGCCCTGAAGCTCATCAAGCCGGGCATGGACAGCCGCCAGGTCATCGCCCGCTTCGAGGCCGAGCGGCAAGCCCTGGCGCTGATGGACCATCCGAATATCGCCAAGGTGCTCGATGCGGGAACAATCGGCGAGCCGGGGGCGTTAGCCCCCGGAGGAACTCCCCCAGCTTACGCTGGAGGCTCGCCCGGCCGCCCCTACTTCGTGATGGAGCTGGTCCGCGGGATTTCCATTACCGACTACTGCGACCAGGTGCGGGCGACCCCCCGCCAGCGGCTGGAGCTATTCGTCTCGGTTTGCCAGGCGGTGCAACACGCCCATCAAAAGGGGATCATCCACCGCGACCTGAAGCCGAGCAACGTGCTGGTCACACTGCACGACGGCGCGCCGGTGGTCAAAGTGATCGACTTTGGCGTGGCCAAAGCGCTGCACCAGCAACTTGCGGAGCACACGATCTACACGCAGTTTTCGCAAATGATCGGCACGCCGCTCTACATGAGCCCCGAACAGGCGGAGCTTTCTGGCCTGGATATCGACACCCGCAGCGACGTCTATTCACTGGGCGTGCTGCTGTATGAGCTGCTCACCGGGCAAACGCCATTTGATGCCGAAACGCTGAGAAACGCCGGCTTCGACGAGATGCGGCGGATGATTCGCGAGGACGAGCCGCCGCGCCCCAGTGCGCGGCTCAGTACGCTGGGCGCTCCCGCGATTTCGACCCTCGCGCAGGACCGGGGGCTGGACGAGCGGCGCTTGAAGCGGACGCTCCGCGGCGAGCTCGACTGGATTGTGATGAAAGCTCTCGAAAAGGACCGCACCCGGCGGTACGAATCGGCGAGCAACTTTGCTGCCGATGTGCAGCGTTATCTCAACGACGATCCGGTCCTCGCCAGTCCGCCATCGATCGCGTATCGACTGCAAAAGACCACGCGGCGGTACAAAATGGCGCTGACTACTGCGTCGATCATCATTGCAGCGCTGATCGTCTCTACCACGGTGAGCCTGTGGTACGCCCGCGAGGCCCAATCGTCGCGCAAGACTGCCGAACAACGATTGGCAGACGCCAAGGCCGCCCTCAAGCAATCCGATGTGGATTTTGAACGAGCGCTGACGGCCGTACATACAATGCAGACGCAGGTAGCCGGCCGTTATCACCGCGTAGCGATGACTCCTCAGCTCGCAGGCGTCCGCGGGCAATTGCTCGAAGCGGCCCTGAAATTTTACGACGAACTCCCGGCGAAGCGGAAGGACAATCCGACCGTCCGCTTTCACAAGGCCGAGACGCATCTGGTGGCCCATGACGTTTATAATTTTCTACGTAGGCCGGGCGGCAGCCTGCATACACGACAGGCCGTCGATCTGTTGACGAGACTAGTCAAGGATGATCCGCAGAACCTTGAGTTCCGCTGGATGCTTGCCCGCGCCTATGCTCACCGTGGCTTTAGCGACGTGTCGCTGGGAGAAAAAACTGTTGCGCACCACCGGGCGATCGAGGTAGGCGAGAGTTTTTTGAGGGATTCCACAGATCCCGACGCATGCAATGCCCTGCGGCTCCACGTGGCGGCAGCCTACATGGGACTTGGCCAGTGGACTGAAGATCCTCAGCAAGCCGAGCAGTACCTGAAGCAGGCGATCGCGCAATGCGGCACGTTGGAGGAAGCGAGCGGCGTTCAGGGAATGAGCTATGGCCATCTGGCTGTAAACGCCCGATCATGTGGCAATCTGAATCAAGCCGAAGAGCATGTGCGCGAAGCGATTCGCCTGCATAACGCCTACATTGCCAATGCGCCCGAATACATAATGCGCAGGAATCTGTGTGAGAATCGTCAGCTCCTAGGAGAGATACTGTTGGAGACGGGGCGCAGCGTCGAAGCCGAAACAGTGCTCAGCGAAGGTCTCGTCCAAGCTGGCAAGTTGGCAAGCGAATTCCCTGGCACAATGCAATTGGGCGGGTTGATGCGCGCCCTGGATCGCTGTGCTCAGCGGAATGATTCGCAGTCAGAACTGATTGACTTGCTAAATGATTTAGCTCGCCAGCATCCGCGGTGTTCGGCCCTGCATTTGGAACGGGCCAAACGGCTATGCGATGTGAAAGGCGACGATGAACGCCTGGCTGCTCTGACCGCAGAGATTGAAAAGTACTCGCAAGTTGGCGCCTATTACGTGCAGCGCGCACTTATACACCAGAGGCTAAGCCATCCGCAACTTGCGGTCCAGGATCTACGCCATGCAATCGATATGGAGAAGGCGGATGTTAGCGCCTTAAACGCCATCGGATTGGTCTGTTTCGAAATCGAATACTACGCCGAAACTCTGTCGGCAATTGACCACGCCATCAAGCTTCAACCAGATGTTGGCTGGCTCCGCGCTTTCCGTGGCAAAGTTTTCTACCGCCAGGAGCAATTCGATAAGGCACGCCAGGAATTCGACCTGGCGGCCCAACTGGACTCTTTGCCGCGCTGACGCAGTGTCGAAGACCGGGCAAGAGCGTGGACGACTGCCAGGCTCGTAGCGACTGTCTTGAAAGTCAAGTGTGGGAGGGTTTGGGTATCCAGGTTTGGTTGGTTTTGACGAGGAGGTTCAGCTCGTAGGTTATGCTTCAGCATAACAATTGATGAATTGTTCAATACGTTATGCTAAAGCATAACCTACGCCCTGCGGGCAAGTGAGTTGGCGGCGCAGCCCGGCCAGCCCCAGCCTTGCCGGCGAGATCATTCGCACAACTTTCGGCGATTTTTGAGACGTCCGCCGCCGCAAAGCCAAGCCCACCGATGCTGCGGTGTAACCGCGATCGTGGAGTTGCGGACGACATGCACGCTACTGCAAAGCGTCGCTAAGAGTCACTTTCACCGTGGTTCGCTGCGCGAACCACAGCGGGAACGGTGGAAGGGACTAGGGCTAGGGGCTGGGGACTAGAGGAGGAAACACCGGTTCCTCAGGCCCTAGCCCTAGCCCCCAGCCCTAATCCCTCTTTCGGCCGGCCCTACTTCGTCATGGAGCTGGTCCGCGGGATTTCCATTACCGACTACTGCGACCAGGTGCGGGCGACCCCCCGCTCCGCCAGGGCGATCCAAGCCCACGTATCGACAAAAATCATGGACGTTTGCCATACAGGTATTTGTCGTGGTTCTCAGCCCCGTCCGAGCGACCCGAGCTAAACATCCCAATCAAACCGGCCAGCGGATCGCGGTCGGCGGCCGGTGGGCAGGAATTCTCGTCCACCGGCGTGATCGCCAGATGCACCTCCATCCCTTCCGTCAGCGGCAACGCCTGCTTGGGCCGCAGCACTCCGTTTTCATAGGTCGCTTGCACGGTAATCGTCATCGCTCGCGCTCCCTAGGGTGAACCCCGCTTCTCCTGAGGCAATTCTACTCCCTGTCGTCAGCGAATGCGTCACTCCCGCCGAATCTTGCAGGCTTTTGGCACTTTCCCGCGCAATTTTTGAGACGAAGCGCCGGCGATTCTCGCCTTTAGAGATAGCGGCAAGGTGACTTGGCCGCTGACGCCGGTTCGAGAATGAATAGCCAGCTTGCTGATCTGGATTGCTGCTCAGGTGGCCAATTCGCGCGAGTCATGCGACGGCCAATTCTGAGGGAACCACGAAATTCGCCGATTTCTGAGACGAACCGGCGGAATCTCGCGCCATGCCAGATGTGCCGTTTTTCTTTCTTCAGTCAGGAACCACTTTCATGGCTACGACCGCAACCCGTAAAGAGCCCCGATCCAAGTCCCGCAACAACCGCCACGCCGCCAGCCGCCGGCTGCTGCTGGAGCGATTGGAAAATCGCGAGCTGTTGGCCGTCATCAGCCACTGGACGGGAGACAACACGGCAGCCGACTCGGAGGGGAGCAATCACGGCACACTCATCAACGGGACGACCTATGCCGCGGGGCAAGTCGGCCAGGCCTTCAAACTGGACGGGATTAACGATCGGATTGGAGTGGCCGATTCCCCCAGTCTTGCACTTACCGGTTCGTTGACCATCGAAGGCTGGATCAGGACGGACATGGAGCCCACGGCCCAGCACGGCAATGTTTTCTTTCGCGGCGACGACCGGGGCGGGCTCGATCCCTATTGGCTATCGCTGGAACCGGGCGGCCACCTGTTGTTTCAGGTCGAGAGCCTGAAAGCCGCGGCGGGAATCAGCGCGCCCCTGCCGATTGGCCGGTTCGTCCATGTGGCTGCGACGCTGGACGATTCCACCGGCAACATGCGGCTGTATCTCAACGGAGCTTTGAAAGCGGAAGGCGTGACTGCCGTCCGGCCGTTCGACGCATTGGACCCCGCCAGCAATCCGGGCATTGGCATCGGCAACCATGGCG
>JBBDYF010000175.1:0-21206 GCA_040901775.1 Pirellulaceae bacterium | reverse complement strand
TCGCATAAAACTGAAGCGGCTCTACCCCAAAATTAAAGCCTGACAAAGCACTAGGTATCGTCGCAATGTTCATGACAGGCCATTTCTATAGGAAACCACTCATCACCTTCCATTCCCGGCTCGGGACAACCGGTTGCCGTACCAAGCGGGGTACCCCCTGATCCGTTCGGACAAATAGCTGTGGCGACCACGGTTCGATAACGCGTGCTAAACGAAATCGGGCCAGGGAGTTGGATGTTTGGAGGATCAGTCCTGCGCATTTTTGGGCACGGATCTTCTAGTAGCACCTGTCCTGCTTCGGATTCTAAACACTGACTCAGGGTGCAACCGTCTCCGCAGGCGGCGGTGGCACTTCGGCTTAGGTCTCCCCATCCGAGATACGCAACGACTCCCAACACTCCCAGGCACCAGAAAAGATCGACGACGCGACGCATGGCACATCTCCTTACCTTGGTGAAAAGGGAAACAGAGAACTTCTCTTGAGCAGAGTTAAAACGATGCCCCCTGCCAAGAGCAACAGCGCGATGATGACGATAGACATGTACCCGAATCCCTCGCCGCCGGCGGCTCGCCGGCCCGCTTCGCCGGGATTGGTCTGCATTAGTTCCGAATAGGTTGCGCCGCGGGTGCGCTCGATCGGCAGGACGACGCGATTCGTTCGACCCGGCTTCACGAGGTATTGGCGCTTGGCGATTCTGTCGTTCACTTGCGTTCCGACCGGAAATGTGAAATCGAAGGTTGCCGCCGCCACGGCAAGATTGAGTTGCTCGCTGGCAACCTGGGTCGTGGCGGAAGTGACCAGGGCACCATCGACGAACGAAGCGACCCGCCAGCGGTCGGGAACCCAGCCCAGCTTCGGGTCACGCTTGAAGGCAACTTCCGCCTCGGTTTCCACCTGGTCTTGGAAATAACCGACGTAGCGCACGATCCCCATCTCCCGGTCGGGGGCGACCCAGTATTTCCGCGCCCGCAGGCCGTCGGGAAGCGCCTCCTTGAGGATGACGCACCGCAGTCCATCCACCATCTCGTCCTGGCGCTCGACTTGGAGCCGGTCAATACCGATGACGCCGAAAACCGGCGAAGTCGGACGAAAATGCCGGATGATGGGAGAGAGATGCACATTCGCGGCATCTGGATGCCGCTTCTCGGACCGCACCCACCCTTGAGAAAACATTCGATCGTCGCTTTGCTGGCGCTCGTGAACGATCTTCTGGCGAGCGCCATCGAAGACCGCGATCATCGTCTCCGGGGCGGGCGCTTCGATGCCGGGGGCCCAAGTATCACCGATCCGTTCGTAACGCATCTTCACCCCGTCGATGACGAGCACCACCCGCTGATCGGACTTAAACGACTCCGGCAGTGTCGTCACGGTCCCCTGTTCTTCGTTGATGCCTGTCAATGTCCCTTTGGCCCTGACGTATTCGCGTACCAAATCGAAGCGGAGGGTGCGGGCGGCGCTTTCCCGCTTCCGCCAGACGCGCAACACGTCGGCAAGTTGAATCGGCTCCGCCGCGGACAGCGGCGGGCTGGCGACGGCCAACAGCGCCGCGACACAGATCGAACGCCTGATAAAAAGCATTAAGATCGTCATCGCTGAACTTCCTGGAAAATAACGGTCTAATCCCCTGTTCGTGCAGTTTGAAAAAGGAGCTTACCGGGTCGCTGAATCGAAAGCGTTATCCGTTCGTCGATCCGCGAGCCTTCGCTCCGCACGTCGATGACGAGCGAGGCCATTTCCATCTTTTCGTCGGGACGCGTGCAAGCGATTCTCAGCGATCTTTCCGCCGCGTACTCGTCGCCTGGAAGCAGTTCGGTTGTGAGCCCTTCGCAGTTTCCCACGCCGAGCACCTGGAACCGCTTGCCAATTGCCGAGCGGATCAGCACCGTATCGGCGGACTGGCGGATGCCGGCCAGCAGCACGGCGGGTTCCAAGGCGACCGACGCTCGAACGGACCCTACAACATCCAGGGGAAGGGGGGGAAGCGAGTTACCCCGCGTATCTTGTATGTGCAGCAGGTTGCGAGCCGCGAAATCCCCCGCTTCCATCTGGGCTGGGTCGATCCGCACGTTTAACACGGCCCGATCCGCCGCCACGGATTTGAACGCGATCGATACGCCGTCAGTTTTCGAGGTGACCCGTTTCAGTACCATTCCCGGCTTGAGCCTGATTGGAAGCGACACCGTGCGCGGCGGATCGGTCCTGACGAGCTTTAGCAGCGCGGGCTGGACCACAGGAGGCGCAAGAGGCGAAACGAGCTTTCCTTGCAGCCGCCACGACGAGTCGGTTCGCGCGTCGCCGGTTCGCGCTTTGATCGTGATCGCGAGCGGCCATTTGCTGGCCGATGCGTTGTCGTCGGCGACCAGCAGCGGATCGATGGTCACTTCGAGCGGTTTGGATTCGCCCGCCGCGAGCTCCATTGAGCTGGGCGACACGGCGGTGCATACGCAGCCCCCATCAAACGCCGCCACCCGCACGATGTCCATTGATGTGTTGTGAACATTCAGCGTGCGGCGAATCGGTTCTTGCAGCCAAACCTCTCCCAGTGTTAGCTCCTTTGCCTCGACGCGGAGCGTTTGCAGAGCCACCGCACGCTCGCGACACCAACGGCTGCCGAGAATCAACATGATGGCCGCCACGCCAGCCAGAGTGACTGTTGATCGCACGGACATGGGATGTGCTCCCTTACCAACTAAAGACTTGACTGCTCAAAAGTTTGATTAGCCACGATCTCCCGCTCGTGCGCACTGCTTTTTCTGAGAATTTCCCTGCGAACGGGGCTGGCAACCCCGGCCAGCAAGCAACCGGCCAAAAGCCAGGACGCTGCAAACAAGTCCAGCGCCGCCATCCACCCAGGCGCGATGCGGAGCTCGCCCAGGCAATCGCAGGCCGGCTTGCCCGCAGCGGCAGCACTCATCGCGAAACCGGCGAGCACTAGAAAAAAGATTCCCACCAGCCCGCGACCGAGCGGCCGCGTCCGATGAAACAAGAGCGTGAAGCCCGCCAACAGTTCGGCAAAGACGACCAGTTCGAGTGGCACCGGCAATCGAGCGGAAGTGCCCTCGCCGAAGGCCTTGGCCACCGCGGCCAAGACCAGGATGCCGGCCAATGCGGGCGAAACGAAATAATCGGCGGACCAAAAGCGCAACGCCCAGGAGTTGCCGGCCAGTGTCCCAGAATCCCGCCACATCGCTTCGCTCCCGCTAAACATGAGAAAGCAGACGAAGGAAACCTCCGACCATTCGTGGGGTCATCTTACGCTCCTGCAAACATCCGTCAAGCACCTGCGGAAATATTTTTTTTAATCCGCTCGAAGGCAACTCGCCCGCCTGGTCGATGTCGGCGACAAGGGCTCGGTTGGTGCCGCCGGCGCAGGCAAAACAGACGGTCGAAGCGATTTGATTCAGGGCTTGGGAAATTCCCTCTCCCGCGCTTGCAGAATTGCCTGCACCAATTCCTCGGGGATTTGGGCCAGGGCGGAGTCTTGAGCGCACGCGTGCCGCGTCAACTCGACCGTTGCCCGCAGATTGTTGAGGTAGTCCACGCATTGCGGACAGACCGCCAGGTGCTCGTCGAGGCGCGCCAGCTCGCCCGCGGGAAGTTGCCCGTCGAGATAGTCCGTCAGGTAGTCGAGCGCTTCCTGACAGGTGAAATGCAGCATCATGGCAGGGTCTCTCCAAACATCGGCTCGAGCAGCGTCTTGAGCGCCTGGCGCGCTCGGTGCAGGCGGACTTTCACGTTCCCTTCGCTAATTCCCAATAGCTCGGCGGTGCCAGCCGTATCCAGCTCCTGAATGTCGCGTAGCAGCAGAACCAGGCGGTAATCTTCGGGCAGCTTGTCGATTGCCGCGCGAACCATTTGCTGCGTCTCCTGCTGTTGGATGCCGGCCAGGGCCGACTGGTTCCACGTCGGTGTGGGCCGGGCCTGATGGCCGTCGGACAAAAAGGTGGGGAGCAGGTCGTCGATCGGCCGCTCGCGCCTCCGGCGGCGCGAGCGAAGGCGCATCAGGGCGGCGTTGACGATAATCCGGTGCAACCAGGTCGAAAGCTTCGCTTTCCCCTCGAAACGGCCGATCGCCTTGAAGGCGGTGAGCAGGCCATCTTGCAAGGCATCGAGCGCGTCGTCTTCGCTGCCCAGGATTTGCCGCGCCACAACCAGGAGCCTGCCGCCTTGCTGGCGGACCACCTGTTCGTAACTGGCGGCGTCTCCCGCTTGCAACCGGGCGACGAGCGGGGCCTCGTTAAGCTCGCTGGCGGTCGGGGGCTGGGAGGCGGCAGACATGGACAATATGCTACTCGAAAAGGGATGAAAGGGAAAATCGTCGAATCCAAAAGGGAGTGATCGTGTTCTGAACCCCACTTGTCACCGCCGGGGCATTTCGGCAAGATAAGGGGCCTGCCGCATTGCGTTTACGACGCTTAACGAACATTGAGATTGTCGGATGATCGAAGGTCGATCCGAGGAGCAACGGATACATGGCTCGCTACAACGGTCCCAAGGCCCGCATTAACCGCCGCCTGGGAACATTGGTCTATGAAAGTGCCGGTGCCATTCGAGCGCTCGAGCGCCGCGAAAACCCGCCCGGGATGCATCCCCGCGGCCGCAAGATGTCGAACTGGGGCTTGGCCTCGGCCGAGAAGCAGAAGATCAAGCATTACTACGGCCTGCTCGAGCGGCAACTGCGACGCTATTACCACATGGTGGCCTCGAAAAAGGGGAACACCGGCGAGCAGATGCTGACGATGTGCGAACGCCGGCTGGACAACGTCGTCCGCCGCGCGGGACTGACCAAAACCCGCCCCCAGGCCCGCCAGGGGATCGTACACGGCCACTTCTACGTGAACGGGATCAAAGTCACCAGCCCCAGCTACCAGATGCGACCGGGAGACGTGATTACGGTTCGCCCGAAAGAAAAAATCTACAATTACTACAAGGGCGTCGTCGGCGACGGCAATAGCCAACAAACGCCCGACTGGATCACGCTCGACACCGAGACGCTGCGGGCCACCATGGTCGGCCTGCCCGGCGCGGGCGATTTCAGCCTGCCGGTCGATGTGAACATCGTGGTCGAATTCCTGGCGCGGTAAGTGGGATAGGTTACCAACCTGCCCGGCCCGTCAGTTCAATCGTATAATTCCCGGCGACGCTTCCCAGCAAGCGTCGCTTGCCGTTTCTTGATGCCAGCGCGTCGAGCGCGCCGCCCACGGCTCGGCAGGAGCCTCGCCCACCCGATGTGTCTGGCCGTCTGAGGAGCGCGACCAATGGTCGCGGCTATGCAATCCTGATCTCTGATCCCTGATCTCTGACCCCTGATCTCTTCTCATGCACACTCCCCTGGTCGTTCTCGGTGGCGGTCCCGGCGGTTATGCCGCCGCCTTTCTGGCAGCCGACGAAGGGCTCGAGGTCGTGCTGGTCGAAGCCGACGCCCGCCTCGGCGGCACCTGCCTGTTGCGGGGCTGCATTCCGAGCAAGGCCCTGCTGCATGTGGCCCGCGTCATTGCCGAGGTGGACGAACTGCGGCAGGAATGGGGTGTGGAATATCGCGCCCCGAAGATCAACATCGACAAGGTTCGCGCCCGCAAGGAAAAGGTCATCGCCGCGCTCTCGGGCGGCCTCAAGCAGCTTGCCAAACGGCGCGGCGTGAAGGTGATTCATGCCCGCGGCACGTTCGAGAATTCCACGACGCTGCGGCTGGAAGGGGACGATCCTTCAATTCCCGAAGACGGCAAGTTGACCTTCGACCATTGCATTCTGGCGACCGGTTCGACCCCCGCCATGCCGGCCGCTTTCAACATCTCTTCGGATCGGGTCATGGATTCGACCGGCGCGCTCGATCTGACCGATTTGCCCGAAACACTGCTGGTAGTGGGGGGCGGCTACATCGGGCTGGAAATGGGTACGGTCTATGCCCAGCTCGGCTCGAAAGTGAGCGTGGTCGAACTGACCGACGGCCTGTTGCCCGGCGCCGATCGCGATCTGGTCAAGCCGTTGCAAAAACGGCTGACGGCGCTATTTGGCGAGCGGATTTTTCTGAGCACGAAGGTCGGATCGCTGGGCCTCGTGGGCAACAAGGTCGAGGTCGCTTTTGAAGGGCCCGGCAAGTTTGGCACCGAGCAATACGATCGGGTGCTGGTCTCGGTCGGTCGCCGCCCAAACAGCAAGGGCTTCGGCCTGGAGAACACGCAGGTCGAGCTCGATCAACGTGGCTTTGCCCAGATCGACCAACAACTGCGCACGGCCGATCCACACATCCTGGCCATTGGCGACGTCGCGGGCGAGCCGATGCTGGCCCACAAGGCGACCCACCAAGGGCGGACGGCGGTCGAGGTGATCCTGGGCAAGCCGGCAGCTTTCGACAAGGTGGCGATTCCCGCGGTGGTGTTTACCGATCCCGAAATCGCCTGGGCCGGCCTGACCGAAGAGCAAGCCAAGCAGGAAGGCCGCAAGTACGAAGCGGCTGTCTATCCTTGGGGCGCGAGCGGCCGGGCGGTCGCCCTGGGACGAACCGAAGGACTGACGAAGATTCTGGTCGATCCCGAAACCGAGCGCGTCCTGGGCGTTGGCATTGTCGGTCCCGGCGCGGGCGAGCTCATCGCCGAAGCCGTCCTGGCCCTCGAAATGGGGTGCGAAGTCACCGACATCACCCAGACGATCCACCCGCATCCCACGCTCAGCGAAACGATCATGAACGCGGGCGAGGCTTTTTTCGGCACGGCGACCGAAATCTACAAGCCCAAGCGGAAGCCCGCGGTAGCGGCCCAGTAGCACCCTCCACTCGGACATATTGTCCGGTCACTGCCGGCAGCGGTGCGGCTTCCCGCGTTTCGGTGGCCATCGTGCAAACCCTTTGTACGATTCGGAGTCGGTCGCTACAACATAGCAAGTCTTCGCTCGAAGATTTTGCTGAATCCGTTGTGCGACGCGCTGGCGGCAAATTGTCGCTCGGCAACTCGCTCGCTTCCTCGTCTTCTTCAGGTTATCGATGCACTCACGAGACCTTCGCCGCCATAACGTACCCACTCGCTTCCGCACTCGCCAATTCGAACGTCTTGAGCCACGCCTGCTGATGGCAGCCGCGCCCAGCGACCCAGCCAGCAGCCTGGGGCCGGAGCTTAACCGCGGACTTTGCCAGTGCCCGATTTGCACGGGCCAAGGGCTCGGCGAGATTCCCGTTATTGAAGCCGCGGCCATGCCGGCGGCCGCGTCGGTCCCGCTGACCAGTCTGCCGCAGCTCAGCAGCAATCCCGGCGCGACGGCCAAACTGTATCTCGACTTTAACGGCCATTTCCAGACGAGTTGGGGAAACTACTCCAATGCGACCACCCCGGCCTACGACCAGGATGGCGATCGAAATACGTGGAGCGCCGGAGAACTCGATTCGATTCGCGAAATTTGGGCCCGCGTGGCCGAAGATTTTTCGCCGCTGAACATCGACGTGACGACGATCGATCCCGGCAGCCTGGCGGATCGCGTCGTGGCACACTTAGCCATCGGAGGCAGCTCTTACGACTGGTACGGCGCTTCGGCTGGCGGCGTCGCCTATATCGGCGGATTTTCCAACGCGGCGCCGAACGTCGGTTATGCCTTTGCAAACAATGTTGGCAACGGAAATCCGCGGTACGTCGCCGAAGTCGTTTCGCACGAGGCGGGGCACTTGTTCGGCTTGTACCATCAATCGCTGTGGAGCGGCACGACGCTCGTGCAGGCCTACAATTCGGGCAACGCCGCTTGGGCTCCGATCATGGGAACGGGCTACTCCGCGGAGCGCACGACCTGGCACAACGGAGCGACTTCGTTCAGTTCCACGAATTTGCAAGACAATTTGGCCGTGTTGTCGGGCTCGAATAATGCGTTCGGCTGGCGAGCCGACGACTTTGGCAACGCGATTGGCACCGCGTCGGCGCTGCCGGCGAGTGGCACGTCGGTCAGCTTTGCGGGCCGCCTGGGCAACAACGAGCAAGACGTATGGTCGTTCGCGACGACGGGGGGGCCGCTAAGCATTCAGTTGAGCCCCGCCGCCTACGGGCCGAATCTCGACGCCGTGCTGGAATTGCTCGATGCGGCCGGCAGCGCGATCGTCAGCGCCAATCCCAGCACTTCACTGGGAGCGAGCATTGCCACTTCCCTAGCCGCCGGCACGTTCTATCTGGTCGCTCGCAGTTCGGGCGGATACGGCAATTTGGGACAGTACACGATCGGCGGGACGCTGCCGGCCGCCTCGCAAAGTCCGTCGATCGCGGTGGAGGTGGAGGGCGCGCCGTTAGCCAACCCCGGGGCGGTGAACTTCGGCTCGACCGTGGTCGGCGCCTCGCTCTCGCGAACGATCACCGTCCGCAACCATGGCGGCGGCCCGCTTTCGCTTTCCCCCCTGTCGCAGGCCGCCTTGCCGGCGGGTTTTAGTCTGGTCAGCAACCTGGGAAGCACCACGCTTGCCGCCGGCGGCTGGACGACCTTCACGATCGGCCTGTCCGCCGCGACCGCCGGATCGTACGGCGGAACCCTGCGCTTGGCGAGCAACGATCCCAGCAACTTGGCGTTCGACATTGGTCTCAGCGGATCGGTCGCGACCGCGCCCGTGGCGGGCGGCATTCAAATTGTGGACAACCTGGACGCCGGCTTCAGCACCTCCGGCGCGTGGATCAGCTATCCCGGCCAGGGTCTGCGGAGCAACATCCACTATTCGGCCGCCGGTTCGGGCTCGGCGGTTGCCCGCTGGGCGGCCAACGTCACCCCCGGCCGGTACCAAGTCGCCGTCACCTGGTACACCGACCCCAATCGGGCCACCAACGCGCCGTTCGCGGTCCTCGACGGAGCGACCCGGCTCGCGACGGCTGCCATCAATCAAGAGCAAGCACCGGCCGAGTTCATCGACCAAGGCGTTACCTGGCGGACGCTCGGAACGTTCGACATCACCAGCTCGAACCTGGCGGTCGAGCTGAGCAACCTGGCCAACGAGTACGTGATCGCCGATGCCATTCGAATTCAGCGGGTGGATGGCCCCGCGACGCCCCCGCCCCCGCCCCCGCCCCCGCCCCCGCAGCCGCCATCCGAGGCGCAGGTGATCGACAACCTGGATCCGCGTTTTAGCGTCGTTGGCAACTGGACTCCCTATGGCGGGCAAGGCTATCAGGGCAACATCCATTATGCAGCAGCCGGCTCGGGCTCGGCCGTGGCCCGCTGGAGCGCGACGGTCACACCGGGCCAATACCGCGTGGCGGCCACATGGGATCCCCAAGCGAACCGGGCCACCGACGCTCCGTTTTCCATCCTGAGCGGCGGAACGAACCTGGGCACGATTCGCGTGAACCAGGAGCAAGCCCCCAGTGGCCTGACCGACCAGGGCGTCGGCTGGAAGGACTTGGGGACGTTCAACATCACGGGCGACAGCCTGGTGGTTGAATTGGGCAACGCCGCCAACGAATACGTCATTGCCGACGGCGTGCGCATCGAGCGCGTCGGCGATTTGCCCACGACGCCGGTCTCCAGCACGCAGGTGATCGACAATGAGGACAACGGGTTCAGCGCCGCCGGCGCTTGGTTTTTGTACGGCGGTCAAGGCTATCGAGGCAACCTGAGTTACGCGGCGGCCGGTTCCGGCGCCGAGGTGGCCCGCTGGACCGCCAACGTCACCCCCGGCCGGTACCAGGTCGCCGTCACCTGGTACACCGACCCCAATCGGGCCACCGACGCTCCGTTTTCCGTCCTGAGCGGCGGAGCGAACTTGGGCACCGTCCGCGTGAACCAAGAGCAGCAACCGGCCGACTTCACCGACGGCGGAGTGTCGTGGAAGTCCCTGGGCATCTTCGACATTACGGGTGCCGATCTGGTCGTCGCGCTTTCGAATGCCGCGAACGAATTCGTGATCGGCGATGCCGTCCGTATCGAACGGATCGGCGATCTGGCCCCGGCCCCTACCGACGCCGCTGCGGCGGACGCCCTCTTTTCCGACTTCGGCGCCGGCCGCGAACCGTTTGCGATTGGCGGCCGGCCAAGCTTCTCGCGGCGGTAAGGTTGTCGTCGTCGTAGCCGACAGAGTGCTTCACTGAGCCACCCCCGGCGTCGGATCGCTAGGGGTTCGCGGCCAGGTACTCGCACAGCAGCTTGATGTTGGCCGCGAACGTGGCACAGTCGATCACGCCGCTGGCGGGTTCGACCTTGTGATGCGGCAGCCGGCCGCGCTCGACCCAGGCGCCGCGCGCGTCGAGGGCGTCGATCGCGCGGCGGACGGGGCTTGGCCCGCGGGCGAAGGTCGTCACCTTCGGCGCTGCCAGTACGTTAGTCCGGTCGTCGATGGCGGCGCGATATTTCCGCTCGATGTCGGCCAACCGAGATTCGACGACGAATCCGTAGTGGTCGGGCAGTTCCGCGTCGCTATACGTCAGGTCGTAGATTTTTCCGGTTCGTTTGAAGTAGAGCGGCCGGTTGGTTTGCAGTTCGTAGAACCGGGCCAGGCGGCCGTCTGGGAGGGTCGATTTTTTCAGGTATGCGAGCGCGGGGGGAATGGGCCGCAGGTATTTCTCGTTGCCTGTCGTTTCGTGCAAGGTAAGCAGCACCAAGATCACGTCCTGAGATTCCCGGCCGCTGATCGCCGGCGGCTCGAACTTGCGATCCCAGACGGGATGCATCTCGAGGTCGTACTGTTGGGCCCAGGCGGGTTGCGGATCGGGCATTTGGGCCAGGATCAAAAAATCCCCTGCCCTTTCGGCAGCGGCCAGATATCTGGCATCGCCATAGGCCCGGTGTGCGGCTAACAGCGTGGCGATATTGTTCGCCATGACGTTGTCGTTCAGATAGTACTGGCCGGTCCAGTCGTTGAGCCACTTTCGCGACCACTCCTGGGGATACGATGCTTTCCGGATCGGAAACTCCGCTTCGCCGGCCGGCGTGGGAAACTTGTCCCACCACTGGTACCAGCCCCCACCCGGACGTTGCGCTTTCAGAAAGGCATCGAGGGCATACAGGGTTGCCTCGTGCAGCTTCGCGTCGTTGTGCTGCAAGGTCTCGTCGAGCCGGATTAGAAACCGCATGGCCGACTGCGAGATGTCGTCGTCGAGGGAGCTTTTGCCCGCTTGCTTGCGTTTGGAGGGCACGTCGCGGTAGGCATAGCCCAGCCGCTTTTGATGATCGAGTTCGATCTCGTGATCCCAGCCGCCGCTGCGAAGCTGGCCCTGGAGCAGCGCCCCGGCAACGGACTTGGCGGCAGCCAGGTAGTACGGATCGTCGGTGGCGTCGAAGGCATCGAGAAACGCCTCGCCGATGGTGGGCGTGCCCGGCGGCTGCACCCAGACGATGCTGGCGTGGTGGATCCCCTCGGCCTCGCGAAGCTGGAGATCGCCGCTGTATTTGTAGAGGTAGCCGCCGTCGGTTCCCACTTGCTCGTGGAAGAAGGTGGCCGCTTTTTTAAGCGCCGCCAGGGCCTCGGCCCGGGTGGGCTCGGCAGCCAAGCCCGCGGGGAAATTGCTCAGCCAGCACAGGGCTGCTATCGCGATTTTCGCTATCGTTTGCATACCAATTTACTCCGACCATTGAATTGGCAGTCATTTTGCCAAAGTTGACTCAAGAAAGCGAATGCCGGCGTCGATATTCGGCCTTGTTGCGATGCGGAAAGCTAGGGAAACTTTGCCGATCGCGCTGGCTTTGGCGGCTCGCCCACGAGTCAATTGCCAGGCCCCCTAGCAGCTCGGAAGGAACCGACCGATGATGATGTGTCGCTTGAATTCGCGAATCGCCGTTGCCCTCTTCGCTGCTGCTTGGGGCGGCTTATCGACGGGGTGCTCGCTGTTCGAGGAACAGCTTTCGCCGCAGCTTATGGCTCAGATCACTCCTAACGGCGTCGAGGATGGCAAGCTGGAGACGCCGCCCGCCAACTTCACGGTGGAATGCCGCCCGGAAGGCGGGAAACCGATCGCCAAAGAGCAGCCGTTGGTAGGAACGCTAAACGTGCAGGAAGCCTTGGAGCACACGCGTGCCAACCAGAAGTACCGCAAGTTCACGCTGCGACTACACCGGCCTTTGCCGGATGGTCGCTTGCACCAGATGGTGCTCGAATACGACCGCAAAGAGAAACGCGTCGCGCCCGAGTTCGACTATTCGATCCTCCCCGGCGACCAGTTGATCGTCATCGAGGACACTTCGACGGTGTTCGACGAAATGTTGGACGCCATGGCGGCCCCGTTCGGCGGGTCGCTCAAAAAGAAGGATTCAGCCAAGGATCGCTTTCGGATGGAAGGGTAAAGGCGAGCGATTCTCGCATTATCCCGCCACGCGCCAGCGCGTGTTGAACAGCCACATCATCGTGACGATCAACCCGCTGTCCAACAGCAGACTGAAGGCGACGTAGCCGAAGAACATGCGCCAGTCGCCGGGATCGGGGGGCGCCCCGCTGCTGCCCCGTTCGTTGCCGACAATTCCCACGTCCAGCGGCACCGCCAGCGCGGCCGCGAAGGGGCTGACAAAGCCCGCCTTCTCGACGTAGGGTGCGTTGGGATGTTCGGGAAAGAACGTCTGGGCGAAGAAGTTGACCGCCAGCGGGGCACAGAACAGCACGATGATAACCAGGTAGGTCGCCATCATGGCGTGGGACGTTTTTTTGAAGAGGACCGAGTTGAACAGGGCCAGCATGGCGGTCGTCAAACAGGTAATCAGCACGATCGCCAGATAGGCCAGCACCGCCAGCAGGTTCGTCCAATAGAGCGACACCATCACGCAGGCCAGCAGCACGGGCCAAACCAGGAACAGCGTCAGCACGCTCGACACGCGCAGACCGGCGATCAGCTTGCCCCACAGGATATCCCAGGGCGTAATGACGGTGGTTAGCAACAGGTCGAGCGTTTCGCGCTCGCGCTCGCTGGTCACGCTGCCGGCCGAAAACACCGGCCCGACCAGCATGTTGAACATCACCACGTAGCTGATGTACCAGGGGGCATACTGCGGCCAGATATACAGGCAGACCGCCATGAACGGAATCGCCAGCAGCATGCTCACCTGGATGACCAGGCGGAGCATCAGCGTCCCCTGGCTGAAAATCTCGCTGCGGATTTCCTTGTCGTACACCGGGTTGTCGCCGTCCTCCATCAGGTCGTCGCGCTTGGGCGGGGCAAACAGCTTGTCTGGAAATTGGTCGCGCTGAATGACCAGCCCCACGGCTTGCTGCGATTCTTGCTCTAGATCGACGACTTCCTTCCCTTCGCTGCCGACATCGGGCGGATGCAACAGCAGCGCGCTGGTGTTGAAAAACAGCGCCAGGCAGACGGCCAGCGATACCGCGGGCAGGACCGTCAGAATGAGCATCAGCCGGAAAAAGCCCTGATCGGCCAGTTGCATCCACAGGATGACGCCGACCAGCGCCAGCGGCAGGATCATCAGGTACGAGACAACCAGCGAGGCGCTCGTCCGTTGGAAATAGGCGCTGCAGGCGACGCTGATCATCCCAAACGTGACGATCGACAGGAGCAGCCCCAGATAGGCCGCCAGCACCTCATAGACCGAGACGCCCCCCAGCGGCAGGCAGAGCATGACGATCGGCAGCGAAGCGAACACCAGCACCGCCAGGTGCGACAGCGAGGCGACCACTTTGCCGAAAACAATGGCCGACGGCCGGAGCGGGCTGGCCAGCAGCATTTCGTAGGTCTTGCGCTCTTTCTCGCCGGTGATCGAGCCGGCGGCAAAGCTGGGGGCCATCATCGACGCCAGCACGTATTGCCCCACGAAGAACAGATCGACCAGTCGGCGGGTCTGGGCGCCACTCCGGCTGTTCGAGGTCATGTCGAGCCGGGTGTCTTGCGGCCAGGCAAAATAGACGACCGCGCCCAGCAGGGCTTGATACAAAAACAGCAGGACGAAGGCCCGCCCCATTCGCAGGTTGACGAGCAGCTCGCGCTGCAGCACCGGGTTTTCGACGACGAACATGCTGCTGGTTATACCCGACCGCTGAAAGCAATTCATCCCGCCCGGAGTGTTCGTTAACGGGCCTCGCGGATTGCGGTCATAACTGAGAAAAACATCATGTTCAGTCTTCAGCGACCGACCGACGAATTCATCCGCGCTTATCTAATCGGCCAGGCGGGCAGGCCTTGGTCGTACGACCAGGTCGCGGCGACCCGTTCGCCGGCCCTTTCCGCTCGGCCCGGTTGGAAGCTCGACCGGCAGCGGGTGCTGCTCGGCCACGGAAAGGACGTGTTCGCCGCCGCTAGCCAGGCGATTCGCGATTGGAAAATGTTCCCCCGCGAAATGACGCAAGTCTTCTGGCCAAACTCGCCGCAGCAGCCGGGCGATACCGTGGCGGTGCTCTACCGGGCCCGGCCGTTCTTTTTGTGGATGTTGATGCCGGCGCGGGTCGTCTATCGCGTGGACGAGCGGCGGCGGTTTGGCTTCGCCTATGGTACGCTTGCCGACCATCCCGAGCGGGGCGAAGAGCGGTTCGCCGTCGAGTGGAACGAGCGCGACGACAGCGTCTGGTACGACCTGCTGGCCCTCTCGCAGCCTGCCCACTGGCTCGCCCGGCTCGCCTATCCGTATGCCCGCTGGGAGCAGGCCAAGTTCCGCCGGCTGTCGGGCCGGGCGATGCAGCGGGCGGTGGCGGCAAGTACCAAGCCGCAGAGGGAAATCCTTGCCTGAGTTTGTTTGATCGGGCGTGGCTTTGCCGCCTGTGGCCTGGCGGGGCATGCGTTTCGCCCGCGGCGTGGCGGCTAGTGCTTTGCCAACGCTGAGAATTCGGGTGCCACGCCCACGGCACACGTATCGTATATCTTCGGCTAGACGCCAACGCCGTGGGCGTGTGAGCGGCGGCGGGAGCACGCCCACGCAAGCGTGGGACGTGGCACCCGATCCCACAATCAGGCTGTGACCAAGCACTAGCCGCCAAACCGTCCCTTGAGCGCCAGCCAGTGCTTTTCAAAACATTGCCAGCTCACGAGGGCGACCAGCGTGGTGAGGCCGAACATCGCCGCGCAATAGATCGCTTGTCCCAGCCAGGCGTGGCCTACCAAGGCGGCGACCGCCGGGGCGGAGAAGACGCCTGCCATGAGCGGAATCAGTGGATTCTGAAAAACGTACATCGCGTAGCTGTATTTGCCGAAAAACTGCAGGACGCGCGATTGGCCGAAGCGACCCAGCAGCGTTCCCGGTCTGGCGGCGATGGTAAGGATCAGCAGCGAACCGCACAGGCAGGCCCACGCCGTGAAGGGCAAACCCATGAGCCGCTTGTCGGCCAGCCACAAACCCCCCGCCGCCAAGCCGCTCAGCAGGGCCACCGGGTGGGCGAATCGAACGAGCCAGCCGAGCCCATTGCCGCCCCGCGCGGCCAGCGCGATCCAGGCGCCCAGCGCCAGGCCGTCCATCCGAAAGGGAGTCAACACTTCAACCGCCACGCTATTGCCGCCGCAGGCCAGCCAGGCCGCGCGGCCCAGCGCCGAAGCGGCGACGAGCGCCAGGCAAATGCGCATCGCAGTCGTGCGGTTGCAACAAAAAATCACCAGCGGCCAGGCCAGGTAAAAATGTTCTTCGACCGCCAGCGACCAGAAGTGATTCAGCGCTCCCAGGCACCAGCCGGCATTCCACGATTGAAAGACGTTCGCTCCGTACAGCCACAGCCAGGCCTGGTGATCGATCGCCGGCTGGAACATCGCCCGCGTGGCAGGAAATAGCGCGGGAAGTAAAAAAATCGTGGCGACCAGCACGCCGTAATACAACGGAAAGATGCGGAGCGACCGCCGCACGTAGAAGTTGCGAAAGTAGTAATCTTTTCCCTTGGCGTCGAACAGGATGCCCGTAATCAAAAATCCCGACAGCACGAAAAACAGATCGACGCCGCGCGAGCCGGGCTCGACCAGCCAGTCCGCCTCGACCGCTCGGCCCGCCCCATGATCGCCGCCCCCAAAGCGGTACAGCGTGACCAGCACGATCGCCAGGCCCCGAATCGCATCGAGCGCGGGAATGTGCCCCTTGGGCAGCGCCAGCTCCTCGGCCAACGGCATCGCGGCCGGGCGTTGGAACCGGAGAAACAGCGCGCTGCGAAGGGCGTACAACATGGCAGGCAACTGTAGGTCGCCGGCTTGCCGAGAATTAGTGCCGCTGATTGTTTCGCTCGTCCATACGACGTGCGTTTGCGGAAGGTATCGATCGTGCCGGTTAGTCCGCGAGCTCGCCCGAAGTGGCGTCGCAGTGCAGCCGCGGGTAAACTTGCCATTGGCAATCGATATTGCGCTGCTATACATGCGGCCACAAGATCGAAGCACTTAAAAGGTCACAAAATGACGCTCGAACAAGTGCGCAGCTTCTACACCGCCGAACCATTCGTGCCGTTTGTCATTCACTTGGCCGACGGTCGTGAGATCCCCGTGCATCACCGCGAATTCATCATGGCGGCTCCCAGCGGCAGGATTCTGATCGTGTGTCAGCCGGACGACTCGTTCAACTGGATCGATTTGTTGCTGGTCACCGACCTGGAGGTCAAGCCGCGAATGAGTGGGACCGGTAAACGGCGGAAGGGTCTTTAGGCGGAATTCCTCTATAGCTCGCCGATCGCCCGAAAATCTTCCTTGAGCGACTGATACAGCCGTTGGTAGATTGGGAACGCCCGGTCGTAGATCTTGGCCGCCCGCTTGTCGTACTGCGTTTTGCCGGCGACGCGAATCGTCGCAGCGCACGCCTCTTCAACATTCTTAAATGCCCCCGCGCCGACCGCCGCCAACAGCGCCACGCCGTAGCCCGGCCCTTGCTCGGCATTGATGGTGACGACGTCCTGCCCAAAGACATCGGCCTGAATCTGCCGCCAGAGTGGGCTTTTGCCCCCGCCGCCCGAAGCCCGAATCTGCTTGACCGGCACATCGAGCTCGCGAATGATCGCCAGCCCTTCGCGGAGCGAGTAGGCCACCCCTTCCATCACGCTGCGCACCAGGTGTCCGCGGGTGTGGCTCATCGTCAGGCCGACGAACGCTCCGCGGGCGAGCGGATCGGCGTGCGGCGTGCGCTCGCCGGCCAGATACGGCAAAAAGAACAGGCCATCGCTGCCTGGTGGCGCATTGGCGGCTTCGGCGGTGAGCAGCTCGTAGCCGTCTTTTCCTTTGCCGGCCGCATCTTTGCAGACCTGTTCGACAAACCATTGCAGCGATCCGCCGGCGGCGAGCGTCACCCCCATCATGTGCCACTTGCCGCGCACCGCATGACAGAACGTATGCAACCGGCCGAGCGGATCGACCTGCATTTCGTCGGAATGGACGAACATCACGCCGCTGGTGCCGATGGAATTCGAGAGCGTGCCGCCGGTGACGACACCCGTTCCCACGGCATTCGCGGCGCAGTCTCCCGCCCCGCCGACGACGATGCAATCGGTCGAAAGGCCCAGTTCCTTGGCAATCGTGGGACGCAGCTTGCCGGTGATTTCTTCCGACTCGTAGCAACGGGCCAGCAGCGACTCGTCCAGTTCCAACTTTTCGAGCAGCTTCTTCGACCAGGTTCGCTGGGCCACGTCCAACAGCAGCATACCGCTGGCGTCGCTCACCTCGGTCGCCAGTTCGCCGGTCAGGCGGCGGCGGACGTCGTCCTTGGGCAACAACACATGCACGGTCTTCTCAAAATTCCTCGGCTCGTTGTTCCGCAGCCACAGGATCTTGGGCGCGGTAAAGCCGGTCAAAGCGGGATTGGCGACCAGTTGAATCAGCTTCTTCCGTCCCCCGGCTCGGCGCTCGATCTCCGCGCACTCGGCGGCCGTCCGCTGATCGTTCCAGAGCAGGGCCTTACGGATCACTTTGCCGCTCTTGTCCAGAAACACCGACCCGTGCATTTGGCCCGACAGGCCGATGGCCTTCACATCGGCGGCCTTCAGCTTGGCTTTTTTCACGACCGCTTTGATCGTCGCCACCGTGGCCTGCCACCAATCTTCGGGATCTTGCTCGCTCCAGAGCGGTTGGGGAAAGTAGCACGGGTACGACTGCGAGGCGTCGGCCAGAAGTTTCCCCCGCTGGTCGATCGCTAAGGTTTTGGTGCCCGAGGTGCCAATATCAACGCCCAGAAAGACGCTCATGCTGCTCGATCCTTGTTGATCGTGTTCCAGTCGTTGCTACAGACCGGCTGAACGCGCGCCAGCGCAAAGAGGCGGAATTCTAGCGGCGCGGGCAGCGGACTGGCAACGACCGCTGCCAAGCGTGCCGCCGTTCCGCGTTTTGATTTGCCCCCTGGATGGTTCGACGGGGCCGTGGGAAGATTGTCGCCTACCGAAGCGGGTAAAAGTTCGAGCCAAACGACAAACCAGTTGAGAGCGTGCGATGTCCGATGCAATGGCCGTTGTTTTGGCAGCCGGAATGGGGACTCGGATGAAGTCGGACCTGCCCAAGGTACTGTGCCCGGTCCTGGGCCGGCCGATGATCCAGTTCGTGCTCGACGCCCTGGCTCAGGCGGGCGTCGAACGGGTCGTTGCCGTTGTGGGCTATCGGGCCGAGGATGTCCGAAGTGCTTTGGCCGACAGGACTAACGTCGCGTTCGCCGTTCAAGAAGAAAGACTTGGCACGGGTCATGCCGTGAAAATGGCCCGCGAGCAACTGGCAACTCACGACGGCCTTACGCTGGTGCTGGCGGGTGATTCCCCCCTGGTACAGGCGGCGTCGCTCGAGAAGCTGCTGGCTCACTTTCGCGAGCAGCGTCCCGCTTGTCTGCTGGGAACGCTGCACAAGTCGAACCCGGCCGGCTTGGGACGGATCGTACGCGATGCCGCAGGAGAGTTCGTGGGCATCGTGGAAGACAAAGATGCCACCGCGGCCCAGCGGGAACTAACCGAAGTCAATATGAGCACTTACGTCTTCGACAACCGCGAGCTGCTGCATGCGCTCGATCGGTTGAAAAACGAAAATCGCCAAAAAGAATACTATTTGACCGACTGCCCTGGGCTTCTGAAAGCCGAAGGAAAGCGGGTCCAGGCCTTGCCGGTGCTGGCCGCCTGCGAAGCGCTGAGCATCAACACCGCGGACGAATTGACGGCCGTGGAAGCAGAGATGCGGAAGATGGGGTATAGTCAGTAGTCCGTTGTCAGTAGTCAGTTGGAAGCCCGATGACCACTGACAAGCAGCAACTGACCACTGACATTGACGAACATGCGCGAGCTAAAGATATTCAGCGGCCAGGCCAATCGTGCGCTCGCCAAGGAGATCTGCAACTTCCTGCATTTGCCGCTGGGGGAAATCACGCTCGGCAAATTTCCAGACGGCGAGAATTTCTGCAAGATTGAGGAAGATATTCGCGGCCGCGACATTTTTCTGATCCAGCCCACCTGCCCGCCGGTCAACGACAACATCCTCGAACTGTTGATCATGATCGACAGTTGCAAACGGGCCAGCGCCGCGCGGATCACCACGGTCATGCCGTACTTCGGCTATGCCCGCCAGGACCGCAAGGACGAAGGGCGCGTGCCGATTACGGCCAAGCTCGTCGCCAACCTGATCACTCGGGCCGGGGCCGACCGGGTGCTGACGATGGACCTGCATTCGCCGCAAATTCAGGGCTTTTTCGACGTCCCCGTCGATAACATGTATGCGGCCCCGGTGCTGAACGACTTCGTCGCCGCTTTGGACGTGCCGCCCGAAAAAAGGATCGTCGTGACCCCCGATGTCGGCAGCATCAAGCGGGCCCTGGGACACGCCAAGCGGCTGGGCGCGAAGCTGGCCATCATCGACAAGCGCCGCGACAATCCTACGGAAACCCGCCAGGAGAACATCATCGGCGGGCCCGTCGAGGGAATGGTCTGCATGATGTTCGACGACATGATCAGCACGGGCGGCTCGATCGTCGGGGCGGCGGCCAAGCTGCACGCCCTGGGCGCCGATCAGATCTATGTCGCGGCGACCCACGGCGTGTTGTGCGGCAAGGCGATCGAGAAGTTGAATGAATGCCCGATCACGGGCCTCGCCGTGACGGACACGATTCCGGTTCCGCCAGAAAAGCTCATCCCGAAGCTGAAAGTGCTCTCCGTGGCCCCGCTCTTCGCTGAGGCGATCAAACGCATTCACCACGATCAATCGATCAGCATTCTGTTCGACAAGACCGAGCAATAAGCGCGGGTGAGGCAGATGAGCAGCCGCCCCACCCCCACGCTACACAACAGCTAGCGGCCGCCAGCCAGTGCGGGGCGTTGCCAGACACTCGTCGTCAGCACGCGGAACGTCGGGCCCGCCCCCATGAGCGCCCCACCGATGGCCGCCACCATCGAAAGCGCGGTGCCGCCGAGCGTCCACCACGTTGCTTGAGTGGCCACCTCTTGGGCGGCTTCCTGATTGGCGGGGTCTGTGGCGGCCTGGCGCGCGTCGGCGGTGGCAGTGGCCGTATTTTCCTGCATTTGGTCGATCTGTGTTTGAGAAATGCCGGCATTGCGGGCCATCGTTTGCCACGTATCGGTGGACGTATTTTCGGCAGCCTGACCAGCGACGTTCGCTACCTCCAACATGGCGTTAAAGCCGGAACTGATGCCCGAGGCAACCATCCACAAGAGCATGGCCATGACCGTGCCCCACATGATGATGCCGTGGACGGCGGCTTCCTTCTGGTTCTCACCCACGCAACACTGGCTGGTTACCCACCCGCCGACAAAAAGTGCGAACACTGTCGCGACAACGGCCCAAATGGCCGCCCCGTAGCCCAGGCTCTCGCCATCGACATTGTCGCTGACCGAGAAGCCAATCGCCGTGCCCAGCAGCGTCAACACGAAGCAGACCGCCAGCGCCACCACCGCTCCAGCCAGAATTGCCCCCCAACTGACGCGGCTGCCAACTGGGACCAAGTCCTCAAAACGAATTTCGTTCTTATCCGTACGATCTTTATCGGCCATGGCAACACCTCAATGACGATTTGCAGGGATCAGCCGCACGGGTACGCGCCCCAAGCGGTTAGCTTCCACTGGAAGGACACAGGAGCCTTTTGAGCAAATCCAATGCCGCTGCGCGGCGCGGAGAATTGTGCGAGCCTCTTCGTTGTAGGTGACATCTCGTTTGGGCCTCGCGAAACGGCAAGCATTTCAAGTGGACGTATTGACAGATTGTCCGCGAACGTGTACAATTTATTCCATGCAGGGCGCGGAGCGTGCGCGCCGGAGCTTGGCAATTTGGTAGATCGTTAATAACGGCACCGCCCATCGGCGATCCCGGCCTTGCTCGCGGCTCGACGGCCCGCGCTTCAAACGCCAAGACGCAGAGCGGCGCAAGGGCGCTAAGAGAAATAACTGGTT